>NZ_JABANU010000024.1 GCF_016238445.1 Staphylococcus canis
TAACCAAGTTGCCCGCTTTTGTATTCTTGTAATATTTTAAGTTTGAAATCTAAACTATAACTTTTATTCATAATTAAACACCCCAAAAGTTGAATTTTGTAGGTTCAACTTTTGGGGTGCAGTACAAAATACTGTACTCTTTTCTTTTTTCAACAAATCATCGTTGTGAGAGATTATTTTAATGCCTTGTCTTTTATTACGGTCTATCTCGAGTTCCAATTTATCTTTCATCAATTCGATATATTCCAAATCATATTGAATTGTTCTCTCTGTCAAATCGAATTCATGTGCTAAATCAACTACAGAAATATAATCCTCATTACGAATGATTTTTTCTAAAATTTCATATTGTCTATGACTCAGCAAAGGTTTCCCTCCTTGTATTTATATTGTAAACGCTTTCCATTGCGCTTTGGTATGCAATCTTATTCATATAAAAATACGAAATCATGCATACCTAATACGCTATTCGTCTTCTCTTGACTTTATTAGTGTTCTTTTATACATTGAATTTAAATAAAAATATGCACTAGGGGTGTTTTTTTAACTGAGATGAGGTGTACCTCAAACCCTTCGAACCTGAACCAGTTCGTACTGGCGTAGGAAAGTGTAGCGTAGGTATAACTCTGTCTTTTGGGCGCAACTTTCCACGTAAGGTTGCGTATTTTTTTATATTTTTTTGGAGGTTATGCATATGTCTAGAACAGTATTAGTAACAGGCGCGAGTCGTGGATTAGGTGCCATCACTGCGAAAACGCTCGCGAATCAAGGGTTTAATGTTATTGTGAATTATCATCAAAATCAAGAAGCTGCAGAACAAGTTGTGGCTGAAATTGGTACAGATCGTGCGGTTGCTCTTCAAGCTGACGTTACAAATCGTGACGCTGTTGAAGCGTTAGTCGAAAAAGCGACAGCTCATTTTGGTCAAATTGACGTTGTTGTGAATAACGCACTCGTTGGATTCAAATTTGATCCAGATGCTCAAAAATCATTCAAAGACTTAGAGTGGTCAGATTATCAACAACAACTTGATGGCACAATTAAAGGTGCATTCAACGTTACTCAAAGTGTTATCCCACAATTTTTAGAGCGTCAAAGCGGAACAATTATCAGTATCGGCACAAACTTATATCAAAATCCAGTTGTACCATATCATGAATATACAACAGCTAAAGCAGCTTTAATTGGATTCACACGTAATATCGCATCAGAACTCGGTCAACACGGTATCAATGCGAATGTCGTTTCAGGTGGATTACTAAAAACAACAGATGCTAGTGCCGCAACAACACCTGAAGTGTTTGATTTAATCGCACAATCCACACCGCTGCGCAAAGTCACAACACCTCAAGACGTTGCGAACATGGTCGCATACCTTGCGTCTGAACAAGCAGACGGTATTACAGGTCAAAATATTACAGTCGATGGCGGACTCACAATGAACTAATATTAAAGGAGTATGATTATGTCTAAAGTAGCACACACCCCTTTACATATTGGGGTCTTACTATATGGATGCGGTCACCATCAAGCCGCTTGGTTAATGGAAGATTCGAGTATTGAACGCGTGGGAGACATTACATACTACCAAGAACTCGCACAACTCTCAGAAAAAGGATTACTTGATGCCGTCTTTTTTGCGGACAATCAATCCTTTCCCGCAACAACTGACCGAACGATGCCTGCCTTTTGGTTTGATCCGATTGTGAATTTAACTGCGATCAGTCAAGCGACTACACACATCGGACTCGTCTCTACCATTTCGAGTACATTTTCAAACCCGTATACTGTCGCGCGTCAGTTACTCAGTTTAGATCACATTACAGGTGGCCGTGTCGGGTGGAATTTAGTGACATCAATGACTGATTTAGAAGCACAAAATCACAGTATGACGCATTTACCTGACCATGCGTCACGTTATGCGAAAGCCGCAGCATTTGCAGATGTGATGGATGAACTCCTCACTTCTTGGTCAACCGATCAATTCCTTGCAGACCGCACATCAAAACGTATTCTCGATTCAGAACATATTACACCTTTCGATTATAAAGACGACTACTTTCAAGTGAAAGGCCCATTATCAACACCACAAAGCCCGCAACATAAGCCAGTTGCTATGCAAGCAGGCGCATCGAAACAAGGTGTTGCATTAGCCGCAAAACATGCAGATGCTGTGTATGCTGTCGCATGGAATATGGAACAAGCCCGTTCATTTCGAGAACGTATCGATACAGCATTGCGTGACATTGGAGACACACGTCACATTCAAATCTTCCCAGGACTTGTAACTTACGTAGCAGACACGTATGAAGCAGCTTTAGAGAAAAAAGCAAAATTAGATGCTGCGCTACCGATTGAAGATGCTTTAAAACAATTGAGCTTTTTCGTGCAACAAGACTGTACCAAATGGGCATTAGATGAACCCGTTCCAGAACTTCCACCTCTATCTGAATTTACAGGCCCTTCTGGACGTTACGAAACAATACTCAACATCATTCAAGATAAACAACCAACTGTCCGTGAATTACTCGGTTACTTAAACGCAGGCGGTGGTCATCTGACATTAATTGGAACACCTGAAATGATTGTCGATGAAATGGAAGCTTGGTTCAATGCAGGCGTTGCTGATGGCTTTAATCTGATGCCACCAACATTGCCTCACAGTTTAGAAGATTTTGTAACATACGTCGTGCCAGAACTACAAAAACGAGGACTCTACCGTACACATTACACTGGTCAAACCTTCCGTGAACACTTAGGTTTGTCATAAATAAAAATATGGGACAGCACTAACACTTATCGTTAACGTTGTCCCTATTTTGAATTAACGAAAACGTTCTAACAACGCTTTCGGAATATGACAATAATCATCTGGATGACGATCTAAATAATCTTGATGTTCCGGAGCACTCGGCACAAACTGCGTCAATGGTAACACTTCCGCAATAATACGATCTGCATCCGCTCTAGACTGAATATACTCCGATACCTCCTCAAGATGTTGTGGCGTTGTACTATAAATTCCCGTGCGGTATTTTGGTCCAACATCTTCTCCTTGACGATTGTGTAGATATGGATTAATCGCTTCAAACAAATACGCAGTCAACGCTTTCGGACTCACAATTTTCGGATCAAACACCGTTTTAATACTCTCAACATAACCATCATAAGGCCCCTCTAACGTTGACGTCTCACCATTCGCACGCCCCGCTTCAGTCTCAACCACACCAGGTAAGGTTTTAATATAAGCTTGCGTTCCCCAAACACATCCACCTGCTAAATAAATCGTTTCCATCACTTCATCTCCTTTGTATAAACATCGTACCATGTGAACCCACACCGATACAGCTAGAATGTTGCAGGAGGACATGGTAAAGCCTATTGCCAGATGAGGTGGGAAGTGATTGACGGTGTTTCAAAAGCAGGATTTTCAGTGGAACTTCGCAACGTGCAGGTGTTAAATGAACAAATGCGCTTGGACGCATTTGTAAGAACCACTAACGTCTGGAGGTTTAATACGATGTTAATCTTTAAATAAACGACTCCTCCGAAGTGGTTCTTTAGAATCCTAACCGCTTCCTCAATGACCTTGGTGATAGACGGCATTTCGAGAGCTGAATTCTCGACAACCTTGTGCTAGGTGCGGTGGGAGGCTATGAACGGCATTTCGGAAGCAGGATTCTCGACAGAATTTCATAATGCGCTAAAATTAAAAACCAATTTTTGCGCATTATTCCATTCTGCTTGAATCCTAACCGCTTCCTCAATGACCTTGTGTGACCTTTGTGTTTTTGCTCGCTTTGGTGGGGTGTGTTTGTTATTGTTAGTGGTAGTGTTGTTTTTTATGGGGAATGCTTGAGTTTTTAATATACATAAAGGAGTGTTTGTATGAAAGGTTTTCGTTTGGGTGTTGTGACGGTTTCTGTTGGTTTGTTGGTTGCGGCTTGTTCGAATCAGGGTGCTGATAGTATTAAGGATGTGCCGGATGAGGGGCTTAAGTTGCAAGATAAGATTGTGAGTCAAATGAATTCGATTAATCATGCGGAGTCTGGTTTACAGAAGGCGCTGGATGCGTCGTTTAAAGATCAAGCGTCTGCGAAGGCGTTAACGGATGAGAAGGGGCCTGTGTTTGATTGGATTCAAAAACAATCTGATCGTTTGGATACTTTGAATGATCAAAAGAAAGCACTTAAAAAAGAAATTGATCAATTATCTAAGTATCAAGATGATGACAACAGTAAACTTGAAGGCAAAGCAAAGGCTGCACATGAAACATTAAACAAACTGTATCAAGAACTTGATGGCTATACGTCTACATACCGTGATTCATTAGATAAAGCAAAAGAAACGTTAAAACAATCTGGTAAAAAAGACGCTAAAATTAACGATCTTGAAAAAGGTTTAGATGACTATAATGCTTCAAAACAAGAGCTCAATAAACATGTTGAATCTATGAACCGCCAGTATCAAGATGCAACACAGAGTTTAGAGTCTTTAAAATCAGCCATTAAACAAGAGAAAGGCGGTGCGTCAGCATGAGATTAAAAAATGTTGTTTATGTTGGGACAGCAGCACTCTTTTTACTAAGTGCTTCAACAGCACAAGCTGCAGAAACTAAAAATGCGCAACCGATTGATATGTTGCCAAAACAAGATGTTCAGTTACCAACACAATTACCAAAAAATATGACATATGATAGTCAATATGATTTTAAGTATCCTAAAGATGGCGTAAAAGGGATTTATCTTACAGCGTATTCTACAAAAAATGAAAAGTTTCAAGAGTTGATTAAGTTAATTAACGACACGGAACTCAATGCGATGGTGATTGACGTGAAAGATGACCATGGTAATATCACGATGTCTCTGGATACGAATGATCCTTTAATCGAAAAATACACATTAGATGTGACGGAAGCGAAAACTGTGCTGAAGGAAATGGAGAAAAACAATATCTACCCTATTGCACGTATCGTAACGTTCAAGGATACCGCTTTAGCTCAAGATCATCCTGAATGGTCGTTTAAAGAAAATGGCAAAGTATGGCAAAATGACGGCGGCGATAGTTTTGTGAATCCATATTTAAAAGAAGTTTGGGATTATAACGTGAATGTGGCGAAAGAAGCGGCGAAGTTAGGCTTTAAAGATATTCAATTTGACTATGTTCGTTTCCCAGAAGGCTTTGAAAATAAAGCGAGTAGTTTAGAGTATGATAAAGGGCCTTTCAAAGATAGTGATAAAACAGATACCGAACAACGTGTTGAAAGTATTACGAACTTTGTCAATTATGCGCATCAGGAATTAAAACCATATGGCGTTGAAGTGTCTGCGGACGTGTTTGGTTACACGGCGCTTGTTAAAGAAGCAAGTGGTATAGGCCAAAGCTTCCCTCAAATTTCGAAACATGTTGATGCCATTTCAGCGATGATTTACCCAAGTCACTGGAGTCCAGGAGACTTTGGTTTAGATGCGCCTGATACAGAACCATATAAAGCGACAAAAGAATATATTGAACGTGAAAACGCGGTACTTGACGAATTAGGTAAGCAAAAACCGAAATCTCGCCCATGGTTACAAGACTTTACAGCGTCTTACCTTGGTGCAGGTCAATATAAAGATTACAACCAACAAGAAATTGAAGATCAAATTAAAGCATTAGAAGAAAATGACATTCACGAATTCTTATTATGGAATGCGGCGAATGACTATACTGAAGGTGTCGACTACACACCAACTGAAAAAGAAAAATAATTAAACAATCGTTTGCTGGGCATATTCAGCAAACGATTTTCTTTATATATGGCATTGTGCCCATCTATATTATCTCGTTTTAACCAACAACTCGACAGCTTGGTTAATTAAAGCTTGTGCGTCCTCATCACCATCTTCTGCTGCACGGACACATTCGACTAAATTTTCGCTAACGATAACGCCAATCAGACGTTGTAACGCATTTTTAGAGGCACTCACTTGCGTCACGACATCTTTACAATCCGCATCTTCTTCCATCATTTTGAGTATGCCATTCAATTGCCCTTGCACACGTTTGATTCGATTTTTCATTTTTTCATCATAGTTCATGGATTTTTACTCCTTTTCGCTAAGTTCATGTCATTATTTTATTGAACGTTTATGTTTAGGTCAAATACATATAGGGGTATCCCAAATATGATAAGATCACTATTAGCAGTATGTTGAGCGATACTCCCTTCCCTACTTTTGTTTATTTCTATCATTCAATCACAATATTAATCAAGACGTGCGAAATATTTTTAAATCATATCCTTGTAATCGGATAAGAATTATTATATTATGCTTATAAATACTCGTTTTTGGGAGGAACTATTCATGTCATTATTTTTATTAGAAACAACAGACTTATCATTTGCAAACAACAAAACTGAATTTGAAGATAAAGTAGAAACATTATCAAAAAGCGATAAAGCTGAACTTGTAGAAGTTCAAGTGACTGAAAACTTAACACACGGTTATTTTATTGTAGAAGCTGATGCTGAAAAAGATGCACAAGCATTACTCGAAGACAATGGCATCAAAGTGAGCCTTGTAAAAGAAGTACGTTTAGTTGGGAAATCATTAGACGAAGTAAAACAAGGCGATGTGAATATCGACTACCTTGTAACTTGGAATATTCCTGAAGGTATCACAATGGATCAATATTTAGATCGTAAAAAGAAAAACTCTGTACACTACGAAGAAGTACCAGAAGTTCAATTCCAAAGAACATATGTCTGCGAAGATATGTCAAAATGTGTATGCTTATATAACGCACCAGATGAAGATGCTGTGCGTCGTGCAAGAGAAGCAGTGGATACACCTATCGATGAAATTGAAAAAATATAATCTAATACGTGTGTAACAACACTGATGTATGATCGACATTTAATTAATTTTAGACGGGATATAAAGGCGTCACGTCCTTATAGTCCCGTCTCTATTTAAATTTAATCCTTACTACTTTGATAAGAATAATAGGAGGTTTACGTTGATTACAATAGAGCACCTTCACCACGCTTTTGGTTCAAATGAAGTCATTCAGAACTTTAATCTCAATATAGAAAAAAATAAGATTATCACTTTTATCGGTAAAAGTGGCTGTGGTAAATCAACTTTGTTAAACATTATCGGTGGTTTTTTAACACCAACATCTGGACATGTCTCAATTGATAATAAAATCAAACAAGAACCATCATCAGATTGTTTAATGTTATTTCAACATCATAACCTCTTACCGTGGAAAACAATTAACGATAATATTCGTCTCGGCTTAAATCGCAAAATTCGAAATGACGAAATTAATCAATACTTAGCAAAAGTCGGCCTTGAAGGCAAAGGCCATTACTTCCCAGATGCACTTTCTGGCGGGATGAAACAACGTGTTGCGATATGTCGTGCATTGATTCATCAACCTGACGTGATTTTACTTGATGAACCGCTCGGCGCATTAGATACGTTTACACGTTTTAAATTACAAGATCAATTATTGACGTTGCGCGATCATACAGACGCGACGCTCTTATTAGTGACACATGATATCGATGAAGCGATATACCTTTCTGATGAAATCGTCTTACTCGATGAAGGATGTAAAATCATCAACCAATATACTGTGCCATTATCACATCCACGTAACCGCAATGCTGACCAAATGGTGACGATTCGTAATCAAGTCATGGAAGATTTCGCGCTCAATCATCATATGGCTGAACCGGAATATCAAATTTAGGGAGGTATTGGCATGAAAAAAGGATTAATCATGATCATGACATTACTTCTCATATTAACGGGATGTGCACCGAAAGAAAAAACATCATCTCACGCTAATAAGGAAGTCATTAAAATTGGCTACCTCCCTATTACGCATGCAGCGAATTTGATGATGACTGAACAAGTCAATGCACACAATAAACATAGTCCTTATCAAATTAAATTGGTACAGTTCAATAACTGGCCAGATTTAATGGATGCGTTAAATAGTGGTCGTATTGATGGCGCGTCCACATTAATCGAACTTGCGATGAAAGCAAAATCAAAAGGCGCACCGATTAAAGCTGTAGCGCTTGGTCATCATGAAGGTAATGTTGTATTAGGACAAAAAGGGCATCATTTATCAGACTTCAACCACTCGGATGAGTATGCCTTTGCGATTCCACATCGCTACTCCACGCATTACTTATTACTTGAAACGATGCGTGACCAGTTAGGCGTACCCAAAGGCCATTTTCATTATCATGAAATGGCACCAGCTGAAATGCCTGCATCACTTAATGAGCATCGGATTGATGGTTACTCTGTCGCTGAACCTTTTGGTGCACTTGGCGAAAAGCTCGGTGCCGGGGATTTACTCGCACACGGTAGCGATATTATAAATGACGCTTATTGTTGTGTGCTTGTCTTACAAGAAGACCTCATCGATAACCATAGTGATGCTGCACAACAATTTGTCAGTGATTATAAACAAGCAGGTTATCAAATGACAGACCGCGCACGTAGCGTCGACTTAATGGCTCAAAAATATAAGCAAGATCGCAAGGTTCTTGAACAATCTGCACAATGGACATCTTATGGCGATTTAACATTAAAACAGTCTGGCTATAACGATATCGCAGCATTGGTTAATGAACATGATTTATTTGAAGCACCATCATATCAATCATTCGTCGATACGACGTTATATCAGGAGGGTTAATCATATGACGTCTTCACTTATAAAAAAAGGATTATTACCCTTCATTGCCTTTGTGCTTTTTCTCTTAATTTGGCAATTGGTGATATGGATTGGTGGATATAAACCGGTATTGCTACCTGGCCCGATTCTTGTGGCTGAGCATATTTGGCAATTCATCATAACCGGGGAAATATTTATCCACTTAGGTATTAGTTTATGGCGATTTATCGTAGGATTCGGCATTGCGGTACTTGTAGCAGTACCTATCGGCATATTATTAGGGCGAAACGATGTGTTTTATCACGCGATAGAACCGCTATTTCAATTGTTGCGTCCCATTTCACCGATAGCGTGGTCGCCATTTATCGTATTATGGTTTGGCATTGGAAGTTTACCTGCCATTGTCATTATTTTCATTGCCGCATTCTTCCCAATTGTCTTTAATACAATTAAAGGTGTGCGCAATATCGAAAAACACTATTTAAAAATCGCGAGTAATTTAAATTTATCTACATTCGCATTATATCGAGATATTATTTTTCCAGGCGCTTTCAAACAGATCATGTCTGGGATTCACGTTGCAGTCGGCACGAGCTGGATTTTCTTAGTATCAGGTGAGATGATTGGGGCTCAATCTGGACTAGGCTTTTTAATTGTCGATTCACGTAACATGTTAAATCTTGAAGACGTATTAGCGGCTATTTTCTTTATCGGCGTATTCGGCTTTATCATTGACCGACTCATCAGTTATATTGAAACATTTATTTTAAAACATTATGGAGAATCATTTTAAGGAGTGACCGAACATGACATTAGATGAACGTATTAAGAATGAACTGGACCCGTATGTTGTGGACATTGATAACGGAGACTATTACGCGAAACCATTTATTCAACATATTTTTGAAGATGGTAATTTTTCAAGTAAAGACTTATTGAAAAATGCACAAACAGTAGAAGCTGTCTCTCAGTCATGCTTAACAACCGGCTTTTGCTTATGGTGTCAACTTGCATTTTCAACCTATTTATCAAGAGCCACTCAACCTGAACTACACGATACATTACAACAACAACTTATGCGCGGTGAGGTATTTGGGGCGACAGGCCTTTCAAATCCTATGAAATCCTTCAATGATTTAGAACAATTTAACTTATCACATCATTATGATGGAGAGCGCCTTGTGGTAAATGGACGTTTACCTGCTGTGAGTAACATCGGTGAAGACCATTATTTCGGTGCTATTTCGAAACATCAAGATAGCGATGAGCTTGTGATGTTTATCGTTCGAGGCAATACACCAGGTATTACGCTCAACGCACCGAAGCAATTCCTAGGCGTTAACGGTTCTGCGACGTATGGTATTACATTTGAAGATGTCGTTGTGCCAGATGAGTGGATTATTTCTAAAGATGCTAAAGCGTTCGCAAGTGAAATCCGACCACAATTTGTCACATTACAAATACCAATCGCACTTGGTTCAATACGTTCATCTCTAGACTTGATTCATCAATTCTCAAATGCACAAAATGGCATTAATCAGTATTTAGAATATGATATTAAAGGGTATGAAGCACGTTACAATGCATTACGTTCTGAATATTATCAACTCATTGAAACAAATCCTGAAGCCCTTCAAGATCACTTCGCTGACATCATTCGTCTTAAAAAAGAACTGGGCTACTTATTGTTAGATGTGAACCAAGCATCAATGGTTAATGGAGGTTCTCGTGCTTATACACCAACATCACCACAAACACGAAAACTCAAAGAAGGCTTCTTCTTTGCCGCACTGACACCAACATTACGTCATTTAGGAAAATTAGAAGCTGAATTACAACACTCATAATACTGGAAAATATCTTTACGATACACTCAAGGACAAAACCCCCACAAAGCTTTGATCGGCTGTGGGGGTTTTTAACGTAACAAAAATATTACACCTTATGATTGCGTTATTGGCACATTGCTGCGTTCACACAACAATACGAAAAATGCACGAAGCTCAAGTGAACTCAATTCTAATATTGAATAGTCATGAAAGTAAAAATCAACTTATTATTTATGATATACATATCACGTGTTATGATAAAATGCAAGTTCAAAATATTTGATTAGGACAGATTTAAAGTCCTACTTTTTACGCCTCTTAAATTCTCTTGTACCCAAGTAAAAATACTTGCAGAACCTTTAAAAAGAAATTAATATAGCACATACAAAATTCTTAGCACAATTAATAATAATTACTGTTATATCTTTATTGACTGTATTATAATAGTGTCGAAGCGTGTTACAGGAAGGACAGGCCTTTCTATGTAATATGATCCCTCAAACTAACTAAACGAAAGGTGATAAGTATGTCAAATCAATCTGGTCAAAAAGACATCCTTATCGTTGGTGCGGGTATTTTAAGCTCGACTTTCGCATCAATGATGAAAGAACTAGAACCGAACTGGAACCTTAAGATTTACGAACGCTTAAGCAAACCAGGCGAAGAAAGTTCAAATGAACGTTACAATGCCGGAACAGGTCACGCTGCTTTATGTGAGTTAAACTACACAGTGCAACAACCTGATGGCTCAATCGACATTGAAAAAGCAAAAACAATCAATGAAGAGTTCGAGATTTCAAAACAATTTTGGAGTCACCTTGTTAAAAATCATGGTATTGGTGATCCTAAAGAGTTTATCCGACCACTTCCACACATCAGTTTCGTACGCGGTAAAAACAACCGTAAATTCTTAAAAGATCGTTACGAAGCAATGAAAGCATTCCCAATGTTTGAAGAGATTGAATACACTGAAGACATTGAAGTAATGCGTAAATGGATGCCATTAATGATGAAAGGCCGTAGCGCTGATGACATTATGGCTGCAAGTAAAATCGACCAAGGTACTGATGTAAACTACGGTGAATTAACACGTAAAATGGCGAAAGGTATCGAAAAACACCCTAACGCTTCTATTCACTTCAACCATGAAGTACGTGATTTCAACCGTCGTGGAGACGGCAAATGGGAAGTGACTGTAGTTAACCGTCAAACAGGTGAATCTGAAGTACAATTAGCAGATTATGTCTTCATCGGTGCCGGCGGTGGTGCAATTCCGTTATTACAAAAAACAGGTATCCCTGAAAGTAAACATTTAGGTGGATTCCCAATTACGGGTCAATTCTTAGAGTGTACAAACCCAGCTGTTATCGAAGAACACGGGGTTAAAGTATACGGTAAAGAACCACCTGGTACACCACCAATGACTGTACCTCACTTAGATACACGTTACATTAACGGTAAACAAACATTATTATTCGGACCATTCGCAAACATCGGTCCTAAATTCTTAAAATATGGTTCTAACCTTGACTTATTCAAGTCTGTTAAACCATACAACATCACAACATTACTGGCGGCAGCTGTGAAAAACTTACCATTAATCAAATACTCAATCGACCAAATCATCATGACAAAAGAAGGTTGCATGAACCACTTACGTACGTTCTACCCTGAAGCACGTGATGAAGATTGGAGATTATACACAGCTGGTAAACGTGTACAAGTTATTAAAGACACAGAAGAACACGGTAAAGGGTTCATTCAATTCGGTACTGAAGTGGTTAACTCAGAAGACCATTCTGTTATCGCTTTATTAGGTGAATCACCAGGGGCTTCTACTTCTGTATCTGTAGCACTTGAAGTATTAGAAAGAAACTTCCCTGAATATACTTCTGAATGGAAACCAAAACTTCAAAAAATGATCCCTTCATACGGTCAATCATTAATTAATGACGTAGAACTTATGAAGAAAACACGTCGTCAAACTTCTAAAGATCTTGAATTAAACTATTACGAGTAAAGGAGTTTCCATAATATGAGAGCTTTATTAATTACTGGTGTCGTTATCGCATTAGGTTACGTTGGTTTCAAACGTTACCAACAACACGTTAACAAAATGCCAAATATTGAATATTAATATTCAAAAGGTGAGGCGCAATCTAGCGTCTCACCCCTTTTTGTATTCATACAAATTTTTTTCTTATTGTTTCTTCGTTCTGTCCACCACCGAAAAGCCTGGGTCTACTTTCGGTTTTGATACTTTCTTTGTTCTGTCCACCACTGAAAAGCCTGGATCCACTTTTGGCTTTGATACTTTCTTTGTTCTGTCCACCACTGAAAAGCCTGGATCCACTTTTGGCTTTGATACTTTCTTTGTTCTGTCCACCACTGAAAAGCCTGGATCCACTTTCGGTTTTGATACTTTCTTCGTTTTATCCACGACTGAGAAACCTGGGTCTATTTGTTCTGTTGCATGTGCGTTGTGATCTGCAGACACCCATGTACCTGCTGTGAGTAACATTGCTGAAGCTGTAAAAATTTTTAAATGTTTACGATTCACCATATCGTAACCTCCTCATATTTACCTACATATACTACTGTAACAAATTTCCGTCAATACATTGGCTAACTTCCCTAATTTGTACTATTGATAGCCTAACTGTCTAAATTTTTAGAGACATGGTCGGCTAAGATGCGTATGTGTCTCTTGGAGTTATGCTTATCTTACACTTTATATTTAAAAAAGTCGTATATTATGTTCAAAACTGTTGCGTAATAAGCTATACTAAGAGTAAGGTGGTCGAGTTTGTTTTGTACTCACATGCTATACTTGGTATTGACTTAAGAATTCAGTCACACAATGAGATGAGAAGAGACTATTTGTAAGATACAGATGGTCTTTTTCTATTCGTAATATTAATAATTTATAAAGGATGAGGATATTGTGAAAAAATTTAAATTGATGGATTGGATGACGTTTACGATTTCATTATTGATTTTATTATCCGTAGTCATTCCATTAATTTTATTTCCAAGTTGGAGTAGTGCCATTATTTTAGATTTAAATCAAATTGTTACTTCAAAACTTGGTGCAGTTTATCTTGGTATTGGTATTGCAGTACTCGTTTTTATTTTATATATTGCTTTTGGTAAATATGGAGGCGTTGTCCTCGGTGCATCTGATGATAAACCAGAGTTTAATACGATGAGTTGGGCTGCCATGCTGTTTTGTGCGGGTATAGGCTCAAGTATTTTATATTGGGGTATTATCGAATGGGCGTACTATTATGATGGTCCACCATTTCACATCAAGCCCCGTAGTGAAGAAGCTATTAATTACGCGGCAACGTATGGGATGTTCCACTGGGGCCCTATAGCTTGGGCAATTTACGTCCTTCCCGCTCTACCTATTGCTTATTCATTATACGTGAAAAAGCAACCTATTGTACGTATCAGTTATGCATGTCAACCGATATTAGGCCGCTACACAAATAGATGGCCTGGAAAGCTTATTGATGTATTATTCATATTCGGATTACTTGGTGGTGCTGGGACAACGTTAGGCCTTGCCACACCAATGATCGCTGAAGGTGTCGCAACGCTAACAGGTTTAGACGGTAGCGCGACATGGTTACGTATTGTCATTTTAGTGATTTCAACTTCGATTTTTGCAGTGAGTTCTTATTCAGGGTTGAAATACGGTATCAAAATTTTAAGTGACATTAACATTTGGCTTACATTTATACTATTATTGTTCGTATTTATTGTGGGACCTACTGTTTTCATTATGGAAACAACCGTATCAAGTATGGGATTAATGTTTAGAGACTTCTTTAGAATGGCAACTTGGCTCGAACCATTCGGTGGTTTAAATGGTATTCCTAAAGATGAGTTCCCACAAAGTTGGACAGTT
Source organism: Staphylococcus canis (assembly GCF_016238445.1). Taxonomy (GTDB): domain Bacteria; phylum Bacillota; class Bacilli; order Staphylococcales; family Staphylococcaceae; genus Staphylococcus; species Staphylococcus canis. The sequence goes on from NZ_JABANU010000024.1 coordinate 14,428, forward strand.
TTCTATTGGGCATGGTGGCTAGTATATGCCCCATTCGTCGGACTATTCATTGCGCGTATCTCTAAAGGTCGCACATTGAAAGAAGTTATTTTAGGAACACTAGGTTACGGTACGCTTGGTTGTACGTTATTCTTTGGTATTTTAGGTAACTATGGACTATGGCTAGAACTTTCAGGTCGATTCTCAGTGACACAAGTCCTAAAAGAACAAGAAGGTCCTGCCGCAATCATGGCCATTTTAAGTCAACTTCCAATGAGTCACGTTGTTATTGTGATTTTCGTTATTACAGCACTCATTTACTTATCAACAACATTTGACTCAGGTTCATACATTTTAGCAGGTGCGACACAAACTAAAATTAACGGTGAACCTTATCGTTGGAATCGTCTATTCTGGGCATTCGCGTTGTCACTTATTCCACTTGCTTTAATGTTAATCAGTGGAGACAAAATTTTAAACCTACTTCAAACGGCGTCAATCGTTGCCGGCGTACCATTAATCTTTATCTTTATCTTACTGATGGTATCGTTTATCAAAACACTGAGCAGCGACCGTATCAAACTTGAAGAACGCTCACGTCTACACAAAGAACAAGAGCGTCGGACACTCTCACTACGCTACGCTAAAGACGATCGCTGGTGGGAATAAAAAATGATTGAACGAGTTTAGGCAGAACGACAGAAAACTTAGAACTATTTTTGATACATGACTAATGACTAAAATCATTAAGACAGTGCTTGGATTCGAGGAGGTGTTTATCATGAAATTTAACGACTGGATTATTACGATTAAGTACGAAGGTGAACACGAAGTAGTTAAAAATGAGGACACTTTATTAGTCATCAATGAAAACTATGATGTTGTATTAGTCCTAAAAGAACAAAATGGTTTCATGAAGGTAAGCCGTGTCAACTACGACAGTGAATTTTATATTAACGCCGACACAAAAGAACTCGTACTTGAGATTAAAGATTATTAAATATATATACGTTTAACGGTTGGTGCGCGATGCATCAACCGTTATTTTATATTCATTTATATCATTGTATTTATGAAATCTGCTGTGGTCATCGTTTGTCCCATAAGTGGAAAGACATTATCTACTGAGAATTGATGCAAGTGTGCGGCTGGTGCAGTCATCATATCAGTGATAAAAAATTGATGATAGCCATATTGATAAGCATCACGCGCCGTTGTGTCGACACCGATATGTGTGGAAATACCGCCTATTACGACTGTATCGATGCCACGACGACGGAGTTGCAGGTCTAAATCTGTTCCAAAGAACGCGCTAAAGTGTCGTTTAGCCACAACATAGTCGCTATCACGATAATCTAAGTCCGTCGCAAACTCTGAAAATGCGGCATCATCGTTATCAGGAAGTTGCACCATGGCGTTGGGATTTAACTTATCCTTGCCATCATGAAACTTTACATGTACAAAGGCGATAAATGCATCATGGTCCCGGAACGTTTGAATGAGTTGGTTCGCATGACGGATCACTTCACTTGTTTCATGTGGTGCGCCTTCTAACCCAACGATACCTTGTTGTAAATCCACTAAAATTAACGCTGTACGTTTAAAATCAATCATAAGATTACCCCTATCTTTTATATTCAAGTGCTTCTTTTTTCAAGACGTTCAATACGTACGTCCAATCCAAAATATTTTTTCAATAATGCTCTATAATTATCAGGCGTCACATCTATTTTTTCTTTTTTACCCTGCTTTTGTATCGTCAAATGATTTTCAGACATCGTGACGCGTCCATCTACAGTTGGCTTTGTGATTAATAAATGTTGGACGAAGACCGCTTCTGGATCATATTGATTGTAATCAAGCATTTCATTAAAGTACTCAAAAGGTTGATCCTGATACAGTGCATCATACATCGTCGTCCATGTTCCATCAATATATTTTTGAACATCTATCAATGTATCATTTAACACTGCACGGTAGTCTCCGTTAACGTCATGTACAACTCGACTTCCATCTTCCGTAATCGGCATAGCCTGCATTGGAAGATCTCCAAATCCTACATCAGCCACATACACATCATCATCAAAGTGAACTAACAATGCCATATGCGCACCTCTTTTAGTACGTGCCCCATTTGCTTGGTGCACTGTTCCTGCAATGACAGATGTTTGAAATCCCTTGTCATCCAAATATGCTTTAAATAGCCCATTCATTTCATAACAAAATCCACCACGATGTTGTGTGACGATTTTTTCAAAAATTGCTTCCGGTTGTCTTGAAATCGGCACTTGATTCTGCACATCAATCGCTTCAAATGGAATATTCAACATAAATTGACGCATATATTGATTTAACACTTCAACCGTCAGCCCCTCGTGTGCGGTATCATGAAGGTTCAGTCTCTTTTCAAATTGTGTAAAGTCCATAGTCTCCTCCTCACTATTTTGCTATACTTTCTATACTAAAAGGGATACGTAAGTTTTACAAAAAAACTATCTTTTAACGACAAAAAAGCATGAGATAAGAATGTCTTACCTCACGCTTTCATAGCTTTGCTTATAATGACACGTTAAATAAATCATTAAATGATTCAGCCATTGTTGGATGTGTATAAATTTGATCTCTTAATACGGTATAAGATAAGTTTTGATCCATCGCAAGTTTCACAATGTTAATTAACTCTTCTACTTGTGCACCGTACAGTGACGCTCCAAGGATGGTACCATCTTTTTTGTTAATGACAACTTTAAATAGACCACGTGTATCATTATTAATTTTATGACGTGGCATCGTTTTGACTGGCACTTGATTTTCCACAATGTCATACCCTTTAGATTGTGCGTCTGCAGCTGTTAAGCCAACACGTGCTAATGATGGTGTGATAAAGACTGTATACGGTACATGACCTCTATTATCAGTCGTACGTTGACCATCGCCAAACAATTGAGATTTAATGATGCGGAAATCATCTAGTGAGATGTACGTAAATTGCATGCCGCCTTTAACATCACCAATCGCATAAATATGAGGTACTGACGTTTGAAGTTGGGCATTCACTTTAATTTCACCACGATCGCCAAGCTCAATGTCTGTATTTTCTAGTGCTAAATCTGTATTTGGCTTACGTCCTGTCGCAAGCAACACTGCATCTGCTTCGAATGTTCCTTGTGTTGTCTCTACAGCTGTTGTATGATCTTGATCTTTGACAGATTGTGTTTCTGCTTCGAATACAAATTGGATACCTTTTGCTTCTAAATCTGCTTGAATTTCACGTGCAATATCTTGATCTTCTCTAGCTAAAATACGTTCAGAACGCTCTAAAACAGTCACTTTTGTACCAAACTCTGCAAACATTGACGCAAATTCAAGCGCAATATAACCACCGCCAACAATCACAAGGTGTTCCGGTTGTTCTGACAACTCCATAATACCTGTTGAATCATACACGCGTGAAGCCGTATCAATGCCTTCAATTTTTGGAATCACAGGTGTTGCTCCAGTATTAATAATGATGTGTGGTGCTGTTACAGTATCAACTTCTTGATTTGATGCATCTACTAAAGCGACTTCTTGATTATTTTTAAATTGGGCTTTGTAATCTAAAACATCTACAGTCGATTCATCAGCTAAATTATGATAGTTTTTATCGTTTAATTGTGAAACGACTGTTTGTTTACGTGCCATCGCATCAGTAAATGATTGGTCGCGATCTGCATCATGTACTAATGTTTTAGATGGGATACATCCAATATTAATGCATGTGCCACCGTACATTTTTTGTGATTTCTCAATTACTGCGACACGTTTACCTTGTTGTGCTGCAACTTTTGCTAAAGTTTTACCGCCTTTACCAAATCCAATAATCACAATATCATATTGTTTCATTTTTCTTCCTCCATTGTCATCTCTTTTAAAATATCTTGTATCGTCAATGTATCGTAATACTGTGCGATAATCTCTTGTTCCTCGAGATAATGTTGTCGCATCACATGACCGATTTGTTGTGAAATGGGACAATGACTGTCAGTGTGACCTGTAAAAAGACGTCCATGCGCATCAGGTTCATTAAAAAGTTGAAATAACGCTGAAAGTCTTGTATGCATACCTGTTTCTGTAACACTATAACCGCCATGTGCGCCACGTTTCACATCAATGTAGCCCGCTTCATGCAATCGTGCCATTACACGTCTGAGTTGCGCGGGGTTTACACATACGCTATCCGACAATACTTGACTATTAAATTGTTCATCGTAATGCTTCGTTAAAAAGGTTAAAACATGGACTGCTGTGTTAAATGACAGGTTCACATTGACCCTCTCTTTTCTCTATATAATTGTAACTTTCACAATTACATTTAATCATACTTCTTTTAAATACGCTATTGCTTTGCTTCATTTTTTTCATACCACGCCTCTCATTCAAATTCATGATGGTACGCTTTCAAAGTACCGTCCTTCATTTCGTACACTTTGTCACAAAATTGGGTCAGACGCTCATCATGTGTCACGATAATACAGGTTTTATCGCGCTGTTGACTTTGCGTTTTCAAAATTTCCATCACTGCCATCGCGTTATCTGTATCCAGGGACGCTGTAGGTTCATCAGCTAAGATTATCGATGGATTAGTATATAATGCTTTCGCAATCGCTACCCGTTGTTTTTGACCCCCTGAGATTTGACTCGGCAACTGATTTTGGACGTTTTCTAGACCGAGTTGGGCTATCAATGTTTGATACTCCTCTTCTGACATCACGTCTTTTTTATGCTTTTTCAACAATTGAAATTGTTGTTTCACAGTTAAAAATGGGACGAGATTTGATGTTTGTAAAATAAAGCCAATCTTTTCCATCCGAATGTGAGACAGTGCTTTTTGTCCCAGTTCTGTAATGTTTTGATCGTCAATATAAATGGCACCATCAGTAGGCGTTTGTAACGCACCAGCCATCGTTAAAAAGGTACTTTTACCAGACCCAGATGGTCCGACAATCCCTATCATTTCCCCCTGTTCAAAGGTTAATGTTGTTGGTTTTACCGCTTCAATCACTTGGTTCCCATCTTGAAATTGCTTTGTTACATGATTAAACTTCAACATATCATCACCTACCCTATCGCTTTCAATGGATCGATTTTTCGGATTGTTAGAATTGAGAATAAACTACCTAACAATGACACTATAATGAGTACGACACCAAATATGAGTAAAATAACAGGCTCAAATTTGATCGGGACCGCATCTGGCAAAAAGGCACCCGTGACTAAAGTAAGTCCAAGTCCAATCAGTGTTCCGATTAACGCTAATATTAATGTTTGAGCCATTACAGCACGCGCGAGATAGCCATTCGTAAAGCCTTGAGCCTTGAGCACTCCAAATAATTCTCGCTTCTGTAATGTGATGACATATAAAAATACCCCAATCACAGTCGCTGAAATGATAAATAAGAAGGTAATCATAAAGTTTAATGTTAAATTCTGTGCTTTATATCCCGGTAAACTTTCCACGAACTGATCAATACCTACGATCTCTAAATCTTTATCAATATGTACCTGTTTCCAATTCGCATCTTTAACCACCACCGCATTTGTTGTATTTTGATTTAACATAGGATTGATGTTTTCAATCGTTTGATTACTGCCAAACAATACAGGTGCAGCATTGTACTTTGCACTTTCTGTAAAGCCAACAATCTTCAACGTTTCATCTGTTTGAGACAACGTTAGGGTATCCCCAATATGAAACCCTTTATCACGTAGCGTTTGGTCAGCGACGACTTCATTCGCTTTATTAAACATGTGCCCTTCAATTAAAGGTGGTATTAAAAAAGTATGTTGTGCTGTCCCAAATAGTAATGCGTTCTCTTCTTGTTTACCGTTTGAAGCAATCACTGCCGTTTGTTTCAACGTCGCCGCATCTTTAAATGTACCTTCGACTAAATCTGGATCAAAAATAGATTGCGCGACCGTTTGATTTGCGTCTCGATTTAATACAATCGCATCCGCATTCCATTTGGAAATGGCTTCTGTATTCATATTGATAAGCCCTTTCGCTAATCCTGATAATAAAAATAATAAATAACTAATCAGAATCAGTACGCCAATAATTAAGCTAAACTTGAGTTTATTACGTTTGATTTCATTCCATGCTAGAAACATATAGACCTCTCTTTGTGTATGACATATTTCTTTTAGTCTACCCTAATTTATAAGAAAATAAAAAAACTACTGAGGACAATCCCTCAGTAGCTTTATCACGTTCATATTGAATTATGCAAGATATGATTTTAACATCCATACGTGTTTATCAATATCTGTTTTCATACCGATAAACATATCTTCTGTTACATCGTCTTCTGCTTTGCTTGCAACTTCAATAGCTTCTTCAAGTTGTTTAGAAACTTTAATGAAGTCTTCTGAAAGTTCTTTTACCATTTCTTGTGCTGATAAGTTTTTGCCAGCTTCTTCAACGATAGAAATTTCAAGATATTCTTTTAAAGTTGCAACTGGGTTACCACCAATTGCTAAAATACGTTCCGCTAAATCATCAACGTATTGACTTGCACTATTGTATAACTCTTCAAATTTTTCATGTAATGAGAAGAAGTTAGGTCCTTTCACATACCAGTGGAAATTGTGTAATTTTGTAAATAACACTGTCCAGTTCGCAACTTGATTATTTAATACTTTAACAACTTCAGTTTGATTACTCATAAATTTTCATACCTCCATAACTACTTTGTAATTATTATTATATTAGATTAATTCTAATTTGTAAAGTAGTTTTTGCATTTATTTTTCTATTACCCTTTCCTTATTATTTCACGCACGTATCAAATAAAGTTTACAAATTTGTCACTTTTAATGTTTTATCAATAAAAATAGCCAATTGATAATAGAGTATTTCCGTGATATTCACAGGATGAATCATAAATAATGTTTAAGACACCTCAAGTTATGGTATAAACATTAACGTAAGGTAGTAAAATGTCGATTTATACGGCATTGATTGGCCTACTATATATCACAAGTATGTTAAACGTGATATATCTTTTATATTATGTTAAGATGAGTTCGAAATTAAAATTTGAAATTCAAAATTGGAGGTTTATATAATGACTAAATTACAATTTGATCCAGTACACAGTTCTTTAGAATTCAAAATTAAACACTTAATGGTATCTACAGTTAAAGGTACTTTCAGAGACTACACAGTAGATGTTTCTGGTGACGTTAACGACAGCAGTTCTTTACAATCTACAATTACAATCAATGTAGATTCTATCGACACTGGTAACGATGACCGTGACAATCACTTAAAAACTGCTGACTTCTTCAACGTTGAAAACCACAACCAAATCGTTTTCAAAACTACAGAAGTTACAGACAGCAAAGTAACTGGTGAATTAACAATCGCTGGTCAAACACACACTGAAACGTTCGACTTCGAAAACTTCGGTGTAAGCGAAAACCCATTAAGCGGTGGTAAAGTAGCTGGTGTTGCAGTTTCTGGTAAAATCGACCGTGAAAAATACGGCATCAACTTCAACCAATCATTAGAAACTGGTGGCGTATTATTAGGTAAAACAGTTAGCTTTGAATTCGATGGTGAATTTGCAATCGAAGAATAATTGCTTAATCATGAACACCGTTTACTATTCAAAAGACGAAAATCATGTGCTTCATGATTTTCGTCTTTTTTTATAAGATATAGCATTACATAAGGTTGGGATTTTGTACTTTGAAATCAAAAGGACATACGCATTCCAACTTTAATTTACACCTAATTTGACGGAGGCGATATTATGTTAAAGTATAAAGATTGGGAAAAGGAAAAAGACACACTACATCGTATAGCACAAATCCTTGGAAAACATAAATTAGCGAGTGCCTTCCAAGAGCCACAATGGGCACACGTAATTTTAGACATCACACCGAACGGCTTTTCAACAGGTATGTTGTTCTACAAAGAGCATACGTATAGCATTCATGTTGACCTCGTGCTACACCGTATTTTAGTTGAGACAGACTTAGGCACAAACGTGATTGATTTAGAAGATGGCAAAACAATCCAACAATATTATAATGAAATTCAATCTTCACTTGAGAAATTTGAAATTCATGTCTCAATTAACACGAAACCACAAGAAGTTAAAAATCTCACACCGTTTGAAGAAGACACGATTCATCACTTTTACGATGTAGAAATCAGTCGCCAAGCTCTACAATTAATGAAGTTTGCGACACGTGCACTTGAGTTTTTCGTAGCGCCATTCCGCGCACGTAAAGTAAAACCAGGCCTATTCTGGGGAACTTTTGATATTTCAGCAATCATTAACTACAATACTTTACACGAAATGTTCAAACCATCTCAAGTTATCGAATATGCAGCATTTGACGAACACTTCATTGAATTCGGTTTCTGGTTCGGTGATGATCGTTTTGAAGGACCAACATTCTATGTATTACCTTATCCATTCGTCGATGAAAACTTTACATTCAATCAACCTTTAATCGAGGAAGCATATTTCGATAAGAAATTAACAGAATTAATTTACGAACTACCTGAAATGTCACAAGATACAGTGAAACGTATTAATACGTTCTTCAACCAAGGATTCCAAATCTTTAAAGATCACTTATCATGGGAAAACTGTCAATACTTTGAAATCCCATTAAAAATGAACGACAACCAAATTCAACAAAAACCTTTCTAATTTATAGAGGTTAATGTTCAATATATTGAGGTTCGGGCCCATGCATCGATAAATGGGGCCTTAACCTCTATATTATGAGTATAATTTTGAGAAAACTCTTTTTATTGTTATAACTTCATGCAAAGTGGTATATAAGTAATATCACTTGAGCTTTATCAGACGATAAACTATAATAGCTCGTGAAAGTATAAAAAATATACCTCAAACTTATGACACGATTGAATACGACATATTCAATCCTATATGAAAACGATTATAAGGTTTATTTGAGAAAGGAATGAAATCTATAATGGAAAAAATTAAAAATATTCACCACATTTCAGCAATTGTTGGACATCCACAAGAAAACTTAGAATTCTATAGAGACGTTTTAGGTTTAAAATTAATCAAACAAACTGTAAACTTTGACGATCCTGGTGTGTATCACTTATATTTCTCAAACGATGATGTAGAACCAGGTACAGTTATGACGTTCTTCCCTTGGACTAACTCAAGACAAGGTCGTGTTGGTTCTGGTCAAGTTGGACGTATCGCTTTCAGAATTCCTAAAGGTTCTGCGGATGCGTGGCTTAAACATTTAGAAAGCAAAAACATCAAAACAGAAGTAACGGATTTATTCCTTAATAAAACAATCGAATTTGAAGATATTCATGGCTTAGACATCGCATTAGTTGAGTCAGATATCGAAAAAGATAGTGACGCTATCTTAGGTTTCCATGGTTCAGTATTATTATCTGCAAACCCTGAAGAAACTCGTAAAACTTTAGTAAACGAATTAGGATTAACTGAAGTGAAAGATGACCCAGAACACTATCACTTCGAAACAATTGGTGACTTAAAACACCACATCATTATTCCTAAAGAAACATTAGGTCACGGTTTATGGGGTGTTGGTACAGTACACCACATCGCTTGGTCTACGCCAACTGAAGAAGAACAAAAAGAATGGCAAGATTACATGATGGATAACGGTTACGGTGTGACTGAAGTGAAAGACCGTAACTACTTCAAAGCGATTTACCTTAAAGAAAAAGGTCATATCATTTTTGAAATCGCAACAGAAGGTCCAGGTTTCATGGTAGACGAACCATACGAAGAATTAGGTAAAAACTTAAAATTACCACCACAATATGAAGAGCACAGAGAAAAATTAACTGCTAATCTACCTGAACTTAAATAATAAACGTGCGAGGTGTATGCTATGATTCGCATCAACCCAGATGACCTTACACAAAAAGAGAACTATAAATTACTAATAGGTTCCATTATTCCAAGACCTATCGCGTTAGTTACAAGCGTGTCTTCAGATGGTGTCCTTAATATTGCGCCATTTAGCTTCTTTAATATCGTTGCATCCGATCCACCGATTATTTCGGTGGCGGTGCAGCGTAAAGAAGGCGCTGAAAAGGATACTGCTCAAAATATTAAATACAGCAAAGAAGCTGTTGTGCATATTGTGGATGAAGATAACGTAAAAGATGCTAATCAAACAGCCGCATTACTAGATCACGATCAAAGTGAACTAGACCGTACAAACTTCCATACACTATCATCCGATACTGTAGCGATCCCAGGACTTGAAGAAAGTAAAGTACGTTTTGAGTGTGAACTATTCGATGTTCATGTTATTGAGCGTGAAGGACGCCCAGTTGCGGATTTATTATTATTAGAAGTGAAACAGTATCACTTTAACGATAAAGTGTATGACAATGGTTACGTTATTAAAGATGAATTAAAAGCAGTCAGTCGATTAGCAGGTAATGATTACGCAAAAATTGGCGACACATTTACAATTGAAAGACCACAAAAATAAGGGAGTGTATTCGATTATGGAACATATTTTTAAAAAAGGTGAAGCAGGTAAACCTGTATTTGTACTATTACACGGTACAGGCGGAGATGAAAAAGACTTATTACCATTAGCAGAAGTATTAGATCCAAGCTATGGCGTATTAAGTGTACGTGGTAACGTATCTGAAAATGGTATGAATCGTTTCTTCAAACGTCACGGTGAAGGTAACTACGACGTTGAAGACTTAGAATTCCGTGGTAAAGAATTACTTGATTTCCTTAAAAAAGCAAGTCAAGACTACGAATTCAACTTAGACGATGCCGTATTAGTTGGTTTCTCTAACGGTTCTAACATCGCAATTAACATGATTTTAAATGAAGAATCTAACTTCAAAAAAGCATTATTATTTGCACCGTTATACCCAGTTGATTTAGATAATAATAAAGACTTATCTAACTTCACAGCGTTCTTATCTATGGGTAAACAAGACCCAATCGTACCTGTATCTGAAAGTGAACGCGTTATTAACATCTTTAAAGAACGTGGAGCTGAAGTTGTTGAAACTTGGGTACACAGCCATGAATTAACTCAAAACGCAGTTAATGAAGCACGTAAAGTACTTTAATTTTGATTCACATCTCTAGTTAGAAAGGCGTTGTTAAATATGAAAATAGGTATTATTGGCGCAACAGGAAAACAGGGATATTTCTTAACTGAACAGGCCATTACACGTGGTCATGACGTTACTGCGCTCATCCGTAACGCAAGTAAACTCAAATTCGATATTCCTTATATCGAAAAAGATATCCTTGATATACAACGTGAAGACATTCAAGACTTTGATGTTGTGATTTGCGCATTTAGAGCACCACAAGGTCATGAAGATTTATATATTTCAGTAACAAATCACTTAGCTGATCTTGTCAAAGGTACGTCTATTCGCTTAATGTTTGTTGGCGGTGCAGGTCGCCTATATCTCGACAAAAATAAAACAAAACGTGTCGTTGATAATAGAGGTATCCCATCAAGCATGCGCCCAACTGTAGAAAATATGGTCAAAGCTTATGAAGCGTTAACACAAACACAAGATGTTAATTGGACATATGTGAGCCCATCAGGTAACTTTGACTTTAATGGTCCTGAAACAGGCGAATACCGCATCGGTACAGACTATATTCTAACAAATAATAATGGCGAATCTTATGTTTCATACAAAGATTACAGTCTTGCATTTCTAGATGAAGTTGAAAAAAATGAACACCCAAATCAAGGTATTATGGTTGTAAGTAACTCATAACACTAAACCCCCTATCCCAAGCTTGAGGATAAGGGGTTTTTTTGTATCTTTATTATTGATACGAAAAGTATATATCAACATTAACGTTAATAAGATCAATATATGAATTCGCATTGACGCTATCTAGTCATTAAAACTCAGTTAAAACCAAAAAAACACGAGGCTCGGACAATGCATAAAGACACTTCTAAATCGTATCTTCATGCACTTTTGTCCGCACCTCGCGGCTTACATCACTGCTTAGAAAACACGTCGCGACGCTAATTATTGTTCAAATACGTCGTGATACTCTGATGTTTTTTCTAATACTGATTTTGCGAATGGGCATGTTGCATGAATTGTGATGTTATTTTCTCTTGCGTAGTCAACAGCTGCTTTTACAAGTTGTTTACCAACACCTTGTCCTTGTAATGCTGGTCCTACTTCAGTGTGGTCAATAATGATGATGCTGTCACTTACAGGAACGTAAGACATTAATGCATCAAAATTTTGTTCGCTTTCTCCAACGTAGAATTTGTTGTGTCCATGTTTTACTTCTGCCATAAAAAAACTCTCCTTTTCCAATTGGATATATAATACCTCTTACCCTTACTATAACAAGTTACGCATCAAAAGTATAAAAATTAAACTCTTTTATTTTACAAGTACGCCACAATGCGTTACAATTATCTCGAATTCGAAATAATTGAAGGGAGGTTGTTTTAGCGATTGAATCGGACAGAAACAGCGCTTAAAACATTTATCGGAGTCAAGCGTCTCAATAGCATGCTCGATAAACTCGTGCGCAATGATATCAAATCGTACGGTCTCAATGTAACTGAATTTGCAGTGCTTGAATTGCTCTACAATAAAGGCGAGCATACCATTCATGACATTCAAGAACGCATTTTAGTTGCAAGTAGTAGTACGGCCTATGTCGTCAAAAACTTAGAGCAAAAAGGATTTTTACAAAGAAGGACTTGTGATACAGATAAGCGTGTGAGCTATGCGTCACTGACTGACAAAGGTCAGGCGTTGATGCAAGATATCTTTCCGCTTCACGCTCAAACAATCGCATCAGCCTTCGAAACATTGTCAGATGATTCACTTGAACATTTACAAAAAAATCTTAAAGCAATTTACAAAGTAGAAGCATAATTTTAAGGTTTTTTGGCAATAGTAAGAGTGAGGACAAATTTTTAAACTAAAGGAGTTTTCTAAATGATAAAATTTCCATTAAAAGGTATTCACCACGTAACAGCAATGACAGATAGTGCAGAACGTAACTATCACTTTTTCACTGACATTTTAGGTATGCGTCTTGTGAAAAAAACAGTAAACCAAGATGACATTTACACATACCACACATTCTTCGCAGATGACGAAGGTAATGCGGGTACTGATATGACATTCTTTGACTTCCCTAATAACCCTAAAGGTCGTCCAGGAACAAACTCAATCAGCCGTCCATCATTCCGTGTACCAAATGACGCTGCAATTGAATACTACAAAAAACGCTTTGAAGAATTCGATGTAAAACACGAAGAAATCAGCGAATTATTTGGTAAAAAAGTCCTTCGTTTTGAAGAAGAAGATGGTCAAACTTATCAATTAATCTCTGACGAAAACAACACAGGTGTTGCGCCTGGTATTCCTTGGCAAAATGGCCCAGTGCCAACTGACAAAGCAATCTATGGTTTAGGACCAATTGAAATCACAGTAAGTTACTATGAAGATTTCAAAAAAGCATTAATGGATCTTTATGATATGAAACCAATCATTGAAGAAGACGACGTTACATTACTTGAAGTTGGCGAAGGTGGTAACGGTGGTCAAGTTATTCTTCGTAAAGATGAAGGTACTGAAAGCCGTCCAGGTTACGGTGAAGTCCACCACGTTTCATTCCGTGTAGATGACGATGAAGCAATTGAAGATTGGGCTAAACGTTACAACGAAATTGGTCTTGGCAACTCAGGTATCGTAGACCGTTTCTACTTCAAAGCATTATATGCACGTATCGGTCATATCTTAATCGAATTATCTACAGATGGTCCTGGTTTCATGCAAGATGAACCATACGAAACAGTAGGTGAATCTTTATCACTTCCACCATTCTTAGAAGATCGTCGTGAATATATCGAATCTGAAGTACGTCCTTTCGATACAACACGTTCTAACAAATAGGGGTTAAAATTTAAAACAACACGGGGGTAGTTTCCGCATCACTACACGTTGATGCGGGCTTATCTCCGTTTCATTTATGACCTAAAGGGAGCACACAATATTCTATTTATACTATTTTATGGTACAGCAGGAAATGAACACGACTCACATCAGAGATATGGACATAAGCACTTAACATACCACTTTTCTATAACATTGAACTATTGAATTCTATTCCACTGAGTTTATATATGTGAGTGGTATCGACGCGTTGATATCATACAACGCTTGAATTTACCGAATGATGACATGTTATCGCAACACAAGCTTTTATGGGATGTCCACTTTAATATTAATGATGTATCTCGTACCGTCATGGGAACTGCAGGTGCTTTTAAGTGTTATAAAAGCACACCCAAGACATATACTCTCATGATTGGCGGATTGATCACATTGACACTCGCAAATTCAATATGCCACTATTCAGAGTATACTTCCAAAATCTTGTACCACCCGATTGTCAGGAGATTGGAATACTGTGAATCCACATGATTCCTAATCTCTCAACATAGATAAAAAATTTGGGAGGTTCCATATTATGATTAAATGGTTACAACACAGTAAAGTGGCTCGTGTACTCTTACTACTACTTCGTTTATATTTAGGTTTCGGTTGGTTGAAAGCAGGCATCATGAAAATGATAAGCGGTGGTTTTGATGCTGGTGGTTATCTTCAAAACGCTGTTGAAAACCCAGTCATGTCAGAAGCTGGCGTGCAATATCCAATTTACACTTGGTTTTTAGAAACTATTGTCTTACCAATGACACCACTCATTAATATTTTAGTACCGTTATTAGAAGTGATTGCTGGACTGTTCTTAATCCTTGGCTTATTCACAACAGTTGGGGCATTTATTGGTCTTGCTTTAAACTTTATGTTTTTATTCGCAGGTACAATTTCTGTAAACCCATTGTATGTATTGATTGGCGTACTCATCTTTATGGGTGGCTTTAACAGTGGAAAAATTGGTTTAGATTACTTTATTAAATCACTATTAAGCACTAAATTTTTCGCCTTTTTCAACTATCATCCCAAACATTCAACAACTGAACATACAACACACGATATGTAACACAAAAACGTACCCAGGGTTTTGGGTACGTTTTTTTATATTATTTAGATGCTAAGTAACCTGTTGGATCAACCGCATAACCGTTACCAATGCCACCTGACATACGTTGGAAATGTAAGTGTGGCCCTGTAGAGTTTCCTGTGTTACCAGATAAACCGATTTGTTGACCTTCTGTAACTGTATCACCACGGCTCACATTTAATTGACTTAAATGCATATACCATTGATAGTTGTTTGTGCCTGCTTCTTGAATTGTAATTTGGTTACCGCCACCATAATTACTCCATCCACTGTCAATTACACGACCGTTTGTGAATGAATATACAGGTGTTCCAACTGGCATACCATAGTCTACACCGTAATGTGCTCCACCACCGTGGTAATGGCCATATGGTTGCCATTGAGGATAGTTATTTAACCAACCTGCTGAACCTGTCGCTTGCGTTGATGCAGGTGTAACCGTGCTATCACTAGCTTGTGGTGCATTCATAGCTGGTGCATTTACTGCTCCTCCGTTCATATTACCTGTTTGATCTGTGCTATTAGTTGACCAATTGGCAGAAGCATTCGCATTTGTATTATAGTCTGAACCATTATTCACATCATCGTATAATATGATGTCATCATTTGGCCCAATATACCCTTGATATCCGTTCGCTTGAATAGACTCATGAGATTGGCTGATTGAATAATCATTATCAGTTGGATAGTATATGTAATGTCTATAACCACCGTCATCAATATACTCTGTATAATAAGCATGATTTTCGAACATTGAAGGGTCCCAATTGCCATCTAAAGTATGATGACGATTGCCTAAATTGTCGATTGTAATATATTCTTGTGTTGCTTCTGAATAATGCGTTTCATAAGACGTAATTGTTTGAGATTGTGTTTGCTCTGCAGCGTCTGCTTCACCATGAATCGCAAAGCCCGCTGTCACTAAACCTAATGTAGCAATTGTAGCTGTTGTTATTTTTTTCATTGTAATTATGTCCTCCTAATTTGTTTAACGCAATTAACTTAAGGTTATACTAGCACACCTAAAATAAAAATAGGCGTATGTAAACAATATTCTTCTTTTTTGTAATCTATCTGTAATTTTCGTAAAAACACTTTTATATTTTAGCGATAAACCCCGTCATAGCAATCGGTCCAGAGTCTTATAAAAAATTATCACGAATTCGAGCTTTTTCTCTTGATATAATTATTATACCTGTTATAATGATAATTGTTAATAATACTTGAAGAAAGAAAGGAACTTTAAAATGACTAAATTACTTTATATTACTGCACATCCCCTAGATGAACTTGTATCAGCTTCAATGGCAGCTGGTAAATCTTTTATCGAATCTTACAAAGAAGCTAACCCATCAGATGAAGTTGTACACATCGACTTATTCAAAGAAGATATTCCTCAAATCGATGCTGATGTATTCTCAGGTTGGGGTAAATTACAAAACGGTGAAGAATTAACTGAAGAAGAAAGCCGTAAAGTTAACCGTTTAGGTGAAATCGTTGACGAATTCATCAACGCTGACAAATACGTATTCGTATCACCAATGTGGAACTTATCATTCCCTCCAGTACTTAAAGCATATTTCGATGCTGTATCAGTTGCTGGTAAA
Organism: Staphylococcus canis; assembly: GCF_016238445.1. Classification (GTDB taxonomy): domain Bacteria; phylum Bacillota; class Bacilli; order Staphylococcales; family Staphylococcaceae; genus Staphylococcus; species Staphylococcus canis. Next base: position 31,106 of record NZ_JABANU010000024.1, read on the forward strand.
ACATTCAAATACACTTCAGAAGGCGCAGTTGGTTTATTAACTGACAAAAAAGCACTTCACATCCAAGCTCGTGGTGGTATCTACACTGAAGGACCTGCTGCTCCATTAGAACATGGTGACAGCTACGTGAAATCTATCTTAGGATTCTACGGTGTACCATCTTACGAAACAGTAATCGTTGAAGGTCACAACGCTATGCCTGAAAAAGCTGAAGAAATTAAACAAGCTGCTATCCAAAAAGCTGCTGAAGTTGGTAAACAATTCTAATTTGAATCAAGGTTAATTTCTATTAATCGATTCACCTTTTCATTAATGTGCGTGGAACATGCAATCAAGTCTCTTGTTGCGTTTTCCATGCGCATTATTTTTTTGCCCTTTTTAATCATTGCAACTATCTAAAGTCAAAATTTGACCTTGACTTTCTTTGACCTTTATTATACAATATATATGTAAGGTTGATAGGACATCATCCTTACTACTGTTTACAACATTAATGATGAAGGAGCGATGCATTATGGCATTCCAAATGAAACCTTTTAACAACTCATTTTTCAATGTGAACACTAACGATATTTTTAAAGCACTTGATCAATCATTGTTTAATACACAATCAATGATGACAGATATCAAAGAGCTTGACGATAAATATGTCGTAGAAGCGGCATTACCAGGCATGAATAAAGAAGATATTAAAATTGATTTCGATCGCAACCTTTTAACAATTGAAGCAAATCAACAAACTGAAAACAATCAAGACGATGAAAACGGTCAATGGATTCACCGTGAACGTCAAACAAGTTATATGAAACGTCAATTCTCATTCAATAACATTGACCGCGATAACATCAAAGCTGCTTATACAAACGGCATGTTAAACGTAACACTTCCAAAACGACAAGCAGATGAAGATACAAGTTCAAATATTGAAATTGAATAAACATGAAAGGGGCTGGGACATAAATACAGCTCCAAAAGAACCCCGCTAAGATTCCAAATTGGATTTTAGCGGGGTTCTTTATATAATTTACACATATTGTTTCAAAAAAATAAAGCCCTCACTTATAAT
>NZ_JABANU010000025.1 GCF_016238445.1 Staphylococcus canis
ATAATTTCAGAAATAGAATATTAGTTATTTCTAGGATGTTTGTAAGTGAACATAAAAAACGTACCAAGTCACTAAAAATAGCAACTTAGTACGTTTTGTCTTCACCAACCGACGTTGACAAAGAGCCGTTATCTTCCATAGTAGTTGCGCTTTTATAATTTATTTTATGATTCTAATCGTTTAAGTTGATTGATTAATCGTTGACTTTTAAAGTAAATACCCGCATATTCACGATATAACATCAATAGCAATGAAGACATTTCCGTTATAATGTCTTGGTTAATGCGAATTTCATTGATCTTATTTAAAGGCAGATTAAGTAAAACATTGGTTAAATAGATGGTCTTATTTGACAATGGTAACGCGTGTTCATCAAAAGAAAGTACTTCTTTTGATATGATTCCATTATATTTAAAACTATAAGCAGCAAGATGGGCGGGATTTTGATTATGAGTAATCGCACATTGGTTTAGATTGACTTGAAAACCAAAATACTTCATGCATTTTAGAAGTACAATATTTGAAATTAATTGTGCCGATATACCTTCTTGTATACGTTTGATGGAAAATACAAGCAAGTCGTATAATTCTTGACTAGATTCTAAATCATCAAGTGCCTTATCGATTATTTCAAGACACATACTCGCATAACTATTGATATAAATATCTGTTCTTATATCATAATTTAAATCAATAACATCGATAGTATTTAACGTCCCCATTCCGCGCCATTTATTAAATATAAATAGTCCGTATACAAATAATTGAGTTGTAGCTTGTAAACCTGATTTTATTTTTTTTGCACGTCTAACCATTAATGGAACTTTAACACCATATTCATTTAAAATAGTGATAATTTTATCAGATTCACCATAATCTACAACTTTGATGATGATTCCTTTTTGTTTAACAAGCACATTATCACCATCCTAAATTATTTTATTCGTCTTCTACATAACCCATTTGTTTAATAAATTTAGATTTATTTCGCCAATCTTTTTGAACTTTCACCCATAAATCTAAATAAACTTTAGAGCCGAGTAAATATTCAATATCTTGTCTTGCACGTTGTCCTATTAATTTGAGTTTTTTTCCACCCTTACCGATAACAATTCCCTTTTGAGAATCACGTTCAACATAAATAATTGCCTCAACACGAACATGATCTTCATTTTGACGAATCATACGTTCAACTTGAACTCCTATAGAATGAGGAATTTCTTCGGATGTTGTTTCTAATATTTTTTCACGAATTAATTCACTAATCACGAATTGTTCAGGATGATCGGAAATTTGACCATCTGGGTAATATTTTGGTCCTTCTGGTAAGTACTGTTTTAAAATTGAAATGAAATGATCTACATTATGACCTTCCAATGCAGATATTGGTATAATTTCATCGAATTTCATGTGAGATTGATAAGATTCAATAATTGAAGGTAAATTATCAGGATGAATCAAATCAATTTTATTTAATACTAGAAAAACAGGTGTTTTTACATTCTTTAGCATTTCCATAATATATTGGTCCCCACGTCCAATTGGTTCATTTACATTTACCATAAACATAACTATATCTATTTCTGATAAAGTATTTTTAGCAACTTTCATCATGTAATCGCCTAATTTATGTTTAGGCTTATGAATCCCAGGTGTGTCTAAAAAGATGATTTGAGCATCATCCTCAGTCATCACACCTTGAATTTTATTTCGAGTTGTTTGAGCTTTATCAGACATTATAGCAATTTTATGTCCCACTACTCGGTTAACGAAGGTAGATTTACCTACATTCGGTCTTCCTATTATCGTCACAAAACCTGATTTAAATTGTGTCATCTTCTATAAATCCTTTCCTGAGAAACCATAAGGTAAAAGTTGATCTACAGTTGAAGCGCGCATCTCTCCTGTTTGATTTGTCATGTACACAGGCATGTCTCCATCACATAATTCTTTCATAACCTGACGACATGTACCACATGGGGAAGCTAAAGATGGACTATCAACTGTAATTGTAATAGATTCAAAGTCACCAGGACGATATCCTTGTGAAATTGCAGAAACAAGTGCAGAACGTTCTGCACAAATACATGATGGGTAAGCAGCGTTTTCTACATTTGCTCCATGAAAAGTATGCCCATCTTTTGTAATTAAATAGGCTCCAACTTTAAATCCACTATAAGGCGCATATGCTTTTTGTTGAGCTTTTCTAACTTCTTCATAACGTTTATTTGTATATTCCATAAAGTTCTCCTAATTTAATTATTTTTGGTAAAAAAATCACTAAACCAACGATTACTGCAAATATGGAAGCCAATAGGACACTAAAAGCACCTATATCTTTTGCATGTTTTGCAAATGGATGGTATTCACTAGTAATCAAATCAACAACGTATTCAATTGCAGTATTAATAGCTTCGGTAATTAAAACTAAAAAAATAGCAAGTACTAACATCAACCATTGTAATGAACTTAGATTAAGATAAGTAGCAACAATTAAAACAATAATAGATATTATCAAATGATACAGGTAATTCGCATCTTTTTTTAATAGTGTAAAACATCCATGAATAGCGTATTTAAATCGATTCATGAATCTCTAGTTAAGCCATAATCATTTAATATTTCTTTTTGTCTTCCAAACATACGATGCTCATCTTCATCTGTCATATGATCGTAACCTAATAGATGTAAAAAACCATGTAATGCTAAAAATCCTAATTCACGTTCAAACGAATGATTATATTGTTGAGCCTGTTCACGAGCGATATCTGTACAAATAATTATATCACCTAAGACACGAGGAATATCCATTCCTTGAAAAGTATCCTCTTCTTCTTCAAATGCAAAAGATATCACATCTGTTACACGATCTTTATCTCGATAATCACGGTTTATTGCTTGTATTTCTTCTTTATCTACAAATGTGACAGATAATTCAGCATCTTGATCAATACCTTCTTTAGATTTTGCAAATTCTAACAAGCTCCGTATGTGTTCATACCATTTTTTATCTACGCTTTCAGTATGATCACTAAAATCAATGGTGAACATTTTACTCCTCCTCATATTTTGTAATAATACGACTAACTAATGGATGACGAACTACATCTGTACCATCAAGATGTTGAATACTTAAACCTTTTATTCCTTTTAATCGTTGTTCTGCCTCAATTAACCCACTTTTAACACCTTTAGGTAAGTCGATTTGAGTTTGATCACCAGTAACCACCATCTTAGAACCGAAACCTAATCGTGTTAAAAACATTTTCATTTGAGCATGTGTCGTATTTTGTGCCTCATCCAAAATTACAAAAGCATCATCTAACGTACGTCCACGCATATATGCAAGTGGTGCGATTTCTATAACACCTCGTTCAATTAATCTAGCAGTTTGTTCAGCACCTAATACAGTATGCAAGCCATCATATAATGGTCTTAAATATGGATCAACCTTTTCTTTTAAATCGCCGGGCAAAAAGCCTAGAGATTCTCCAGCTTCAACAGCCGGTCTCGTTAATACGATTCTCTTAACTTTACCTGCTCTTAAAGTTTTAGCAGCGTAAACAACAGCTAAGAACGTCTTACCTGTACCTGCAGGCCCTATACCAAAAACTAAATCATTTTTTTTCATAGCATGAATATACATGCGCTGCCCCATAGTTTTGGCACGTATTGTTTTACCAAAAGCATCTTTGGTTATTTCTTCTTCATACAAGTCAATGAGATGATCCACTTGGCCATTTTTAGCCATCTTAATTGCTGCTTGTACGTCTTTAACAGTGATAGTAGCCCCTTGTTCTATCACTTTCAACAGGTTACGTAAGACATCTTCTGCATTCGTAACATCTTCTAAATGAGTACCTTTTACAGCTACTTCTTGACCTCTCGCATGAATTGTCACTTCAAATGCTTCTTCAAGGAGTTTAATATGTTCATCATTATTTCCTAATAAAGCTTGTGCTTGATGAATATCATCAATTTGAATGATTCCGGGCATAAAATAGCTCCTTTACAATATAGTTAAGTTAAATGTATCAAATTTAAATTGTTTGTTGCAATCATTAATGCAGTATCATTATACCACGAAATGTTATGCAGTATGTGACTTAACAATTATTCTCACAGTCGGAATATAATATAAATAAGACCATTACAATGGGACTATTGTCACACTATAATGGTCTTTATTTATAAATTTTTATAATCTTTTAGGTTTATTAATAATTTCTGACCAAATTACACCATTAACTACAGGATCTTCAGAGAAAACAAGATTTTGCCCTGATAATTGCTTAGAGTCCTTACGGGTTAACTGTTGCAATTTTAAGCGTTTTGTTCGATTAGATAAATGTTTATCATTTAATATAGCTAATGCCCTTTTCTCAAGGTATTGTTTACGTTTCTTGTGTTCTCTATCTAGTTCATTTTCTAGATTAGTGAGTTGATGTTGTAATAAATTTTCTAAGTCTGAATTACTTTGTGAATCAATATTTTCTTTATTACGTTTTTTATATTCTTCAACCTTTTCAATATTAGGTTTAGATTGATTCATTTGAGGTTTTTGAACTGTTTTGCGCTCTTCTTGAGGTGAATCTTCTGTTATTTCAGTTTCAAATTCTTCAATTTTACGTTCAACTTTGTCTAGAAAGCTTTCTTTGTTTTGAGATGATTTAGGAGTTGATAAAGGTTTAGATTTATTTTGTTTTTGTCTTTTTTCATGGCTTTTATCACTCATCGCACTAATGATAGAAATGATTACCGTAATGACAAAAATTATTGTACCAATACTCATTATATCACCTCGAAATTATTGATCTGCTTTTGGTGTATTATCACTTGGTTTAGTACTTTTATTAATTGCTTCTCTCATTCCAGTGTCTGCTTCAATATTCTTTAAGTTATAATAATCTTTGACTCCAATGTTGCCTGAACGTAAAGCCTCAGCCATAGCAAGTGGTACCTCAGCTTCAGCTTCAACAACTTTAGCATGCATTTCTTGAACGCGAGCTTTCATTTCTTGCTCTTGAGCTACGGCCATAGCACGTCTTTCCTCAGCTTTTGCTTGGGCGATATTTTTATCTGCAATAGCTTGTTCTGTTTGAAGATCGGCTCCGATATTTTTACTAATATCAACATCGGCAATATCAATTGACAAAATTTCAAATGCAGTTCCTGAATCTAGCCCTTTACTTAAAACTGTTTTAGAGATATTATCAGGATTTTCCAATACTTCTGTATGTTTATCACTAGACCCTATCGTTGAAACTATTCCTTCGCCAACACGTGCAATGATTGTATCTTCTCCAGCACCACCGACTAAGCGGGAAATATTCGCACGTACGGTAATACGGGCTTTTGCTTTAACCTCAATACCATCCATTGCAACACCAGCAATAAATGGCGTTTCGATAACTTTAGGGTTAACTGACATTTGAACAGCCTCTAAAACATCTCGACCAGCTAGGTCAATCGCTGCACTTCTTTCAAAAGGAAGGTCAATATCAGCGCGCTGAGCAGCGATGTTCGCATCAACAACACGATCGACATTACCACCAGCTAAATAATGAGATTCTAACTGATTTGTTGTAAGATGCAGTCCTGCTTTATGTGCTTTGATTAAAGGACCAATTACTTTACGTGGTGAAACACGACGTAAACGCATTCCAATAAGAGTACCTATGCCTACTCTAACTCCAGCCGCTAGAGCTGAAATCCACAATCCAACGGGAACAAATGAAAATAAAATCAGTAACGCTACTATAATTAAAACAGCGATCACGATAAATGTAATAAAACTTGATGTAAACATTTAATCACTCCTTATTATGTTTAAATTTCTCTAACAACAACACGAGTCCCTTCAACTTCAATAATTTTAACCTTTGTTTGCTTAGGAATAAAAGACCCTTCTGAAACTGCATCAATACGTTGATCATCTATTAAAATAATACCAGAAGGTCTTAAATCTGTATGTGTTGTACCTATAGCCCCTATTAGATACGAACGGTCAGTGTGCGATGTATAACCAGATTCTTTATTTGTAGAATCCTTTAGAACTACATTCTCGAATAACGTTATTTTCTTTTTAAAAAACTTCGCTAAAATCACCCACTCTATAACGGATAGTATTAGCGCAACGACAATATTTGTGAACATTAATGATAAATTATCCCCCATTGTAATTAAACTTATTACAACAAGAATCATGCCAATTATTCCTAGTATTGCACCAACCACAAAAAGTTCAATGATAATCAGTATAATACCAATTAAAAATGTGGAAAGTGTTATTAGAGAGACCCCTCCTTGAAGAATAAACCCAAGAAAGAGTAACAAGAGTGCTAATACTGAAATAACACCTGAAAAATTAAAACGTTTGGAATAAATTTGAATAAGAAAAGATAAAAAAATAACGCATGTTAACAACAAAGAAATAACTTGAGAAGTTATCCATTTGCTAATGAAAATTAATGGTGTAAGTTCAGACAGACTGGAAAGAAAAACTGAAATATGTATCACACTCAAAATAAAAGCTCCACCTCCTAAACTTAGTATACATCATATGACAATTAAGTCATAGATGTACAATAATTTTTTATAAATATATAAAAACTCTGTAGCCTCCACTCTCTTAAATAAAAGTTTTTAAAACCATATCACTATTAAAGTTTACATAATATAGTTATGGTTTGTATTTTGTATGATTTTAATGGTTTAAAATTCAGCGATGCTTTGATTAATGCTTTATAACTTTATTGTATAGCTCGGTATACTATTAAATAAGGATTAAAGTAAACATAGAATTCATGGCTTCTTTTGTTGTCTAGCGTACTTAATATGAATGACCAAATCGCTTCTTTAAATCGCTCATTAATTATGGCAAGAGTTTCAGTTATGCATACTTTTAAAAACAAAAATCGCCCTTTATATAATAAGTTCAAGTAATTATGGAAACTGTATTTAAAAACTACCATTCGTTACTAACACATTAGAACATGACTATTTTACGAATGGTCCTATTGAATGTAATAATAACCAAATCAAACTCTTTTAAAAAGTTTGTTTGGTTACAGAAATTATGAGCACTTTCGTAATAGAATCATTTTAAGTTCAAAATTATTCGCATCAGAAAAGAAAAAGGAAGTTAAGCAACAGCAAGTTGCCTAACCTCCTTAATTGAGCTGACCAGTCCTATTTGACAGAGAGTAACATAAAAAACGTACCAAGTCACTAAAAATAGCAACTTAGTACGTTTTGTCTTCACCAATCAACGTTGGCAAAGAACTTAGAAAGGTTATAGTTTAAATATACATCATAGGCACTACTGTTGTTGAGGGAGTTCAACAATAAACGTTTTATCTAAACTTACGTTTACGAGCAGCTTCAGATTTTTTCTTGCGTTTCACACTTGGTTTTTCATAAAATTCACGTTTGCGAACTTCTTGAATTGTACCACTTTTTGATACAGAACGTTTGAAACGACGTAAAGCATCCTCTAATGATTCATTTTTACGAACTACTGTTTTAGACATCTTTATTTCCCTCCCTCCGAAAGTAAAACAACTTACTACATGTTTATCTCCTTATTTAAAACATGTATATCTACATTTTTACATAATTCATTCACTCATGAGTTAAGAATTTGTAAAACATTTCCGAAACGATTAAACATTTCGGAAATGCAATATCTTCAGCTACTTAAGATTATAATCTAAAATATACATACGGTCAACAAGAAAATTTACACTGGAACAAATAAATATACAGTATTTATACTAAAACCTGTTCTTCTGAGTCGTTTGATGCATGTTCAACAACTCTTAATAACTTACCTTGATTGATTGGATAACCAGATCTTTCAATTTTTACTTTACAAATCTCTCCAATCAATGACTCGTCGCCCTCAAACTCCACTTTCATATAATTATCCGCATAACCAACTAAAATACCATCACGGGAACCCTTTTCTTCTGGAATTACTTCTAAAACTTTATTTTCAAAGCTAGATGCATAAGTTTTAGCAAGTTGATCACTCAGTTCAATTAATTTATGCACACGTTCATTTTTGATATTTTCATCAATTTGATTATCCATTCGTGCAGCAGGTGTACCAATTCTAGACGAATATGGAAAAACATGTAATTCTGAGAACTTATGACTTACAATAAAATCATAAGTTTCTTGAAATTCTTCTTCTGTCTCTCCTGGAAAACCTACAATTACATCACTCGTTACTGCAAGCCCAGGTAACGCAGCATGTAGTTTTTGTAAACGTTCAGAGAAGTGAGCCATGGAGTACTTGCGTCGCATACGCTTGAGTACAGAATCTGATCCAGATTGCAATGGTACATGTAAATGTCTTACTACCTTCTTAGATTGTTTTAATACATTGATTACTTCATCAGTTAATTGGCTCGCTTCAATTGAAGAAATACGTATACGTTCTAGTCCTTCAACTGACTCAAGATCACGCAATAACTGTGCTAAATTATAATTTTTTAAATCTTGACCATAGCCTCCTGTATGAATACCTGTTAATACTATTTCTTTATATCCAGATTTCACAAGTTGCGTTGCTTGTTCAATAACTTTTTCTGGATCACGTGAACGCATTAATCCACGCGCCCAAGGTATAATGCAAAACGTACAGAAATTATTACAACCTTCTTGAATTTTTAATGAGGCTCTCGTTCTGTCAGTAAAATATGGTACATCCAATTCTTCATATGTACGATTTTTCATTATATTGCTAACCCCGTTAATGGGTTGACGTTCGTTTTGATATTCATCTATATAATTTAACAGTTTATGACGATCTTGCGTTCCAACAACGATATCTACACCCGGGATCTCCATTATTTCAGCTGAAGAGGTTTGAGCGTAACATCCTGTAACACAAATCACTGCATCTGGATTTCGACGAATTGCACGTCGAATAATCTGACGACTTTTTTTATCTCCTGTATTAGTAACAGTACATGTATTTATTACAAAAACATCTGCATTCTGTTCGAAATCAACACGTTCATACGATGATTCTTTAAACAATTGCCAAATTGCTTCAGTTTCATAGTGGTTTACTTTACAACCTAAAGTATGAAAAGCTACTGTTGACATATCATCACCTCATTAAATCTATTTCATAACTTAAAGCACTTAACGCGTAGAGTGGTGCTGTTTCAGCCCGTAAAATACGTGGGCCTAAGCCAATATAAGTGGCTTTATCATTAAATAAATGAATTTCTTCTTCAGAAAATCCACCTTCTGGTCCAAAAATCATTAAAATTTGTGAGTCCTTTTTAACATTTTGAAGAATATGCTTAAAATTTGATTTTTCGCCTTTTTTTGCTGTTTCTTCATACGCAATAAGTACATAATCATATTCATTTATCATATCATATATAGCATCTAAATTCGAGATGTATTTTATATCTGGAATAATTTGACGATAACTTTGTTCAGCTGCCTCTTTTACAATTTTTTGCCATCTATCAATTTTTTTATGTACCTTTGCTTCTGTTAATTTCACTATAGATCTGTCCATTTGTGTAGCAATGAAATGACTAGCTCCAAGCTCTGTAGCTTTTTGTAAAAGCCATTCATACTTATCAGCTTTAATAAGACCACTACATAAAGTAATTTTTATAGGAAATTCTGTATTAATTTCAAGGGCTTCAATCGTTTCGATTTCAATTTGATCGTTCACATTTAGTATTTTTGATTTGTACGTTTTATTTAAAAAATTAACGACTATATTATCATCTTTAGATAATCGCATTACATTGTTTATATGATGTACATCTGACTTATCAGTTATAAAAAAACGCTGATTAATCTCAGCGTTTTCATTTAAAAAATAGCGTTGCATTACTTAACCACCTTTTGACTAATGATACAAATCCATCCACTATCGCGCTGAACTTCATGTATTTCAAATCCAGCATTTTTCAATTGAGTCACAAGTTCATACTCTTTTTCCTCAATAATTCCAGATGCAATAAACAATCCATTATTATCAAGATGAGTAAAAGCATCCTCTATCATCTTTTCAATAATATGAGCTAATATATTAGCGATAATAACATCATAAGTGCCATTCTCATTCTGAAGTAAATTGCCTGTATCAGTTTGAATAGCATGAAGACAATGATTTTTTTCAAAATTTTCCTTGGCTACTTTTACTGCCATTTCATCTAAATCGATAGCTTTTATTGTTTTAGCACCGAGTAGATAGGATGCAATACTTAGAATTCCAGATCCTGTACCAACATCAATAACTCGATGATTTGGTTTTAAAACTCTTTCTAATGCCTTTAAACATAAACTCGTAGTAGGATGATCCCCTGTTCCAAAAGCCATACCAGGATCGAGTTCTATATATAAATAGTCTTTGTCTTTTTCAACTAATTCCCAACTCGGTACAATGAAAAATTTGTCTGACGCTTTGAAAGGATGAAAGTAATGCTTCCATTCATTTTCCCAATCAGACTCTTTTATTGTAGTCATCTCGATTTTAAGAATTGATGGATCTACAAGATCATGATTCATTAATGCTGCATTAATTTTTGATAGCAACTCATCATTAAATTGAGTTTCATTAAAATAAGCTTTTATACGAATATCTCGTTCAGGATAATCAGTCGGATTTAAGTCAAATATCTCACCAAAGCGATCTTCATGCTCTTTAAATACTTCTTCTGAATCTTCTATAGCCACACCATTTGAACCATAATCTTGTAATAATGAAGAAGTAATTTGTTCTGCTTCTTTATTAACAGTGATAGAAAGCTCAGTCCATTCCATAGGCTATTCTCCTTTAAAGAAACGCTTTGCTTTATCTTTGAAGTTAGAAGAATGTTCATTTAAATTTTCACCATTTAAACTTGCAAACTCTCTTAATAATTCTTTTTGTCTATCATTTAACTTAGTTGGTGTCTCAACAATAACATTAACAAATAAGTCTCCATAGCCATATCCGTGAACGTTTTTAACACCTTTTCCTTTTAAACGGAATTGTTTACCAGATTGTGTACCTGATGGAATTGTAAGCATTACATTACTATTTAAAGTTGGTATTTTGACCTCATCACCTAATGCTGCTTGAGAAAAACTTATTTTATGTTTATATAAAATGTCGTCTCCTTCTCTGATAAATTTATCGGAAGGTTTCACGCGGAATATAACAAATAAGTCTCCAGCAGGGCCACCATTTTCACCTGGTGCACCTTGATTAGCCAATCGAATTTGCTGATCATTATCTACACCTTCTGGTACAGTTACTTGTAGTTTTACATTCTTCGTTTCAGTACCTTTACCGTTACATGTTGGACAAGCTTCTTCATACTCTTCACCAGTACCATTACATACCGGACAAACTTTCTCTGTTCTTACTCGACCTAAAATTGTATTTTGTTCAACTGAAACATGACCGGCACCATTACAATAAGAACATGTATGTTTTTTTGTTCCAGGTTTTGCACCGTCTCCATTACATGTGTGACATGTTACTTCTTTTCGAATTGAAATTTCTTTTTCAGTACCGAAAACAGCTTCTTCAAATGTTACAGTCATTGTATACTGCAAGTCATCTCCACGTCTTGGTGCATTTGGATCACGTTGACGTTGAGCACCTCCAAAGAACGAACTAAATATATCTTCAAATCCAGCACCGCCAAAACCTGAGAAATCTTGTCCTCCAAAACCTTGACCGAATCCGCCGTTTTGGGCACCAGCATGTCCAAATTGATCATAGTTTGCACGTTTATTCTCATCACTTAACACTTCATAAGCTTCACTTATTTCTTTGAATTTTTCATCTGCGCCTTCTTCTTTATTTATATCTGGATGGTATTTCTTTGATAACTTACGATAGGCTTTTTTGATTTCATCTTTAGAAGCACTTTTACTAACTCCTAAGACTTCATAATAATCTCGTTTTGCCAATACAATCTCTCCTTTATAGTTATTATAAGGATAAAAAGAGGCTGGGACGAATGAATGTCCTAGCCCCTTTTGAGCGACTTATGATAGTCATTTATTCATAACATATTATTTTTGGTTATCGTCATCGTCTACTTCTTTAAAGTCAGCATCTTCAACAGTATCACCTTGTTGTGATGAACCTTGTGCATTTTGTTGAGCTTGTTGTGCTTGTTCGTAGACTTTCATTGATAATTGCTGAATTACTTGTTCTAATTCAGATTTTTTAGATTTGATGTCTTCAATATCGTCACCTTCAAGTGCAGATTTTAAAGCATCTTTTTTATCTTGAGCATCTTTCTTATCATCTTCGCTTACATTGTCACCAAGATCTTCTAAAGTTTTATCCACTTGGAAGACAAGTTGGTCAGCTTCGTTACGTAAATCTACTTCTTCACGACGCTTTTTATCTGCTTCAGCATTTTGCTCAGCATCTTTAACCATACGATCAATTTCTTCATCAGAAAGTGAAGATGATGATTCAATTGTAATATTTTGCTCTTTATTTGTACCTAAATCTTTAGCAGTAACATTTACAATACCGTTTTTATCGATATCAAAAGTCACTTCGATTTGAGGTACACCACGTGGTGCTGGTGGAATGTCAGTTAATTGGAATCGACCTAACGTTTTATTGTCAGAAGCCATCGGACGTTCACCTTGTAATACGTGAATATCTACAGCAGGTTGATTATCTGCTGCTGTTGAATATACTTGTGATTTTGATGTTGGAATTGTTGTATTTCTTTCGATTAATGTGTTCATACGACCACCCATAATTTCAATACCTAAAGAAAGTGGTGTTACGTCTAATAATACAACATCTTTTACATCACCAGTAATTACGCCACCTTGAATTGCAGCACCCATTGCTACAACTTCATCTGGGTTTACACCTTTATTAGGCTCTTTACCGATTTCTTTTTTAATTGCTTCTTGAACAGCAGGTATACGAGTTGATCCACCAACTAAAATAACTTCATCAATATCAGAATTTGATAAGCCAGCATCACTCATAGCTTGACGTGTAGGTCCCATAGTTTTTTGAACTAAATCATGTGCTAATTCTTCAAATTTAGCACGAGTTAAAGTAGTTTCTAAGTGTAATGGCCCAGCTTCTCCAGCTGAAATGAATGGTAATGAAATTTGAGTTGATGAAACACCTGATAAGTCTTTTTTAGCTTTTTCAGCAGCATCTTTTAAACGTTGTAATGCCATTTTATCTTGAGATAAATCTACACCGTTTTCTGATTTGAATTCTTTAACTAAGTGGTCGATAATAACTTGGTCAAAGTCATCCCCACCGAGTTTATTGTCACCAGCAGTTGCTAATACTTCAAATACACCGTCACCTAATTCAAGGATAGATACGTCAAAAGTACCGCCACCTAAGTCAAATACAAGTACTTTTTCATCTTTATCTGTTTTATCTAAACCATATGCAAGTGCAGCTGCAGTAGGTTCGTTAATAATACGTTCTACTTCTAAACCAGCAATTTTACCAGCATCTTTTGTTGCTTGACGTTCGCTATCATTAAAGTAAGCAGGTACAGTGATAACAGCTTTATCAACTTTTTCACCTAAATAACTTTCTGCAGTACTTTTTAGGTTTTGTAAAATCATAGCTGAAATTTCTTGTGGTGTATAATCTTTACCTTCAATATTTTCTTTATGTTGTGTACCCATGTGGCGTTTGATTGATTGGATTGTGTTAGGGTTAGTGATTGCTTGACGCTTTGCTACTTCCCCTACTTGAGTTTCACCATTTTTGAATGCTACTACAGATGGAGTAGTTCTTGCACCTTCAGGGTTTTGAATTACTTTAGGTTCGTCTCCCTCTAAAACTGCCACACAAGAGTTTGTAGTACCTAAGTCAATACCAATTACTTTACTCATATTAAAATTCCTCCTAATTTTAAAACATGATTATTTTTACATATATCAATCTTTTCGTCAAAACTATTGATTAACTTTTACCATTGAAGCACGTAATACACGATCTTTCAAACGATAGCCTGTTTGAAGCTCTTCTGTGATCGCGCCTGATTCAAAATCAGGATTATCATCTTGTACAACAGCTTGATGGAAATTTGGATCGAATTGTTCACCTTCAGTTTTAATTCGTTCTAATCCATTATTTTGTAAAGCTTGGAATAAGCTATCGTACACCATTTCTACACCTTTTTTTAATGATAAAAAGGCTTCATTGTCTCCTTCAATTTTTAATGCTCTTTCAAAATTATCAAGTGTAGGTAAAATATCACTTAAAACACTTTGAGATTGATATTTTTTTTGTATTTCATTTTCATTTTGTATACGACGTTTATAATTTTCGAATTCAGCATATAAACGTAAATATTTTTCTTGCTCTTTTTCAACTTGCTCTTTTAAATTTTGAATTTCTTCATCTTTAGAAGTTGAAACGTCATCATTTGACTCTTCTTTGTTCTCATTTTCTGTTGATTCTACATTTTCATTTTTTTGTGTAGAATCTGTTTCTGACGTCACTTTCTTTTCTTCTTGATCATTGCTTGTTTTTTGATCATTCATTTCTTCTTGGTTCAATGTTTCTTTGTTCTCTGACATCTTCAAACCTCCATTAGATGTTACTATCTCATATTAAAATGTTTTTAAGAAACTTGATTCAATAATTGAATTACACTTTGATACCGCATAGCTAATGGACCAATTACTGCAACATAACCATTGAGATTTTCATCAATACGGTACGGCTTAGTTAATATCGCAATATCATTGAAATCAGTTTCAATTTCTGAACCAATTTTAATAGAAATTGGATACTCTGAAATACTACGAATCAAATCTGTAATTTGATTCGATTCTATATATTTAAGGATAGGTTGAATTGAAGATACGGTTGTTTCATCCAAACCTTCTATCAACTGATTTTTTCCGCCTAAATATACACGAGATGACTCTGTAGTTTGATATTGATGAATCAAAAAATATATCCGTATTAATAAATTGATTTCTTCATCGTTAAAACCTAACAATCGATAAGCTTCTAAATGATGATTGTTACCATCTTTTAAAAAGTTATTAATATGCTGAGATACATAATTTGAAACCTTTAGTATCGATAATTGGTTAATTGGTGTATGAAGAGAGATATTCAATTGTTTAACATGTCCTGTATCAAAAATTAAAATGACAGTTAGATGTTTTGCATTAACCTTAATTAAACGAATATCTATAATTGATGCTTTTGAATGGTCTGGCCCAATAACTAGTGTTGTATAGTGTATTTGATTTGAAAATAATCTCGCAAAATACTCTAAAGTCGACGAAATATCAAAGTGATGTGCCATAAACATTTCATACATGTTTAAAGCTTGTTCGTTTTGACTTTGAGGTGTTTGCGTTAATAATTGATTCGCATAAAGTCTAAAGCCCGCTTCAGACGGCACTCTTCCAGAAGAAGAATGCGTTTTATTGATGAGTCCTTCTTGCTCTAATAATTTCATCTCATTTCGAATAGTTGCTGGGCTAACATCAACATTATGCGTTTGAATGATTGTGTTAGAGCCAATAGGATATCCTAGTTCAACATAATCTTCAACAATAGCATTTAAAATACTAAATTGTCTGTCTGTAATCATGTTTTCACCTCATTAGCACTCTTCCTATTCAAGTGCTAATTATAATTTAACAAATTGGTCAAAGTAAGTCAATGTTAAAGCATAAGAATTTTGACTATCCTTTAATAAATGCTTCAAACACTTCATTACCAATTACTTTGCCACGTCCAGTTAAGGAAACATAACCATCAGTGTTTGTAATTAACCCTTTATCCTCAAGCTCCTCTAACTCTTTCGAATATATTGTTTCAAGTGTTGTGCCGAACTTATGCTTAAATCTTTCTTTATTTACGCCAATGGCCATACGAAGTCCTAAAAACATCTCTTCTTCAATTTGTTCTTGTCTTGAAAGCGTTGTTTCATTTAATCTAGGTAACACATTATCACGTATTTTTTGTATGTAATGATTCACAGGTTTGACGTTAGTGTAACGTGTATTGTCTATATAACCACTTGCTCCGGCACCAAATCCGTAATATTGCTCATTTTTCCAATATACTTTGTTGTGTTCGGACTCATGACCTTCTTTAGCAAAATTTGATATTTCATACTGATGCAAATCACTTTGTTCTATATTATCAATGAGCAATTGATACATTGCTTGACCAACATCCTCATCAGGCAATTCCAGTTTTCCTTTACGATATAAATTATAAAACTGAGTTTGAGGCTCTACGATTAATCCATAACTTGAAATATGATCAATGTCTAACGCAAGTGCTTGTTTTAGACTTTCTTGAAATTGTCCTAAAGATTGACCAGGTAAATCATACATCAGATCTAAACTAATAGATGGAATACCATAGTCACGTGCGATATTTACTGCTTTAAATATATCTGAAGCTTGATGACTTCTACCTAATTTTTTGAGTAATGCTTTATCAAACGTTTGAACACCTAATGATAATCGATTTACGCCATATTGCTTTAATAACCTAATTTTAGTCTCTGTTAATTCATCAGGATTGGCTTCAAATGTATATTCTCCTTTAATATTAAAAAGGCTTGAAATCGCCTTTAATAATCGTTCTAATTGCGCATCCGATAACGCGGTAGGTGTTCCACCTCCAACATAAAATGTTTCCAAGTCTTGATGACTAGCTGATCTCATTTCCTCTATTAGACACTCTATATACTCATCGACTGGCTGATTTTGAATAAAATACTTATTAAAATCACAATACGTACAAATTCTCACACAAAAAGGGATGTGTACATAAGCACTGTGAATTGTCATAGTCCACCTCCTATAAAAATACTCCCAGCTCAAACTTCAAATTAAGAGACTGGGAGCTTATGATTTAATCTTCGTCCATTTTAAGTACTGCTAAAAAGGCATCTTGAGGTATTTCTACATTTCCTACAGCCTTCATTTTAGCTTTACCTGCTTTTTGTTTTTCTAATAATTTTCGTTTACGGCTAATGTCACCACCGTAACATTTAGATAACACGTTTTTACCCATAGATTTAATATTCGTACGCGCAACAATTTTATGTCCAATTGCTGCTTGAACCGGTACTTCAAATTGCTGTCTTGGAATTAAAGTTTTTAATTTTTCCACAAGAACTTTACCACGTTCATACGCAAAATCTCTATGAACAATAAAACTTAATGCATCGACTTTTTCACCATTTAATAGAATATCCATTTTTACAAGGTTACTTTCTTTATTCTCAATAAACTCGTAATCAAAAGATGCATAACCTTTTGTATTTGATTTAAGTTGATCGAAGAAATCAAATACAACTTCTGATAGAGGCAATTCATACACAATATTTACACGTATATCATCTAAGTAGTCCATATTGACAAATTGACCACGTTTTCTTTGGCAGAGTTCCATGACAGCACCGACATAATCATTAGGAACCATCATTGTTGCTTTAACGTAAGGTTCAAATACCTTTTCAATCTGATCTCTTTCAGGCATTTGAGCTGGGTTATCTACATGAATTTCTTCCCCATTACGTAATTGTACTGTATAGATAACAGATGGTGCCGTTGCAATTAATTCAATACCAAATTCTCTTTCGATACGTTCTTGAATAATTTCCATGTGTAACATTCCTAAAAAGCCAGTACGATATCCAAATCCTAGAGCTTTAGAGGATTCTGGCTCAAATTCTAACGAAGCATCATTAAGCTGTAATTTTTCAAGTGCTTCTCTTAAATCGTTATAATCTTTATTATCAATAGGGAAAAGTCCACAATAAACCATAGGATTCATTTTTTTATAACCTTTTAATGGTTCACTCGCTGGATTATCCGCTAACGTAATCGTGTCACCCACACGAGAGTCATCTACATTTTTGATGCTTGCAATAATATAACCAACATCTCCAACAGTTAGTTCTTCAGTCGGTAATTGTTTAGGAGTATTAATTCCGACTTCATTAACTTCAAAAGTCTTACCAGTAGCCATCATTTTAATTTGATCGCCTGGTTTTACCACACCTTCAACAACACGAATAGATGAAATAACACCTCGATACGGATCATATTCAGAATCGAATATTAATGCTTTAAGTGGCGCGCTCGGATCTCCTTCTGGTGGCGGTATCATTTCTACAATTTTCTCTAAAATTTCGTCTATACCAATATTGGATTTCGCACTTGCAAGTACAGCATCATCTTTATCTAATCCGATAACTTCTTCAATCTCATTTTTCACACGTTCAGGTTCTGCTGCAGGTAAATCAATTTTGTTTACAACTGGTACAAGTTCTAAATCATTATCAAGTGCTAAATACACATTTGCTAAAGTTTGAGCCTCGATACCTTGTGCTGCATCTACAACTAATATTGCACCTTCACATGCAGCTAGAGAACGAGACACTTCATATGTAAAATCGACATGTCCCGGGGTATCAATTAAGTGAAATGTATACGTTTCACCGTCTTTAGCATCGTATTTTAAACGCACTGCATTCAGTTTTATCGTAATACCACGTTCTCTTTCAAGATCCATTGAATCTAGTAATTGTGCTTGCATTTCTCGAGATTCAACTGATTTCGTATTTTCTAAAATTCTATCCGCAAGTGTAGATTTTCCGTGGTCGATATGCGCAATGATTGAAAAGTTTCTGATATATTTCAGTCTATTTATACGTTCTTGATTATCCATATCACATTCTACTCACTTTCATAAATCACCTTTTTGTTTACTCTTACATCTTTGATATGATAACGTTTTTAAACCATAATTGCAAATATCCAACGTATTTAACATGACCATCAATTTCGATATCTATGTAAAAGTTTGTGTATAAATATTATAGGTTATGAGTGCTATAACATTCACTCAAACACCATTACCTTACTCAATTACACCAAAGATAAAAAATTAGCACTCCTTTGCAATTAATGATTGCACAATAGCATGAGTTTTGATAGAATAAATTTTGTTGTAATCAAATTTAATTTTGATACTAAGAAGTCTATAGGAGGTGTCTCACATGCCAAATATTAAATCTGCTATTAAACGTGTAAGAAAAACTGAATCAACTGAACTTAAAAATATTTCTCAAAAAAATGATATGCGTTCAGCTGTGAAACGTGCTAAAAAAGCAATTGAATCTAACGCTGATAATAAACAAGAATTAATTAGTCAAGCTGTTAAACGTATTGACAAAGCTTCACAAAATAATTTAATTCATTCAAACAAAGCTGACCGCATGAAATCTAAATTAATGTCAGCACAAAACTAATAAAAAACCTTGAGGCTTAAGTCTCAAGGTTTTTTATTATAACATCTTCTTAATAAAGCGAAAGATTTATAAACAACGATACATATAAGAGACATTGACTATAATGCTAATATAAACAATTCTAGTATTAATACTTTGTCCAAGTATGAAGATTTTAACTTATAATCTGTTTCGGCACACTGGTCTATAATATTTAAGAGTTGAGGTAATGTGTATTTTTTGGATTCTTTTAAGGCAAGCTTTACACGATATGGGTGCACATTTATCGTCTTAGCGATTTGTTGTGCACTGTATCCTTTTCCACTCAGTATCTTTGCTTGATAATATACACGATAAGTACTTGTAATAAGTGCCAATAATTTAATCGGTTCTTCTTTTAATTGTATTAAGTCTTTTAATAATGTAATGGCTAGTGCCTTTTGATTTTTTTGTATATATTCCGTTAATAAAAATACATTTTGCTCTAAACTTCTATTTACGATAAGTTCAATATCTGATTTCGTTATTGATGGTTTATCTCCTATATAAAGTAAAAGTTTATCTAGTTCTTGTTGTATCACTTTAAATTGTATTCCGGTTAATGCGAGGAAAGTATTCAACTCCGCTTCTTCAATCACCTTATTCTCTCGTTTCAAATATGAACGAATCCATGTTTTCATTTCATCTTCTGTCAGTTGTTCTACCTTTTTCAAATTCGCATGTTGCTTCAACGCTTTAACAACCTTTTTACGCTCATCAAGTTTTGATGCATGAACCTGAAACACAACTAAAGTTTCTCCATTATATTTTTCAATAAATTCCTGTAGTTGCCCAATTTGTTGCTTTATTTCTTGTGCTGTTTTCTCTCCAGTAAAAATATAACTATTTTCAACAAGTATCACTTTTTCATCTGAAAATAAAGGGAGTGTCAACGCTTCCTCAATAATTGCACTTAAATTTGTTTCATACATATTAAATTTCATAAAGTTGAAATCATCTTTAGGTGTATCTTTTAAATAACGATTAATAAGTTGATCTGTTGCTCTATCAATAAGCTCAGGTACATCACCATATATCACATGGATATTAGACATTTTAAAAACCCTTTCCAATTTCAATAGCGTTATTATAACACGAAATACGTCCTAAACTCATTCATTCTCTTGTGTAATTGAATAACGATGTTGATCAAAATCAATTGAAATATGATGATTATCTGCTGTATTATACGTTTTGATTTGCATCTCTTGTAGTCGCTTAATAATGTCTGGATGTGGTAAATGATACATATTATGTTTTCCTGCAGAAATCAAAGCGATTTTCGGATGAACCGAGTTTAAAAACGGTGCAGAACTACTGGTTTTACTACCATGATGACCTACCTTTAAAATGTCTATTTCTGGAAACTGGTATCTTTTCAATAGTAGTGCCTCATTTGCGTCTGTAGCATCTCCCATCAGTAAAATATGATAAGAGTTAAAGGTAGCTAACGTGACAATAGAATGTTCATTGGGATTATCACTATTTTTAACATCACCATTTAAAAACTGGAACCTTAATTGTCCTATTTTAATTTCCTTTAAATTAAGATAGGACTGTATATGAAAACCTTCAACATCTGCTAATTTAATGACTTCTGCCAATTTCTCTTGATTGAATCGATTTGGATTAATTATAACGTTTTTAATCTCTGCATATTGCGTAAGGTGCATCAGTTCTCCAATATGATCTTGGTGGTCATGGGTGAGCACCAAGTAATCTAAAGTTTTAACCCCTCTTTTCTTCAATAGAGGGATAATACGTTTCTCCGCAATATTACTATTATTTTTCCTAAAACTCCCACCTTCAACTTGCCCACCTGTATCAATCATTAATGTTTGTCCAGTTCGACTCTCAAATAAAATACTATCTCCTTGCCCAACATCAATCATAGTCATACGATCATTATGAGGAACAATTATATTGGAAATCAGCAGAATTGATATAAACAATATACATGTGGCAGTTAAGTATCTATGATGTGAACACAAACAAAGCAATAAAAATATGAGTACAATCAATAATAAATAGCCCCATTCTCCAATATCAGATAAAATGATATGTAACGATGTAAGTGGTTCAAATAAACGCATCAAGATATTTTCACACCACTCTATGATTAAAAAAGGGAGATTGAATACAAAAAGCAACTGTGGCAATATTATCGCAATTAAAACGACTAAAAAAGACAAGGGAATCACTATTATGCCATAAAATGGCACGAATATAAGATTACTTATAAGACCAATCCATTGAAATTCATTAAAATGTTCGTAACTTATTGCAAGTGTGCCTAATATGCTTAAAAAGCTCGTTAAATATAAACGTTTAAAAAAATTAGTGTTAAGATAAGAATTTTGCATGAAGATGAGCAAGAAGCAAATTGCAAATGAGTACTGGAAACCTAAATGAACATGAAGTTCAGGGGCAATGAAACTGATAATCATATAGGTCAGTATGAATATATGTAGACTTGCAAGATATAACCATTTTGAAAAAACTACAGCAATAATGGTCATGATAATAGCTCTCTCTGCACTTGGTGTAAATCCTGTAAAAATTAAAAAACAAAGTAAGACTGTAATGAGTAGACCATTGACAAAAAGAAGCGGTATAGGAGTGCGTTTCAAAAAGGAGCGTAGCATTAATGTGAAAATACCTACATGTGTACCACTTATTGCGAAAAGATGAGAAATACCTAAACCTCTAATAGTGGCACGATAATTGTCATTTAAAAACTGAGATTGACCTGTAATGAGCGCTATTATGACTTCCTTATGAGGTAGTGAAGTACTTAAAAGTCTTTCAGTAGCGATATTCTTAAGATATATAATGTAAGCCGTCCAGTGTGGCTCTTTTATGTAACACTGGGCACTTGAAAGAGATTTAATAGTAAAATAAGCTGGAAGTCCAGGTTTAGTCGATGGTTTCATTTTTCCTTTAGCCACACACTCGTGGTTTAAAATAAATGTTGCGTCTGGCTTTATTATTTTCGAGGCATCAAACGCTGTTAAGACAAATGAACCTTTATTCGTATTAATATGTGATGAATAATACTGATCTTTAACTAACGGAATATTTTCAAAGGTAAAAGTAATTTGTGCCATTTGACTTGAATCATAGATTGCTTCAACATTTTTATCCTTAGCAATAAGCTGATTGGTATTAAATTCAACGTAAAATCCTACTAGAGCAGTGGCTGCCATTATAAAATATAATTGAGATGGCAATCGTTTAATATATACACTGCATGTCATTAAACATAGAAAAAAACATGCAGTATACATATGATGATACAAAATTTGACCTACCAGGTAACTAAGTAATACGTAAATCATGATTCGTTTAAAAATAACTGTCCAATGCGCTCAGCATCAAACGGAACTTTCTCATACTTTACACCGGACTGATTAAGTAACTGTATTGCATATGAGTGATTATGGTAATCCATCGCATAATATATGGTTTTAATCCCCGATTGAATGATAGATTTAGTACAATTAAGACACGGAAAATGTGTCACATATATTGTAGCGCCATCTGTTGATACACCTTGTTTAGAACATTGTAATAAAGCGTTCATTTCAGCATGAATTGTACGTATACAATGCCCATTTTCCATGAGACATCCATCATCAATACAATGCACCTCGCCAGCAACTGAACCATTGTATCCTCCTGCAATGATTCGGTTATCTTTTATTATAGTGGCACCTACTGAAAGTCTTTGACAAGTAGAACGTAAAGCTAATAAATGTGCTTGTGCCATGAAATAATCATCCCATTTTAATCGATTCATACGTTGTTCACCTCGTTATTAATAAAGATTGACTCTAAAACAATATATATCCTTATCTATTTTATCACACGACAAAGTATTCTTTTAAATTCTCAAACGTCTTGTCTCCAATCCCTTTCACTTCCTTCAACTCATCTATAGATTGAAATTGTCCGTGTTCATCTCTATAAGCAAGAATCATTTGAGCTTTAGCAGGACCAATTCCAGGGATTTCAGTTAAATCAGAAGCTTCTGCTGTGTTTAAGTTGATGGGTTGTGTATTTGAGGCAGATTGGTCCACTCCTTCTGTATTAGAGTTTTGTGCTAAACGTTGTGCATCATTTTTAGATGGAATCATCACCATTTTTTGGTCAGTAAGTTTTTCTGCTAAATTCACTTGACTCACATCAGCATCAGGCTTTAATCCTGCCTTATCGACAAGTTGTTTCACTCGATCAGTTGACATCATAGTATAAGTATTTGGCTTTTTAACAGCTCCTTTGATATCTACAATAATGGTTGAAGGTTGTCCTTCCTTTGACACAGTGCCGTCTGAGTCATTGATGGTATTTGTTTCTGTAGATTGTTCAATTAAATGTGTGGATTCGGTTGTTGACGGAGGAGCTGTTTTAAACTGATTAAACATAAAAAAGCCTATGACGAGTAGTAAAATAGCAATCCCGAAAACAACACCCTTATATTGGATTACAAGTTTTTTAATCATATCAAATTCATTAATAATAAACACCTCTTTCATACATATACACGTATAAAAAAGGTGTTTTACTTTATTTCTTCGCTATAAAAAATAACCGGTCACTTTCTGAATTTTGATTATTGAAATCAAAATCGTAAAATGTCTTTATATGTTTAAACCCAACTAACTTTAACATTTCAATATATTGCGCTTTTGGTAATGTAACTTGGTAATGCGTTTCATCAAAGCGTGAATATTGCGCTGAAGTTTGATCATAAATAAAAAATGTTAAATCATGGTAGGCACTATTTGCTTCCTCTCCTTGTTCTGCTTGCCACAGAAGTGTAAGCTCTTCTCTATCATCAACATAGGTTTGATGATTGAATTGTGTCTCCATTTTATGAATCGTGTGAACATCAAAAAGCAAAGTGCCTCCATCATTAAGATGATGATAGACATGATTAAAAGTATTCATCACATCTTCAATCTCTACAACATAATTCAGTGAATCACAAATGATAGAAATCATATCAAATGACTGCCCTATATTCAGTTGGCTCATATCACCTGTTTGCCATTTGCCAAATGACATCTCGAGATTTTGTTTCAGCTATTGCTATCATTGATGGACTCATATCAACACCATATACAGTATTAAATATTTGTGGAAATTGCATTGTTAATGTTCCAGTACCGCATCCTAAGTCCAATATCGATGTGTAATGATTTGTTTGTTGAATGTGTTGAATAATATCAAACCATAAATCATAAGGTTGATCATCTGACAAGATGTCGTAAAAAGTACTTAAATCTTGGTATTGCATTATAACCTTAACGCCTCGTTATAACTTAAAATTTCAGCATCTTGATATAACTTCTCAATATTATAATAATCACGTTCGTCCTTATGGAAAATATGCACTACAACATCTACTAAATCAATAAGAATCCATCGACCTTCATTCATACCTTCAATTCTTTTTACTTCAATTCCCGCTTCATGTGCTGCGTCTTTAACTGCCCTAGCTATAGCTTGAACTTGACGTTCATTATTTCCGTGGCAAACCACAAAATAATCCGTCATATCTGAAATGCCTTTCATTGTGATTGAAATAATATCTTCGGCTTTCTTTTTATCAATTGCTTCCATACTTAACTCTAATAATTGTTTTGAATTCATTTAATCATCCTTTATTTTGTTTCATTTAAATTATAATAGTTTAAACAGTCGATTGTAGCTTGGTAGACTGTGACATCTTTTGAAATTAAATATAAAACCGTGCGCTTAGAAATCTCATAAATTGTTCGATCTAAACCTTTACCGCTATACACAAAATCACGTATTTCATCAACACCAGGCGTTTGACGACCTGGTTCAATATAATCCGCAATGAACACAAGTTTCTCTGTTTTCGTCATATTTTTACGCCCAGTTGTATGATTTTCGATTGCTAATAAAACTTCTTCATCTGACACATTATATTGATGTTTCATAATCGCTGCACATACGGGACCATGAAGAATTTCAGAACCATAACTTAATAAATCTGAGTCAAGGTCATACTTTGTTACATTTTGATAAAGTGAACTTAAATCATCATATTTTGAAAAATCATGTAAAATACCTGCTAATTCTGCTTTCACTTTATCCCCTTCGTATATTTCTGCAAGTTTCACTGCGGTATCTGCAACACGTAGAGAATGTTCATATCTTTTTTTAGGCAATTTTTGTTCTATAAGTTCTTTTGCAAATGCTTTATCCATACAAATCTTCCTCCGTAATATACTGCTCTACATTTAATGGCACCCACATATGAATCGATTGATTATTTTGACGTCGCTTTCTAATTTCAGTTGAACTGATCGCCATTTCTGGAATTTCAATTGCTAACATGTTATTACATTTAAACGTGTGCGTTTCACCACGATTAACAACGATAAATGTGACCAATGCTTTAAGTGCTTCAATTTTGTACCATTGATCCAATTGCTTAAATTGATCTGTCCCAATTACAAAAAACAGTTTCGCGTTTGGATGTTTTTGTTTTATGTCTACCATTGTATCGTACGTGTAACTTTGACCTTTTCTTTCTATTTCATTCAAATAGACTGTACCAAAGCCTAAATTTTCAACAACAAGTTCCACCATTTTAATACGATGCTTTGTATTTAAAGGATCTGATGCTTTTTTAAGTGGAGAAATATAACTTGGTACAATGTAAAAATAATCTGGGTTAATTCGATCATTCACTTCGCTAATAATCATTTCATGTGCACTATGAATGGGATTAAAATGACCTCCATACACAACTACTTTTTCCATTACGGTAACTCGATTTGTTTATTTTCTTCTGATTCTCTATATAAAATGATCATAGACCCAATCAGTTGCACTAAATGACTGTTTGTTGCTGTACTTAAAGCTTCTGCAAGCTCTTTTTTATCATCAAGATTATTTTGTAATATATGAATTTTAATTAATTCTCTTTTTTCAAGTGTTTCATCTATTTGTGTAATCATATTTTGATTGATTCCAGATTTGCCAATTTGAAAAATAGCATCTATATGATGTGCTTCACTTCTTAAATACCTTTTTTGTTTACCTGTGAGTTCCATAAGATCCTCCTTAGTTTTGATTTGATTTTAAATGTTCTAATACACGTTCTTTCATAGCTTCTATATTAGCTTGTTGATTCGTCCAAATTTCATAACTTTCAGCACCTTGGTATATAAACATATCTAAACCATTATAAGTTTCATTCCCATTTAATCGCGCTTGTTTTAAAAATGGTGTTTCAAATGGTGTGTAAATAATGTCACATACTAAAATATGTTGAGGAATGCCTGTCAAATTCAAAATACTTTCTGTTGATTGATCCATACCTAATGGTGTGGTATTAATAACAATATCAAATTGTCCTATATTAGATATGACTTCTTTTAAATCAAGCGGATAAACATCAAAAGTCCATTTATTTAATCTTTCTAGCGTACGGTTTGCAACTGTAATTGGGTGCTTGCTTATCGTTTTCAATGCATACGCAATACCCTTACTCGCCCCACCAGCGCCGATAATTAGAATACGCGCATCCTGTAAATGAGGATAACGATGTTTTAGCCCTTCTACAAAGCCACTACCATCTGTATTGTAACCTATCCATTTACCTTCTTTAATTTTAACTGTGTTTACAGCACCTATTGTTTCAGCTGCTGGGGATAACGCATCAAGATATGGAATAATACGTTCTTTATGAGGAATTGTAACATTAAATCCATCCAAATTACGCTCAGAAATAATACTTTTAATATGATGAAAATGTTTAGGATCAATATTTAATGCTTCATATTCATGTGCTTCATCTAGACTTTTAAAATTAGCATGGTGCATCATAGGTGAAAGTGAGTGTTGAATTGGATGACCAATCACAGCAAATTTCATTTATACCACCTCTTTTACATTATAGAAGGTCTTAAAACCACATCTACTGATTTTGGAACAGTAACTTGTACACTAGCGCCCTCATTAATTGTGATAAAACCAAGTCCAGATATCATAATATCTTGTTTTCCATTTTGAGTTTCAATATTGATTGTTTTTAACGCTTCAAAATCAAAACGTTTCGAATCAGTTGGTGGTGTTAATAATTTACCAATTTGTTCTCTCCATAATTGATCTGCCTTTTCTAGTTTTGTTCGATGAATGGGTAGTTCATTTGCAAAATAACAAATGAATGGACGTTTACCACCTCTGATATAATCAACCCTAGCTAATCCACCTAAAAATAGACTTTGCGCTTCATTTAATTGAAATACACGCTGCTTAATTTCCTTTTTAGGTATAATAGTATTAAGCTCTTTCGTTGTAACTAAATGTGTCATTTGATGCTCTTGAATAATACCAGGCGTATCAAAAATCAAACTTGTATCATCAAGCGGAATATCAATCATATCCAGAGTCGTACCAGGGACTTTAGACGTTGTCACTACATCTTTTTCTCCAACACTTTCTTCGATTAAACGATTGATTAACGTAGATTTCCCGACATTTGTCGTCCCTACAATATAAACATCTTGATTGTTACGATGTTTTTCAATTGATGCCATTAATTCTTTTAATCCATGACCTTTTATGGCAGAAATTAAAATAACATCATCTGCGTATAGTCCATAATTTTTAGCTGACTTACGTATCCATTCTGTAACACGTCGTTTGTTGATTTGTTTTGGTAATACGTCAATTTTATTTGCGACTAGAATAATTTTTTTATTTCCTACAATTCTCTTGATGGCAGGGATAAATGAACCTTCAAAGTCAAAAACATCTACAATATTAACAACTATCCCTTTTTGGTCTGCTAAACGATTAAGTAATGTTAAAAAATCATCGCTATCCATGCCAACATCTTGTACTTCATTATAGTTTTTAAGTCGAAAGCATCGTTGACATATCACATCTTCTTCATGCAGTCTAGACTGCGGGACGTATCCTGGCGCATTTTTATCTGTAGATTGTAATGTTGCTCCACACCCGATACATTTTAACGCTTCATTCAATAGTTATTCCTCCCAATTAATAAATCCTTTTCTTTTAAAATAATGTAAAATTCGACGTTCGATTAATCGATTGAATTGGGTTACTAACCCATCAGAGTTTTTCACTGGCACAACCATAATTGTATAAAGTCCATTACGATTTCCACCAAATACATCTGTCATCATTTGGTCGCCAATAACAACGACTTCTTCTTTTTTTAGCCTCATTTGCTTAGTAGCTTTTCTTAGAGATTTACCTAAGGGCTTACGAGCTTTAAATATATAATCTACGTCTAGAGATTGACAAAATGATTTAACACGTTTTTCATTATTATTTGATACAACTGTCACCTTAATGCCTCTATCACTTAATGATTTAAACCATTCTTTAACTTTAGGTGTAGGTTCTGCTTCGTCCCATCCTACTAAGGTATTGTCCAAATCTGTAATAACACCTTTAATTTGACGCTTTTTTAAATCATCAAAATTAATTTCATAAATAGATTGTACGTATTGATTTGGTAAAAATAAACGTTTAATCATGCACCAAATTCCTCCAACTCTAGTAATTTACCCATTTTGCTATTTTATTTTTAAAGTAACTTAATCAACTTCATGACCATTTCACTTGATGACTTCGACGCAACTGTTAAAAATGCATCAAACGTCATATTAGCTTCTTCATCAGCTAAATCAGAAATAGCACGTGTAATGATAAAAGGGACATTAAACTGATAACACGTTTGCGCAATCGCAGCCGCTTCCATCTCAGCCGCAATCGCTTCTGGAAAGTGCTCTAGAATCGCTTGTCGTTGTACGTCAGTACCTATAAAGCTATCTCCAGATACTATGAGTCCTTCCACAATTTGAGCATCAATTGCATGTAACGCCTCTTCCACCTTTTGATAAAGGTAATTATCTGCTTGATAACGTGCAGGCATTCCTGGTATTTGTCCCATTTGATATCCAAAAGCTCTTGCATCAGCATCGTGATGTGACACTTCTGTACTGATTACAACATCTCCTAAAGCTAAGCCACCTTGTAGTGCACCTGCTGATCCAGTATTGATAATATAATCTGGATGATATTGTTGAATTAATAGTGCAGTAGCAATCGCAACATTCACTTTTCCAATACCACTTTGAATTAATACAACTTCCTGATTTTCAAGTTTCCCTTGATAAAACACTGTATGTGCGATTTTTTCTTGTTTTAAGTCTTTTATTTTTCCTTTTAATATTTGAATTTCTTCTTCCATCGCACCTATAATACCAATCATTTACAATTAACTCCTTCTTATATACGTTTACCCAAAATTTTTTGATTTCATAGTTAAAACCATCTGTTATTTTATCATATTCTATATCTAAACGTCGCGTCTATAATGTTATGATTAAACGTAGCATAAAAGCAAGATTAACGGCCAATGACAATTAAGGGCTCTATACTTTTAACGGTTGGTGAAATATTCACTAGCCGTTATTTTTTAGTTTTTAATATAAAAACGGCACAAATATCTCTATAATTGTAAGTACCAACAAACGAATTAAGGAGAGATATTTATG
>NZ_JABANU010000026.1 GCF_016238445.1 Staphylococcus canis
CTCCTTTATTATGGTTTTGGCACTTTTAATAATAGAGGTCATTGCGTCTTTTTGCATCTAAAAAGTAAAAAATCGGACAAGCAACATTTATAATTTAAATGCCACCAGTCCGATTTATTATAGAACCTAGATATTTTGCTACACGCTTAGCTTTTTTATATTATATATAAGGTTCGATATGAACAATTGTTTCCACTTCGCCTAGGTGATCTTGTAATGCTGTTTCTATGTTATCTGAAATTTCGTGACTCTCAATAACATTGAGATTTGGATCTACAGCAATTGTGACATCTATGAAAGATAAAACACCATGACTTCTAGCTTTAATATCACGAATTTCTTTAATGCTATCAATATTCTGTAAGATTTGCTTAATATAGTCGAGTTCATCTTCATCATAGCCATCAGTAAGGGTTACAGCCGTTTCCTTAAAAATATCAATACTTGTTTTCATAATGAGTAGGCCGATAATAATAGCTGCAATAGTATCAAGCATAGGAATACCAATATAAACACCAATAACACCAATCACAGTCCCCACTGAAACTAAAGCGTCAGATAAGTTATCATAACTTGCTGCTTTTAAGGCACTACTTTTAACTTTACGTGCTAAACGTCGGTTATATAAAAATACAATAAACATAATTAGACTAGATATAAGGCCTACAATCACAGATGACATACTTGGACTATGAAAGTCTCCTCTATAAAAATGTTGAATACCTGTAATAATAACTTGAACGCTGACTGCAAACATGATGAATGATGCAATTAGTGATGCAATAAATTCTGAACGATAGTGCCCATAAGGGTGGTTATTATCAACGGGCTTCATCGAAATCTGAAGTGCTATTAAAATGGCTACAGAACTAATTACATCTGTAGCATTATTAATACCATCGGCCATTAATCCTCTACTGTTCGAAACCCAGCCATAAAAAACTTTAAGTAATGTCAAAACTGTGTAAGTCACAATGCTAATTGTTGCACCTTTTTTAGCTTGTGAAATTTTATAGTGTAACTGCAAAGCATGCCACCTCAACTTAAATTCATTATCTTACTGACTGTACTATTATCCTACGAACTCAAAAAGAAATCTACTTTTAAAAAAATGTTTCCATTTTTTAAATTTTCAGATTATAATTAAAGAAGCAATAAGAGAGGGTGATACCATTGAAATTTAAAGGATTAACAATCAAAATTATAATAGCTTTAGTAGTTGGAATAACAATTGGATCGATATTTAATTTCTATGAAAATACTGCATTTGTTACATTTATTGATCAATACATATTTAATGTTATTGGTGAAATTTTCTTGAATTTAATCTTTATGTTAGTAGTTCCTGTAGTATTTGTATCAATTGTACTTGGAGTTATTGGTATAGGAGATCCCAAATTACTTGGTGGTATAGGTTTAAAAACCATTATTTTCTTTTTAACAACAACTGCTTTAGCCATAACACTAGCTATGTGTCTCGCTTTAATTGTTAAGCCAGGAGAAGGGCATTCAGATTTATTAAAGAGTGACGAAGTTGTAGCTTATCAAAAGGAACTTGCAAGTCAAAAAAGTGCAGATGATTCTCCAATGAATCAAACATTTGACCAAACATTAATTAATTTCTTCCCTCAAAATCCGATTCAAGCCATGTCAGAAGGTAATATGTTGCAAGTCATCACGTTTGCAATATTTATTGGTATAGGTATTATGATGATGCGTCAAAAAGCAGAAATTGTACATCGTTTTTTTGAACAATTAAATGAGGTATTAATGTATATCATATCCATGGTCATGCGTGTGTTTGCACCAATCGGTACGTTTGGTTTAGTAGCACATGCATTTACAGGAGCAGGGTTTGGAGCGATTAGACAACTCGGATTATATTTTATTGTAGTACTTGCCGCTTTATTTTTACACTTTTTCTTAGTATATGGTGGAGCAATTAAATTATTAACAAAACGTAGTCCAATCGCCTTTTTCAAAGGATTTTTACCTGCTATTACGGTTGGTTTTGGTGGTTCAAGTTCTAACGCCGCTTTACCAGTATCAATGCAGTGTACACGAAACATGGGGGTTAAACCAGAGATTTCATCATTTGTACAACCTTTAGGAGCAACGATTAATATGGATGGTACTGCAATTATGCAAGGTGTCGCAACAATCTTCATTGCACAGTTAATGGGTGAAAATTTATCTATTTTACAACTTGTTACCGTTGTGGTTATCGCAGTTATTGCTTCTATTGGAACAGCTGGTGTACCTGGTGTCGGATTAATTATGCTCGCAATGGTACTTACTGCTGTTGGATTAAATCCTGCTGCAATTGGTATCATCCTTGGTATTGATCGATTACTGGATATGACACGTACAGCAGTGAATATTACAGGAGATGCAGCTTGTGCATTTATTTTATCAGAACGAGAAGGGAAAAAAATAGATCAAGTTTCTCATGATTTACACTAATATACTGTTTACTGACCATTATATAAAATAATAAAATTTAGACGTTCATTCTTAACTCATTTTTACTTCATGTTAAGAATGACGTCTAATTTAAGTTAATTATAAATAATTTGAATTATCAGAAAAAACGATATGATAGTTACAAATAAATATAAATTGATTAACGCGGTGATAAGTCATGAGACAGACTATAGCATTTTTTACGTATTATATGAAAATGTTAATGAAAGATAAAATTACACTAATGTGGAATGTACTATTTCCATTAGTGTTGGCATTAATGGGGGTATTTAGTCAGAATGTTCATCACATGAGTTTAACAGATAAACAAAGTTATATTTTTATGTTTTGGGCGTTTGCCATTGTCATGATTTATATTAACGGGATTGGGACACAATTTGCGACGATACGCCAACATGGATTATTGAAATCATTTTATAGCCTATCCGGTAAGAAATTACCTTTTTTGATTGCGATAATCTTATCTCAAATTGTAGTAGGGGTGACGACGATTGCTCTGCTTGCTATAGTCCTGGGTACATATTTGGATATATTATCTTTTAAATTATTACTACAATTATTACTATATGGGATTATCATCATACCACTAGCACCAGCATTTTTATTCATTGCTTTTCTACCTGTTAAGTCAGAATCTTTAACAACTATCACGAGTATATTAGCTATTATTATGTTCTTTATTGCAGGGAGTACTAATAATCGTTTTTTAGGATTGGAATGGTTGAATCCTGTATATTTCTTTAGAAAATTAGCACTAGGATTATCTAATTTTAGCATAAATGATGTATCAATCATTGCAGTGTATATCATTTATATCATTATTGGAATAATGAGTTTAGTCAAAATTGATATAAATTCTAAATCAAGTCGGACGTAGGTGATTGTCATGTATTCAGTGAACAACTTATCTTTTAAATATAGTAAGAAATGTCAAACATATACACTTCATCATATTAATTTTCAATTAAAGACTGGAAAACTCAACGTACTTTTAGGGGAAAATGGTTCAGGTAAAACCACGATTATGGATTGTATGACTGACATTCTTGAAGCAAAACATCATAATCAATTGCCAAAAACTAACGAAATGGTTTATCTTACTCAGAATATGATGTTATCACCGCATACAACAGGTGCTGATATTCAAAAGCTCGTTAAAGGAATGGCTTCTAAACATGAAGTAGCGTCTTTTGATAATAACATCACAACATTTATAAATGATTCTAAATCTGTGAAAGAAAAGTATCACCATTTACTAAATATGACTTCAGGTAAAATGTCTATAGGGGAGAGACGTTGGTTTTATATCCTGTTATTTGCTGCTTTAGATAGAAAGTTATATATTTTAGATGAGCCTACAAGTAGTATCGACCCACGCGCAAGAAAAATGATTTTAAGTCGCTTGTTAGAATTATGTAAAAGTAAAACTGTCTTGATTTCTACCCATCAGTTACAAGATTTACCAATAGACCTAACGAATATAATTTTTATTAATAACGGGGAAAAACTTTATGAAGGTGCTTACGATGAATGGTTAAAACAAATGGAAACTGAAAATCCTGATATTGCTTTTGAACGGACCATACATCGATACGAAATTTCTAGAAATGATAAAGACGAGTAAATGGAGGCTAGAATAATTGAGTAAAGTTGTTAAGTTGAATTATGAAAACATAATGTGTGACTTCTAGCCTCTAAAGCTCTTACTGTCTATGCTTATTTGTTTTCAACATTTTAATACGAACATGTGCGAATTCAAATGTGATTACAATTAAACATAGAATACTAATTTTTATAGATTCATTGTGCCATCCATACAGTAAAATGTCGGTAATGAGTAGTAAAAAGGTAAAAAGCGCTGCAAGTACATTAAACATCCAGTGTGATCGCTTAAAAACACCTACAACAATTAAGAAGGCAATTATGAGACCTATTATCCAGATTATAATCATAGCTAAACTTCCTTTGAACTTAATAAACATTCTCTAGTTAAAGTAGTATGCGTTATATTTAAGTATACCAAATTGAAATAAAGATTGATATATAAGTTAACTTTTACCGAATAGAGGATACTTATAATGTTGTTACTAACATAATATAAATGAATATGAAAATTATTTCGTAGTTTTATGCCATATGAAGTTAGAGTTTTAAGACTATTATGGCTTTTTTTCTGAGTAAATGATTCACTAAAATGACTCTTTTCATTTCGTTAATTTTGTATTATTATGTAATTTGTGTTTCAAGAATTGTGTATATTTGCAATATCTTGTGTGCGGAGAAAATTTACTAAGAAAGGTAGTTAAGATAAATGGATAAACAAAGTTTTACTGAATTAATTCAAACAAAGTTTAAAATGGTGCGTATTGAGGCTGGATACACGCAAGATACTATGGCACTTACAATTGGACTTTCAAAGAAGACATTAGTTCAAATTGAAAAAGAACGTGTATTACCAAATTGGACAACATGTGTTTCTATATGCGCACTATTTAGAGATTCTGAAGTGTTAAATAGTACATTTGGATGCGATCCTTTAGAAATTGTTCAGGTCGTTTCGCGTAATCAAGCTGCTTATCCAAAACATTCAACAGTGAGCGATATTTATTGGGAAACGTTAGATACTAAAGGCGGTTTTATTTTACAAGCGAATAAAATTAGTGAATTATACCGTGTATTAGATGAAAACAAACAACCTGTATTCGGTACACCGAAATTAAGAGAAGCAGAAACTTATTTCCAACGCCACGTGAAAGATGAATTATTGCGTGCATAATAAATAATTGAAAATATAAAACGATTAGGATAAAGTTAAATAAGCGAACTAGAGAAGCGAGACCATGAAATCTAAGTATGTGTTAGATTTACGTCTCGCTATTTTTATTCGAATTTATTGATATATAGTGCTATTATTCTAGTACTTAATATACAAGGAGGTTAGACATGTCACCACTTATAACGATAATCGTTATGATTATCATAGGTGCATTAATTGGAGGAGTAACGAATATGATTGCAGTTAAAATGTTATTTCATCCATTTAAACCCTATTATTTATTTGGAAAAAGAGTACCATTTACACCTGGATTAATCCCAAAACGTCGAGAAGAAATAGCTGTAAAAATAGGCCAAGTTATTGAAGATCATTTACTTACTGAATCTTTAATTCGAGAAAAAATACATTCCAAAAACATGCAAGAGGTTATGAATCAAGTTATAGAACGTCAAGTGCACCATTTAGAAAGAGAGGATGTAACTGTTCAAACGCTTTTTGAGCGATTTGATATAGATGTTGTATCAAAAGGGGAGTCATGGGTAACCAAACTGTTAAATCAAAAATTAACTGATAAGTATAAAGAACATCAACATCATAAAATTAAAG
The DNA here is from genome assembly GCF_016238445.1 of Staphylococcus canis. Classification (GTDB taxonomy): domain Bacteria; phylum Bacillota; class Bacilli; order Staphylococcales; family Staphylococcaceae; genus Staphylococcus; species Staphylococcus canis. The sequence goes on from NZ_JABANU010000026.1 coordinate 5,867, forward strand.
AAGTGATTCCAAACTCAGTGATTCAACAAATGGATCGAAAAATTGATGGTTTAAGTGATATTTTATTGTCTCGAGCGAAAGCATATTTGAATTCTGAAAAAGGATATACGGATATTTTGGATATGCTAGAATCATTTTTTATAGAAAAAGGAAAAATTGTAGGCATGTTGCAAATGTTTATGACTAAAGAAACAATTGCAGAACGTATCCAAACGGAGTTATTACGTTTAACTGAACAGCCAAAAGCGCAAAACATCTTAAAAAGTCAAATTGAGAAAGAATATGAAGCGCTTAAAAAGATGCCATTAGAAGAGATTTTAAATGAATCTCAATTTAATGAAGTTAAGCAACAGATTACTACGCATACCTTAGCGCAAATTAATTTATCTATGCGTGCACATCAACCGCTAAAACACACATTTCCAAGCTTATTTGAGGCGCTTGACTCTAAAGGGATACAACGACTAAGTGATTTAGCTATAGAGATATTAGCAAAACGTTTATCATCTATTTTAAAACAAGTGAATATCCGAGGATTAATTGAAGAACAAATTAATCGCTTTGAATTAGATTATATTGAACGTTTAATATTTGAGATTGCGAATAAAGAGTTAAAATTAATCATGCTGTTAGGTTTTCTATTAGGGGGTATAGTTGGATTGTTCCAAGGCCTATTTGCAATCTTTGTATAACGAGAAAAAATGTGGTATTGTAAGCAAGGAAAGATATTGGGCGATAATGCCCTATTTCAAACACATATTTTCAAACATAAGGAGCGATATAACAATGGCTGTAAATTTATATGATCATGCAAACAAATTAGAACAAGCATTGCGTGAAAGTGATGAATATCAAGCAATTAAAAATGCTTATGAAAAGGTAAAATCAAATGAAGAATCAAAAAAATTATTTGATGATTTCCGTGAAACACAATTAAACTTCCAACAAAAACAAATGCAAGGCGAAGAAATTGGTGAAGAAGATCTTAAAAAAGCGCAAGAACAAGCGCAACAAATCGAAAAAGATGAAAACATTTCTGAATTAATGGCTGCTGAACAAAAAATGAGCCAAGTATTCCAAGAAATCAACCAAATTATTGTTAAACCATTAGATGAAATCTACGCTGACTAATTATCAATGGTAAGTTAAAGGCTAAGGTACAAATGACCTTAGCCTTTATTTATTGTCTTTCAGTTTAGTCCCCGCAATAATACTAAATTATGATAAAATAAGAGCATACATAGGGATTGGGGTTTATGAAAAATAAAATTTTGCTAGGTTTTTTAATTTATAATACCTCAACTTTAAAACTTAAAGGAGATTAATTGAATGGTTAAGTTTATACATTGTGCAGATTTACATTTGGATAGTCCATTTTCTGCCAAGCACTATTCAAGTCCTGTGATTTTAAAGGATATGGAAAACAGTGCTTATGAAAGTTTTAAAAATATTATTGACTTAGCATTACGTCAAGAGGTTGATTTTTTACTCATTTCTGGAGATATATTTGACGCCCATAACCATACATTGAGAGCAGAGATTTTCTTTAAAGCCCAAATGGAGCGCCTTCGAAGCGAACAAATATTTGTATACATCGTTTTCGGTAATCATGATCCATTGGTTGAGCGTATTACGACGAAATTACCGGAAAATGTAACTGTTTTTTCTGATCAAGTTGAAACATATCAAGCTATAACGAAAAATGGTGAAACGATTCATTTTCATGGCTTTAGTTATCTTAATAGAGAAAGTTATGAAAACAAAATTGATGAATATCCAACTAATGAAGACCGTAATGTGATACATATTGGACTGTTACATGGAACTTATCATCACTCACACACTAAGAATCGTTTTACAGAATTTAGAATTGAAGATCTTAATTCTAAACTATATCACTATTGGGCTTTAGGCCATATTCATGAACGTCAACAATTGAGTGATTTACCTGAAATTCATTATCCTGGAAATATTCAAGGTCGTCATTTTAATGAACAAGGCGAAAAAGGTTGTTTGTTGGTTGAAGGTGATCATGTCTCATTTCAAACCCAATTTATACCTACACACTTTGTACGATTTGACGAAGCAACGATTCAAGTTGATGAAACGAACATGCAACATTTATACGAAGAAATTCAAGCATTTAAAAAAAGGGTGCGTCATTTAGGTCGTGCAATTTATCGACTCAATATTGAAGTGAGTGGAGACACACGTTTTGAAACTGAAGCGTTACAGCAAGTTCAAGCGATGATTTTGGACTATGAAGAGAATGAACACCATTTTGTAGTTATAGACGAAATGAATATCAAATACTTAGACCTTGAAACAAGTTCAATCTCAAAAGAGTTTCCACTGTCATTGTTAGAAGATAATGTAGTATTTGACAAAGCTTTGGATCAATTATATACACATCCAAAGGCTTCCAAATATCTTGATAATTACGGTACATTCAATCGCCAAGTGCTAATTGAACGTGCTGAAGCAATGATAAAAGATGAACTAAAGGAGGACCATAGATCATGAAAATAAAATCAGTAGAAATCTATGGATATGGTCAGTTTGTCGAAAGAAAAGTAGAATTTAACTCATTTTTTACTGAAATATATGGGGAAAATGAGGCAGGTAAATCTACATTACAAGCTTTTATTCATTCGATTTTATTCGGTTTTCCGACACAAGATGAACACGAGCCGCGTTTAGAGCCTAGGTTAGGCAATCATTACGGTGGTCGTGTCACACTAATTATGGATGATGAAAGTGAAGTAATTGTAGAGAGGGTAAAAGGATCACCTGAAGGCGATGTTAAAGTGATATTACCTAATGGTTCGGTCAAAGATGAGGCATGGCTCAAAGAACATTTAAATTATATTGATAAACAAACATATCAAGCAATATTTTCATTTAATGTATTAGGATTGCAAAACATTCATAAACATTTAACTGAACAACAACTACAAAACTTTCTGATGCAAGCAGGGGCGCTAGGATCTACTGAGTTTATCGGAATGCGTGATTTCATTCAGAGCAAAAAACAAGACTTATATCAACAGAATAATCAAACATCTGAAATTAATAGAAGAGTAGATGAATTAAAAGAAATTGAACTACAAATACGCGATAAATCATCTGAACTAGAGACATACCAACGTGTGTTGGAAACAAGAGATAAGACTCAAAATCGTTTAGATACAGTGAATGAAAATCTCAACCATTTAAATCAATTTCACAGTTTAAAGCAAAAAGAATTGGCTTTACATGAACAAGCTCAGGAATGGAAAGGACTGGAAAGCGATCTTAATATTGAACCAATTACATTTCCACATCATGGAATCGATCGTTATGAAGCGGCCAAGTTACAACATTCGCAACTTCAAAAAGATCTTGGTCTAAAAGAAGAAAAAATCAATCAACTTGAGCAAGAAAATCAAAAATTTGAAATACCGAGTCAGAAAGATTTTAAAAAAATAGAAGAACTTTATAAACAAGAAGAGAAGATTAAAGAGGACACTCTAAATTTAAAACATATACGTCGTGACATTGATCAACATCAACATGATTTAGATAATTTGCTTCAAAAAGTAGGATGGGAATCACTTTATGATGATGTTGATACCTCAGAGGTTCAAGTGAGTCATGTAAGTCGCTCGTTGAATGTGCTAAAAGACCAAACATCGAAGTATCAACGACTTAAACAAAAGGTAGAAGAGTATGATATTGAAACAAACAGTTATCAAAAGGAATTGAATCAATTAGAAGAGCGTCTCGTATCAGAACAAGATTTTGAACAAAAACAAGTTCACGAAAAACAAATGTTAGAGTTAAATGAAAAACGACAAGTATTCTCTAACATGAAGGAAATGTTTGAAAAAGAAGCGGATGACAAAAAACGTAGAAAAGTGACTTTACGTATTATACTTATCCTCGTGTCTCTTTTATCAATAGGAAGTGCCATTTTCGCATTTTTAACAAATAATTTGATATTCAGTATTATTTTTGCGGTATTAGCTATTATATTTATAGGTGCTATTTTTCTAACAAGACAAAAAGAAAGAAACTATAATCAACGTTTAGAAGATGAAATTGACGCATTAGAAAAACATGTCAAACAGCTTGAGGAAAATTATCACTTAGATTTTAATTTAAATGATCAATTACAATTACGTAATCGAGTGAGTGAACGTAAGCAAAGTCTAAACGTCTTAGAATTAAAACATCAAAATGCGATTCAACAATTGAAGCAAGTTGAAAGTGAATTAAAGCAATCTCATCAACAGATCAATGATATTAAGTCAAACTTACATGTCTCACAAAGCTTATCGAATGATTTATTAGTTAACGCGTATCGTATAGCGCAACAAATTCAAGAAAACGCTTCGTACATCAATCAATTAAAGCAAAAAGAACATATGATATCATCACAACTTAATGTGTTTTATGAAGAAGCTGAAAAAGAAATGCATCGAATTATTGGATTATTTCAAATAGATACGCTTTTTCATGACATGAATACATGGTTAAAACGCGTGGCTTCTGAAAAATCACAATTTGAAAACAATACTGCACAAATCGACTTATTACAAAATGAAATGAAGCAGTTAGACATACGTTTAAATGAAGTCAATACAATGATTAAAGAATTATTCAGTACAGTCGGTGCAATCGATGAAGAGAGTTATTATAATCATTACGAACGTTATCAAACGTATCAATCTAGATTATCAAGGTTTAACGATTTAACGAAATATCTAGAAAATCAAGATTTTGGATATGAAAAAAGTTCACACTTAAGTTCAAAAACCACTGCCCAATTAGAAACAGAATTTGAGAAATTATCACAACAAATTGATACGTATAACGATCAATTTCTAGAATTACAAGCTGAGGTTAGTGAATTAACTGCTCAAATCAATCATATGGAATCAGACGATACATTAAGACAACTTCAGCACCGTTATCAGTTAAAACGACGCCAATTAAATGACATTGCCAAAGATTGGGCGGCATTGAGCTATTTGGAGGCACTTGTTGACGAACATATCAAACAAATAAAAGATAAGCGATTACCACAAGTCGTTGAAGAAGCAACTGTCATTTATCAAGAATTAACTGAAGGTCAATATGAACAAGTGACATTCATTAATCACCAACTTATGGTAAGACATAAAAATGGTCAAATGTACCATCCTATAGAGCTAAGTCAATCTACAAAGGAGCTATTATATATTGCTTTAAGATTGAGCTTAATCAAAATTTTAAAACCTTATTATGCGTTACCTATCATCATAGACGACGCGTTCGTTCACTTTGATACAAAACGTAAAACTAAAATGCTAAAATACTTACGTGCTATGTCAGACGATGATCAAGTTTTATATTTCACTTGTAATCGTGACAATATTGTATCCGCAAAACAATTGGTTACATTAAGTAAAATAGAGAAATAGTTTTTGAGAAAGGTGCATGAATCATGAGAAATATTGAAAACTTCAAAGCTGGAGATACTGTTGATCACTTTTTTTTAGTACGAAGTGCAACACAAGGTGTAACTGCTCAAGGCAAAGATTATATGAACATCAAACTACAAGATAAAAGTGGTATATTAGATACTAAATTTTGGACACCTACAAAAGAAGATCTAGTTACAATTAAACCTGAAATGATTATCCATGTAAAAGGGGATATCATTAATTATCGAGGTAATAAACAGCTTAAAATGAATCAGTATCGTATTGCGAATGAAGATGACCAATTAAAAGCTAAAGATTTTGTCGATTCTGCTCATATGTCACCCGAAGAAATGAAACATGCCATGCAAGAATATTTATTCGAAATTGAGAACGCGAATTTACAAAGAATCGTTAGAAGTTTACTAAATCGATATGAAAAAGAATACTTTAGTTTTCCAGCGGCAAGTTCACACCACCATGATTTTGTTGGTGGGTTAGGCTATCATGTATTAACAATGCTTCAAGTAGCTCGTGCATTATGTGATATTTATCCAATGCTAAATCGAAGTTTATTATATAGTGGTATTATCTTACATGATATAGGTAAAGTTAAAGAATTATCAGGACCAATTGCTACAAGTTATACTGTTGAAGGTAACTTGTTAGGTCACATTTCAATTGCGAGTGATGAGGTTGCAGAAACAGCTAAAGAACTTGGAATTGAAGGGGAAGAGGTCATGTTACTCAGACATTTAATCTTAGCCCATCATGGAAAATTAGAATATGGTTCTCCTAAACTTCCACTAATTAAAGAGGCTGAAATTCTGCATTTTATCGATAATATAGATGCACGTATGAATATGTTTGAAAAAGCGTTTAAAACTACGCCGAAAGGAACGTTTACAGATCGTATTCTAGGATTAGATCGACGAAGCTTTTATAGACCTGAAAAATTAGATTAAGACTTAATCATCAAAAAGAGATTAGGACATTTCATCAATGCCTAATCTCTTTTTCAAATACATGGCTATTATTGCGCCATACTCAATCCGCCATCTTGTCCTTGAGAAGCTTGGTTTTTAAGTGCTTCAGGATTTAAAATATTATCCTCAATTGCTTTTTTAATATCACTGTTTTTGTAGTCGACTTTGTATTCATCGAGTAAATCCTTGTATGCATTTGTTAAAATTTCAGGTTTTTCCTGCAATTTATTTTGGATGATTTTCTCTTTTAATTGTGATTTTTTCTCTTTAAAGTCAGTAGGTTTATCCGCTCTGATAATATGATAACCGTAGTCTGTTTTAACAACGTTTGAGATTTCACCATCTTTTAATTTAAAAAGCGCTTTTTCAAATGGTTCAACCATTTGTCCTTTAACAACGTATCCTAGGCTACCATTTTGTGATTTACTTGAATCCATAGACTCTTTTTTAGCTAAAGCGTCAAATTGACTAGGATCTTGATCGAGTTGTTTTTTAATCTCATCAATTTTTTGTTTAGCTTCCTTATCAGATAATCCTTCTTTATCATTTTTATCGGCTTTCACTTTGATCAAAATATGAGAAGCCTTTTTCGTATTTTGTTTAATTTCATCGTCAGAAATATCTACTTTTTCATTTAATAATTCTTTTTGATATTCTACAGTTTTAAGTTCGTTCTTATATTCATCCATTGAGAGCCCTTGTTGTTTTAACAAGTCATTAAATTGATCTTTACCACCGTATTTTTCAATTTCTTTATCTACTTCCTGATCGATTTTCTTATCATCTACTTTGTCACCGTATTTATCTTCTAAAATTTTAGTTAATAAAATTTTGAAAGAGTTACTTGCAATTTGTTCATTACCGATTTCTTTCATTACATCTTCCACTTTAACATTACCTGCTTTGGATGAGATTAACGTTTCATCTTCAGAAGTGGGTGTATTATTGCCACAAGCACCAAGTAAAATTGCGCTCGCAGTTACAGGAAGTAACAATTTTTTTATACCTTTATTCATTGGGACGTCTCCTTTATTAAAAAGTAACACAAATAATATAACATAATGGTACATGAACACCAATCAAGAACTGTAAATATCAGTCTAAATGATGAGAATTCAGTTTATGTGTTAGAAGGAGTTATGATAATATCTATTATTAAATAATTACAAAAAAAGAGAAACAAATGCAAATTACACATTTGTTTCTCTTTTATTCGTATCCAACTAATATAATTGATTCATGTGATTCTTCTCTAAAAGTACGAAACCATTTATATGTTCTTCAACATATTTACCTTGACCTGAAAACAAAATAACTTTCAAGTAAAGTAAATCCATAACTGAATAGCCAATATTTAGAGATAATAAAAACATAAAATAATGGCCATATGCCGGATTTAAATATGCAAGATAAATACATAATGTAGTTATGATTATGAGTGGCATAATAAGACACGTACAGAAATAATATTTATGAACGGGTTTATCAAGAAAAATATTATATAATGGGAACCATTTATTTTTAATCAGTTTAGTCATTCTAATATGTTTGTAAAATGGCAATACCATTAAAACGTGAATCGCTTTATGCAATGGGTACAATAATACAATTAAACCGACAAACATTAAAAAATGTTTGTCTGTAAACGGTATATTAGAACTAAAATGAAATAGTTCAAAGCTTATAAAAAAAGTAATAATAACCGTTACAAAGCTAATAAAAGCTATACGTGGCAAACCAAATCTAGAGTGAATATCGATTGAACGTAAACAATTTAGCATACATATACTCCTTTAACCACTAACATAATATACCGTATTATGTACCTGAAGTTATAAATCGTCAAGTAAATTTTTCTTTATGTTTTTATGACTTTCATGTAAATCGTTAATAAAGTAACGTCCATATAGTTTTGAAACTAAATAATGAACATCACTAAAGCTTGGTAGATGGAACATTTCATCTTCAAACGATTTTGCTGCTTCATAAATTGAATTTTGAGACACATCATATTGATCAAAAACTTGTTCAACAAAAGACTTGCCTTTTTGAGTTAAAATTAAAAAGGTATTTCGTTTATCTGTTGTGTCTTTTTCAAAAATTAAAAGTCCTTGTTGTTCAAGACGTTTTGCAAAATTAAAGGCAGTTGAAACATGCATCACACCTTGCTTTGAAATATCGGTGATTTTGACGCGGTCATGTGCATATATCGTCATCAGAATTACATATTCATTTATTGTAATCCCTGATTTTTTCAACCAACGTTGCCAGTCGTTTTCAGCATTTTTCCAAATAATCTTAGACAGTATTGCAATTTTATGAGTGAATAGCATACTTTCAATACGTTCTTTTCTATCCATTTATCCGAGACCTCCTTAATTAAAAATTAAAGTTCAAGTTAAAAAGGGCAATGATTTCAGTCATTCATAGGGTTCATTGTTTAGAAATAGAGAGTGATTAATTGTAACTACAGATGTAATTTTGAAGCAAATTGTGGAGAACCAATTACATGTATCAATAATTGTAAAAAAGTATTCTCAATAAGTGTTAAAAGAAATAAAATTGGGACAGCGATTAAGTTTAGGCTTGAATCATCATGTCCCAATCCTGAGTTAACAATTACTTTTTAGAAGGGAAGTTTGTCATTTCTTCTCCGCGATTTTGTAAATTTTCAATATGACCTTGGAGACGTTGAATGTTAGGATCAATGTCAGCTTTAAATTCACCAATCATTGCCTTAACTTCATCACCAATTGAAGTTCCGAAAGATTGACCTTCATTTTTAGCTTGAATTGCATAATTTTTAATATCACTGATATTTTGTTTTATATTGTCTATTTCGTGTTCTAGTTCAGTTTTTGGACGTTCAGGTCTTGGGTTTGAAATACGGACGCTATCGTCTCTTTTTATTAAAGCTACACCTAATCCAGTAGCAACCCCTGCGATAACACCTAAAGAAACTTGTAGGGCTTTCATAATTTTCCTCCTCAAACATGTTTTTGTTGTATATACCCATTTTATGATAATTTTATGCGATATATTTATTGTATATATTGGGCGATGTTTTTAGCAATAGCTTCTTTTTTTGCATCGTCAATTTCGTCTTCGTGCGTTTGCCATTGATAGCCAAATCCATCAATATCATTTTCATAACGCGGAATCAAGTGAAAATGTATATGAAAGACTGATTGCGACGCATATTCTCCGTTGTTCTGGATGATGTTTAAACCATCTGGATTAAATGCTTTTTTAATTGCGTTTGCAACAATAGGTAATGCCTCTCCAATATGTCGCATAGTTTCAGCATCAGTTTCATAGATATTTGGTGAAGCTTTTTTGGGGATGAGTAATGTATGTCCTTTAGACACTTGTGAGATGTCTAAAAATGCATATACATATTCATTCTCATACACTTTAAAACTTGGAATTTCACCATCGATAATTTTAGAAAAAATAGTTTTGCTCATGAACTTGACCTCCCATACAATTTGTCTCTATTATAGCACGTCTTATAACGAGCATTAAAAATAATTGAAGTTCATGAGTAAGTTTTTTAATAAACTTAGACTTTCATTATCCATCCTTTGTAGGTAGAAAGTGAATGAGATTTGATATAAAGGTTACTATTGTTAACTTGGAAAGCGATAATTAAGGCATATTTCAATTTTATTTTGGCTCATGATATAATCACTCTATGTTAAAAATGAATTACTATATAAGAATTAGAAACAAAAAATCATGTAGTATTTTCTTCTTTTTTACTTCTAGTTTTAGGTATGAAGTTTCGTAAACAGGTGTTTGATTGCGAAAACGTTATTTAATCTTAAGATATTTTTACCAGTATTTCAAAATCACAACATATTACTTTTATTAAATAAAATAATGTTGAAGCGTCATTCAAGAGACAACTCAATACGTTGACAATCAAATGTTTCAACACCTTTAAAAGCTTTATTCGTGTATAATTAAACATGACTTTCTTTGTATAAAACAAGTTTTTGGAAAGTGATGTTTAAGTCCAAAGTTGTTGTCTTTTGAATAAGTGGAATATCAACTGGTATCATAAAGAAGTATATTCAAATTTAAGAAACAATTATTAATAAGGCAGAGAAGGACTTTATTGAATGACTATAAGTACATCAATTCACATTATATACAACAGGACAACAAGACAACAAGAACTTTTCTTTACTAAGTCTTTTATCGGAGAAACCTATGAATTTATCTAAGCAGTGAGTAGTTTTAGTATTTGTATGAATGAATTGAAGCGGAGGTGTCACATTTGACTGTATCAGTAAAACACTTAACCGGGGGATATGGAAAAAAACCCGTAATTAAAGATTTAAATTTTGAACTTAAAGCTGGGGAAATTGTGGGTTTAATTGGATTAAATGGTGCAGGTAAAAGTACAACGATAAAGCACATCCTAGGATTACTTACTCCAATGGATGGTGAAATGACAATATCAGGTATTAACATTAATGATGATATTGATCGTTATCGAAAACATTTAGCATATATTCCTGAATCTCCAGTCATCTACGAAACACTGACATTAAAAGAACATATTGAAATGACAGCCATGGCTTATGGCATTGAATATCAAACTGCAATGTCGCGTGCCAAACCACTACTTGAAACTTTTAGACTAGATGACCAACTGAATGTATTTCCGAGTCACTTCTCTAAAGGAATGAAACAAAAAGTTATGATTATTTGCGCCTTCATTGTCGAACCCGATTTGTATATCATAGACGAACCTTTTTTAGGACTAGACCCTTTAGGGATTCAGTCTATGTTAGATTTGATGGAATCTAAAAAACATGAAAATAAAACAGTATTGATGAGTACTCATATTCTTGCAACAGCAGAACGTTACTGTGATCGATTTATCATTTTAGATCAAGGGCAAATTGTTGCTTTTGGAGATTTAGAGTCATTACGTGAACAAACCAATATGCCTAATAGTACATTAGATGATATTTACATTAAAGTGACTGGACGTAAGCAATCATGATGAGTTCAAAACAATTATTTCAAAAACGGTTAAAAGCATTACGTAAAGAGAAAAATTATTATTATAAATTTATTTTTAACGGACACTTTGCTATTTTTTTAATGATTTTATTAGGTGCATTTATTTTAGGATATGGTCAATGGCTCAAACATATTCCAATGGGTATTAATTATACACTGATTATCTCAATTCTATTAGCTATTGTTTCAATCTTTCCTTTAAAAACATTAATAGAGGAAGCAGATCAATTGTTCTTATTACCATTTGAAAAAGAAATGACACATTATATGAAGCATAGTATTCAATATAGCTATATATCTCGATTACCTATTCAAATTTTAGTATTAGTCATTATCTTTCCATTGTATAATACACTTCACCCAAATCAACTTCCGTATTTTTTAGTAGTTGTTGTATTAGCATTGATTTTCCCGTACTTTGGGCTGATACTGAGATGGCAATGGTATTTGTTTGGTCTTGAAAATTGGTCATGTAATGTTGTTTTATTTATTATTAATTTATCCGGTTATTACGTAATTTTAGATGCTTTAAGTTATTTTGGATTTGGAAGCATCATAGGTGTAATGGCATTAATTCTTTTATTGAAACAACTTAACGTGCAAAAGCAATTTCCTTGGATATTTATGAGTGAAGAAGCCAAAAGACATCGCATGAATTATTATAAATTTGTAAATATGTTTACAGATGTAAAAGGTATAAAAGCGCCAGCAGTTAGACGTAAGTATCTAGATGTGTTTTTAAGAAGACCGAAACAATTTGATGCGGATCATATGTATCCATATTTGTTTACACGTAATTTCTTACGTGGCAAAGATGCATTTAATATTGTATTGAGACTATTAATAGGCGCCTTAATTCTGATGGTATGGTTAAATCAACCTATTGTAAGTGCGATAATTGGTGCATTAACGATGTATATCGTGGTGCTACAAATGTCTCAGTTTTATACTCAGGAAGCATATAATTTATGGCCACAAGTATGGCCTGTTGCTGAAATTAAAGTCATAGAAGGCTACCGTAAGTTTTTAAACATGACAGTGATACTACTAGGCTTAATCTTAAGTGTAGTGTATATTTTAATGAACTTACACTATTTCTATGTGATTGTATTATTTTTCGTTGTCGGTTTTCTGACGGTTAACAGTACAATTAAAAAGTTGAAATATCAGGAATCATTATTGAAAGATTAATATTTTAGAACATTACATTAGTTTAAATTTATACGTATAATCTTAAAATATTACAGCGAGTTAAATAAGAGGATAATTTTTAAAAGATAAAATGCATTCAAATAAATTTGGGGCGCGCTTAATTAGTCATCTATGGACCAGTTGAGTGCGTCCCAATTTTTAAATTAAGATTCAAATTGATTGTTAGTGTCTTCTTCAGTAATAGGGTAATAGTATTTTTCAAGATATGAAGAATGAACTGATGATGCACCTGCTAGAGCACTCACAGCGCCTTTTGAAAAATGTTCACGGAATGAAGATGATTTTTTAAAATCTTCATAATTTAAACGTGAATCGAACCCAAATATAATTTTATAGATGTTAGATTTCATTGATTTTAATAATCGGTAACTGTGATATCCTTTAAAGTCAGATAAATTTGGAAAATAGTTATCGAGTTTTTTCTCTAGTTGATATTTATGATCTTCCGTTGTTGGAATTGTAACAATAGCAATAAAATCTTCTTCTGATAACTCACCGCTTCGAGACATCACTCTGAATCGGTTCGGTTGTTGGAAAACACTCTCTTGAGTAGTTTCTTCAATTAAGAGCGACTCGCCATCACCAGAAAATATCATTAAATGACGATCCTTATTATTAGATTGAATTTGTTGTAAATAATTATATGTTCCGTATGTTGAGTATAACTTCATGGCAATCCGCCTCCTTTAGTCACATTATAGTATCTCTACAGTAAAATCACCACTTTTAATAATTTTAAATTTTTAAATAAATTCATGTCTCTTTTATCTTTTTTAAATCCAAGCGAATATAATAGGCAAGTTTTAAAATTTAATGACAACAATCCATTTTTGTGAGACGTAATGTTAAACTGTGTTATATTTGGATAGAATGATTCTTTAAGGAGGCACAAATGAAACAAAACTTTAATGATACTATTTTAAAAACAATAAAAGGAGAAAAAACATCACATACGCCTGTTTGGTTTATGAGACAAGCTGGGCGCTCACAACCAGAATATCGCAAACTTAAAGAAAAGTACTCTCTTTTTGATATTACACACCAACCTGAATTATGTGCATATGTTACTGAATTACCAGTTCAAAATTATCAAACAGATGCAGCTGTTTTATATAAAGATATTATGACACCACTCAAAGCAATCGGAGTTGATGTCGAAATTAAATCAGGAATCGGTCCGGTCATCTCAAATCCGATTCAACAATTATCAGACGTTGAAGCGCTAGGGACAATTGATCCTAAACGCGATGTTCCATTTGTTTTAGATACAATTCAGTTATTGACTCAAGAAAAGCTTAATGTGCCACTAATAGGGTTTACAGGTGCACCATTCACACTAGCAAGTTACATGATTGAAGGTGGGCCTTCTAAGAACTATCATCAAACTAAAGCGATGATGTATCGTGATGAAGCAACTTGGTTCAAATTAATGGATACGCTTGCTGATATGTCCATTACATATGTTAAAGCACAGGTTGAAGCAGGGGCACAAATAATTCAAATTTTTGACTCTTGGGGTGGCGCTTTAAATCAACCTGATTATGATTATTATGTTAAACCTTGCATGGAAAAATTGATTTCTGGGATTAAAGAAACGAATGTGCCAGTCATTTTATTTGGCGTTGGTGCCAGTCATTTAATGGAAACTTGGCATGCATTACCAATTGACGTTTTAGGACTTGATTGGAGAATGTCTATAAAAGAAGCACATGAAAAAGGTGTGACAAAAACAATCCAAGGTAATTTAGATCCAAGTTTATTACTAGCCCCATGGCCAATGATTGAAAAGCATATTAAAGAGATTTTAAATCAAGGTAATCACCATGGACGACATATTTTTAATTTAGGGCATGGTGTATTTCCAGAAGTAAATCCTGAAACATTAAAACGTGTTTCTCAGTTTGTGCATGATTACACACAAAGATAAATCAAGTAATTAAGTTGAAAGGTGATACAATGAAAAAACAAGTCGGCTTACTTGTAATGGCTTACGGAACGCCATACAAAAAAAGTGATATTGAACCGTATTATACAGATATTCGTCGTGGTCGGAAACCGAGTCAAGAAGAGTTAGATGATTTAATCTCAAGATACGAAGCAATCGGAGGGCTTTCACCTCTAGCAGGGACTACTGAACGTCAAGCAGAAGCGATTCGTGATATGTTGAATGAGACTTATGAAGATTATGAATTCAAACTATACATTGGTTTAAAACACATTCATCCATTTATTGAAGATGCGGTAGTAAATATGCAACAAGATGGTATAGAAGAGGCAGTAACGGTAGTGCTTGCACCGCATTATTCTAATTTTTCAATAGGGTCTTATAATAAGCGTGCTAAAGCGAAAGCAGATGAATTTGGTATAAAACTTTATCACGTCAATGAATACTACAAACAGCAAAAGTTTATCGATTATTGGACTCAACGTGTTGATGAAACGCTAGCTGAAATTCCAGAAGAAGCGCATAATGATACAGTACTTATTGTTTCTGCGCATAGTTTACCTGAAAAGATGATCAAAGAAAGTGGAGATCCTTATCCAGATGCACTTCAAGAAACAGCAAATATGATTGAAAAAGGATCTCATATTCAACATGTAGCGGTAGGTTGGCAATCTGAAGGGAATACAGGCACACCTTGGCTTGGACCAGACGTTCAAGATTTAACTCGAGCACTTTATGATAAATATCAATACAAACACTTTATATATACACCTGTAGGATTTGTAGCAGAGCACTTGGAAGTACTCTATGACAATGATTATGAATGTAAAGTGGTTTGTGATGAACTCGATGTGCATTATCACCGTCCACCTATGCCAGATACTCATCCACTATTTATCGGGGCGATTGTTGATGAAATCTCGAATATATTTAAGAAAGCGTGATTAACATGACGAGTGTTGCAATTATAGGCGCTGGTATTACTGGTTTATCCAGTGCCTATTTTATTAAGAAACATTATCCGAATATTGATGTCACTATTTATGAATCGACAGATAGACCAGGAGGTAAAATCAAAACCTTAAAAAAAGACGGATATGTTATTGAGCTAGGTCCAGAATCTTATTTAGGACGCAAAACCATTATGACAGAAGTTGCGAATGATATTGGTATTTCAAATGATGAAATTGTGACGAACCAGACGGGTCAGTCCTTTATCTATGCTAATAATCAATTGTATCCAATTCCAGGTGGGGCGATATTAGGTGTACCTACAGATATTAAACCATTTGTCACTACATCGCTAATCTCTTTAAAGGGGAAATTACGTGTACTTAAAGATTTAAATATGAAACCTTTACCTATGACTGATGATATGTCAATTGGCTATTTTTTTCGCTCACGATTAGGGAATGAACTTCTTGAAAAGTTAATTGAACCTTTATTAAGTGGGATTTACGGCACAGATATCGATAAGTTAAGTTTAATGAGTACGTTTCCTCAATTTAAAACCTTGGAGGAAAAACATGGTAGTATTATTAAAGGGATGAAGGAAGTACGTAAAGAACGTCAAAAAGATGAAAGTAAGAACCGTGTAGGAGCTCAAGGACAATTCAAGCAATTTAAGAACGGTTTAAATTATTTTATAGATAAACTTTCGCAATGGATTACTGAACATGGTGTTGAAATCCGTTATAACACACCAGTTCAAGATTTAACAGCGACCCAACAAGGTTATCATCTTAAACTGAATGACGATAAAACAGAATTTTTTGACGGTGTCATCATTACAACACCGCATCAAGTCTTTCGTAATTGGTTTAAAAAGGATCCAGTTTTTGATTATTTCAATAAACTAGAAGCATCATCTGTTGCGACGATTGCAATGGCTTTTGATGATTCTAAAATTGAAAATAAATATAACGGTACAGGTTTTGTAGTTTCACGCACAAGTGAAGCGCATATTACTGCATGTACATGGACGTCTAAAAAATGGCCGCATACTACGCCAAAAGGGAAGACATTGATTCGTGCTTATATTGGAAAGCCAGGAGAACAAATCGTTGAAAATCATTCAGAATCGGAATTAGTAGAAATGGCTCAACAAGATTTAGCAAAAATGATGACATTCCATGGGGAACCAGACTTCACAATAGTTAATAAAATGATTCAAGCAAGCCCTCAATATCATGTAGGTCACATTAATAATATAAAGTCAATACAACAACATATATTCGATAACTATCAACATCTTCAAATCACTGGTGCACCTTTTGAAGCGGTTGGATTACCAGATTGTATTAAGCAAGCTGAAAAAGCTGTACATCAGTTGATGAAACGAATTCATTAGATTAATATATAGACCTTTTAGTCAATATTGGTAACAAATATCAATGTTTGAGTAAAAGGTTTATTCATTCCAAAATAGAGCATCTGTGATATGATACTGTTATGAACTTAAACGTAAAGGAGGTTTTCTACTATGACAAATGTTTACATAATCCATGGATATCAAGCTGATAGTCAAAGTCACTGGTTTCAATGGTTAAAGTCTTCACTAGAACTAGAAGGACATGATGTTGAAGTTTTAGATTTACCTAATTCAGATGAACCAGTACTTGAGGATTGGTTAGCTTATATGGAACGTCACATATTAGACGTAAATGATGAAACCATATTCATTGCACATAGTTTAGGTGTAGTTACGACTTTAAGGTTTTTAGAGAAATTACCTCAAGATAGTTTGGGGAAAATGGCGATTGTGTCTGGATTTAATGAAAAAATAGAAGATTTACCAAAGTTAGATGAATTTATTGATGAGAATATGGATTACAACAGTTTAAGACAGCGTTTAAGTCAAGTATTCGCTATTGCTGCAAAAGATGATCCAACAGTCCCTTTTGAAAAGACTAAACGTCTTTCTGAACACTTAAAAGGAAAGTTTTATGAATTTGATGAGGGTGGTCATTTTACAGAAGAAGACGGATTTGACTCGTTCTTATTTTTAAAACAAAAAGTAGTAAAACAATTTGACTAATCACGACAATCATACCAATAAATAATATCTTTCCAGTTGATTTTTTAGGAGAACCTAAATATAATGTTTGGTAGATAGTAAAATCTATCTAAGTATATTAGTTGTATTCTCCTAATCATGCTAAAGATTCCGTAAATTACTCTCAAGATCTTATGATATAAGTATCTTGGGAGTATATTTATGAAGTAGGGGATAACGACCAAAAAATACGATATTTACGCTCTTATTTTAGTTAATTACTTTAAAGCAATAAATTTACACTTATTTTTTTAAGAAATCCATTGACGTTTGAATATATAAACTATATACTAAAAAAGTCTTAAAGATTCCTTAACAAATTAGTGCTTATCTAAATGTTCTATTCACATTTAAAAGGTAGTTAAAGGAAACGTATAACATGTCAATTCAATTTACAAAATTATAAATCTTAATATAATTTTAAAAATGTGTTGACATGAAACAAACAATTTGATATGATAAATAAGTAAGTGATTTCGAAATATTATTATCGCGGGATAGAGCAGTTCGGTAGCTCGTCGGGCTCATAACCCGGAGGTCGGTGGTTCAAATCCGCCTCCCGCAATTATTAGGTCCCGTAGTGGAGCGGTTTAACACGCCTGCCTGTCACGCAGGAGATCGCGGGTTCGATTCCCGTCGGGACCGCCATTATTATGGTTCAGTAGCTCAGTCGGTAGAGCAAAGGACTGAAAATCCTTGTGTCGGCGGTTCGATTCCGTCCTGAACCACTTCTATATCACGGCGGTTGTGGCGAAGTGGTTAACGCATCGGATTGTGGTTCCGACATTCGTGGGTTCGATTCCCATCAACCGCCCTTATCGATATCATTTGCGGGTGTAGTTTAATGGCAAAACCTCAGCCTTCCAAGCTGATGTTGTGGGTTCGATTCCCATCACCCGCTCCATTTAATTATTCCACAGTAGCTCAGTGGTAGAGCTATCGGCTGTTAACCGATCGGTCGTAGGTTCGAATCCTACCTGTGGAGCCATGGCTCCTTGGTCAAGCGGTTAAGACACCGCCCTTTCACGGCGGTAACACGGGTTCGAGTCCCGTAGGAGTCATATAATCAGAAGTGAAATATCGCTTCTGATTTTTTGTTTTTATTATGGAGAGTTGTCCGAGTTGGCCGAAGGAGCACGCCTGGAAAGTGTGTAGGCGCAACAAGCGTCTCGAGGGTTCGAATCCCTCACTCTCCGTAATTTAGCCTGTAACCCATGTGGTTATGGGCTTTTTATTTTGGTTCTATAATAAATCGGACTGGTGACATTTAATTTATAAATGTTGCTTGTCCGATTTTTTACTTTTTAGATGCAAAAAGACGCAATGACCTCTATTATTAAAAGTGCCAAAACCATAATAAAGGAGATCATGCGTCCATGAATTATTTTATATTAAAAACACTTAACATTAAAGACGAAAACATACAATTTGAAGAAAGAGTTGAAAAATTGAATTTTAAGGTCGATTAAGCCTTACAGTTATTAAAGCAGGTAAAAAGCAATCTAGGATTACACTCCCTCACATATCTGAGTTACCTGCTTATCTTATACTTAAAAAACAACGTTCTTATTGTAAAGCTTGTAATGTGTATTTTACAGCTCAGTCTTCTGTCGTTGATAAGTTTTGTTTTATCTCTAAAAATACTAAAATGGCTGTTCTCAATAAGGCAACGGATATACGCTCTGAAGCTTCTATTATCATATTGAAAAAAACAACTGGAGTAAGTAGGGCTAAGATAAGAAGATTAAAAAAACGGCAAAAATAAAATCGACGATCTAACACTAGACACCGCAGAAAATTATACAATTATTGAACCAAAATTACCACACTCCAAAGGTGTGGTCTTTTTTCAAAAAATAAAAAGTCAGTGAAAAGGGTTGGCTATATAGTTCATTTGTAATATATTTAAGAGATGAGGGAATGAGGCAAAATAAAAGGAAAAAAGACGTCATATTTTATTTGAAGGTAGGGGCTTTTGTAATTCTACTTATCAAATTCCTTCGAGATAAGTTCTAAGGTTAGACCCCTAAAAAAGGTACTCATCTCTCATTGTATAAAGGAGTGGTAAAAATGAAAAGAGAAACAAAACAAAAGGTTTCCTTCGCGTTAACTATAGGTATTTTAATTTTAGCCATATTAATTTTCATATTATAAAACTTATCGTCTCATTTTAATGTATGATTAGCTACAAAAATTTATACCATAGTATTGAAGATTTAATCAAAACAAGAATATAACTAGCTATTAAATATATAAAGATGCCAGTGTAAGTTATAGGAATATAGATGCAATGCCTCATGCGAGAAAGATTTATTAATAATTTAACTTTAAAAAAACTATAATGATTATCAAAAGGAAATAGAGAATATGAATAAAGTTGAAAAAAATAGAGAAGCATCAAGAATAGACAATAAGTTGAAAAGTATAAAAACTTACAAGTGTTAATTGAACACTTCAAAGAATCGATGAAGAATTAAAAGTATATCTAGTTTAAGAAGACCTAAAATCAAACATGATGTAGTGATAATTGCTTATTATAAACCTAACACAGATTTATTTGAATGAACTTTCTTAGATGAAGATGTAGAAGATATTATTAAGCGTTTTAAATAAATTAATGACTAGAGTAAGATCTAGTCTAATTTTTATATTCTTGAAACGTCTTAAAACGCTCGAAGTACTGATATTTTTGCATTTAAATAGTCACTCACTCTCTGTACATAATATGATATACTTATTGATATTACAGATTTTTCAATTAGCAAGTGTCAAATAAACAATTTTTCTTATATATTGACCTTGTTTTTTATAATCGTTTAATGAGTAAGAATTTATATCTAGTATAATTGAGTTTAACTATAGAAACGGTTAACTTTTTATCGCATCAAAAAAGTAGCGGAATTTTTTTATATAAAAATTAAAAAATAATGAAAAATATTAGCTATATTAGTAATCTAAAGTATAATATAAGTATACTAAATAGAAGGGAGAATAATAAATGAAGAGAGGAAGTTTTAAAAGCATTAAATTCTCGATAAAACTTCACTGAGAAGTTACCGTAAGCGAGATAATTTTTGAAACAGCTAAATAACGAGAGGCCAATCTTTCCATTTAAATTTAGAGTATACTCTTCTTCATCTATTTGTAAACTATGAAAATTAAAATTAACGTAAGAAAAACAAACAAAAAAGAAAAGGTTGAATTTATAGCGAGTTTGTAGTGAACCCAAAAAGTTGAACTTTTTGATTAAGCTATTTTCCTAAGGCAAGATTTCTGTATTCAACAGGAGTCTTGCCTTTTAAATTTACTTTTCTTCTTACGTTATTATAGTAATTGATATA
>NZ_JABANU010000027.1 GCF_016238445.1 Staphylococcus canis
CTCCTTTATTATGGTTTTGGCACTTTTAATAATAGAGGTCATTGCGTCTTTTTGCATCTAAAAAGTAAAAAATCGGACAAGCAACATTTATAATTTAAATGCCACCAGTCCGATTTATTATAGAACCATAAAAAACAGTAGTGTATCTAGATTATAGATACTACTACTGTTTTTTTATTAATTTTCATTTACTTTCATAATAACCGGTAATATCATTGGCTTACGTGCTGTTTTTTCGTATAGATAAGGTTGCAGTGTCTCAATAATAGAAGATTTGATTTGATGCCATTGTATTGAGTCATTATGATTCAATTTATAAATAACGTCTTGCTTAATTTTTTTCTGAGCATCGTAAATGAGTTGACCTGATTCGCGCATATAAACAAAGCCGCGTGAAATGATATCTGGACCAGATAATAGTTGATTTGTATTAAAATCAATACTAACAACGACAATCACAAGACCTTCTTCAGATAACAATTTACGGTCACGGATAACCACATTTCCGATATCTCCAATACCACTACCATCTACGAGTACATTACCTGATGGAATGCGTGTTGCTGTGCGAGCTGAATCTCGTGTTAACGCTAGCACATCACCAATGTCATGTATAAATACATTTTCCTCTTTAACACCGCAATCAATACCTGTTTGACCATGTGCAACCAACATGCGGTATTCACCATGGATTGGCAGGAAATATTTAGGTTTCATTAATCGTAGCATTAACTGTTGATCGCCTTGAGAACCATGCCCAGAAGTATGGATGTTAGAAATCTTACTGTGGATCACTTCAGCACCAGCTTGGTATAAAGCATTAATTGTACGATTAATACTTTTTGTATTACCAGGAATTGGAGATGAACTGAACACAACAGTATCTTCAGGGATAATTTTAATTTGTTTGTGCGTACCATTAGCGATTCTTGACAACGCTGCCATTGGTTCACCTTGTGATCCTGTACATAGAATTAACAATTGATGTTTTGGAATACTGTTAATTTTATTTGGTTCTACAAATGTTTCAGGTGGCGCTTTAATATAACCAAGCTCTGTACCTATTTTAATATTATTTTCCATAGAACGACCAAACGTGACAATTTTGCGGTCATATTTGACTGCAGCTTCAACAGCTTGCTGAACGCGGTAAATATTTGAAGCAAAAGTAGCGAATATGATACGACCTGTACAATTTCTGAAAATTTTATCGACATTTTGTCCAACTTCGCGTTCGCTCAAAGTAAAGTCAGGAACTAAAGAGTTAGTTGAGTCAGATAACAAACATAAAACACCTTCGTCCCCAAGTTGTGCCATCTTCGAAATATTTGCTGGTGCTCCTACTGGTGTAAAATCAAACTTAAAGTCACCTGTGTGTACAATTTTACCTTCAGGAGTATCAACAATGACACCATATGTTTCAGGTATACTATGCGTTGTTAAATAAAAACTAATATTAAAATGTTTCGAGCGAATGACTGTTTCTTCATTGACTTCATTCAATTCTGCTCTACGTAATAAATTGTGTTCTTCAAGTTTATTACGAATGAGACCTAAAGCTAATGGACCACCATAAATTGGAATGTTGATTTGTTTGAGTAAATAGGGCACACCACCAATATGGTCTTCATGTCCATGCGTGATGAAAAGACCGACAATTTTATCTTGATTTTGAACCAGATACGTATAATCAGGGATGACATAGTCGATACCGAGTAAGTTGTCATCTGGAAATTTAATACCTGCATCAATAATGACGATCTCATCTTTATACTCCACAGCATAGGTGTTTTTACCAATTTCACCTAGACCGCCGAGTGAATAAACTCCGACTTCATTTTTATGAAGTTGTTTCATTATAATGCTTGCTCCACATTAAAATGTTCAGATTGTTTTTCATAATCTAAATGTGCGCCCTCAATTTTAGTTATGAATTCAATATTGTAGTTACGATCTTTTAAATAACGACGAACTTGTTCTTCTGTTTCTGCTTCAACATAAATTGATTGTGTGTTTTCACGTACAATCACTTCGTCTCGGTTATGTTGATAAAATACTTTAAAAATTGACATTAAGATTTCCTCCTATTGGTTAAACACATATATATTGACATTATCGCTCTACATCTTAATAAATAAAAAATATGAATTGAATACGTACAAAATCACATGAAGCGTCATTCAATTCATCGTTAGTGATACTAAGATGCTAGTGTAATGTAATTGATAATCCGTTCTTAATTGAGCTGTTTTTCATACAAGTACCTTCACAGTTCACTTCTTAAAACATTGAAAAAGTTTACTATTAGACGTACTTATACTAGTTTAAGGTACACTCAGTTGTTATTTATTTTACATGATAATATAGAAGAAATAAAGTAGAATGTGGTAAACTGTTAAAGATAACAAAGATGCAGAAAAACTTAATATTTGAGGAAAAGGTGATGGCTATGAAAAGTGTCAATCAATTAGTTGAAGCAGTCAAAGCAGAACACAATCGTACCGATAAACGACTTGAATCGATTCAATTTGAAATCAGACATGAAGAAGTAACCATGTTTTTTGAATATCAGGAACCAGAAGTTAATCATAGTGAGCATCATTTTATTAAGCATAATCATGACCCAGAAAGAATGGACATGGAGACCTTTGAAGCAGTTAAGAAACATATAGAAGAATTAGGTATTACTTGTCATGAACGACGTGACATTTTTATGTAAAACAAGTATATATTTTAAACATTATAAGAACCACTAGATATACAGACTTTTAGTAGCGTGAAGTTATTGTCGCTCAAAAGTTATGCTATATCCAAGTGGTTCTTTAGAATTAAAATCGTTATATGGATGTTTTTACACTTCGATAGCACCTTCATGTGGTGTGAGTGGGTCATTATCATTGATATGCTCATAGAACATAACACCGTTTAAATGGTCTAGTTCATGTTGAAATACGATAGCAGGATAACCTTTTAATCTTAAGCTGATTTCATTTCCCTCCATATCATATCCTTTTAATTTAATACGATAATGACGGTGCACTAATCCAGGGATATCTCTATCTACACTTAAGCAACCTTCTCCAGTTGGTAAATAACCTTCTTGTACACTGTGACTGACAATTTTCGGGTTAATAATGACCATGTCATAACTTTTGCCATTGCCATCATCCGGTAAGTAGATTGCAAACATGCGTTTTGGTACATTAATTTGAGGTGCTGCAAGACCAACGCCACTACGTAAATTATACTTTTTTGCGATTTCCGGATCTTGACTGTTATGCAAGAATGTAAGCATGTCATTCAATGTTTGACGATCTTCGTCTGATAGTGGAAATTGAACCGGTTCTGCTTTTTGATGAAGTGTTGGATGTCCATCGCGAATAATATCTTTCATTGTTAACATATTTTGACACCTTCCTTAAAATCAATATATCAAATTTTAATATGCTACGTCACTAAAGTAAATATATAGCTTATATTGCTTAATGATGAAGCTTCAATCGTCATCACTTTTGATAGACTTTGATATTGATACTTACGCAAAATTCAAATTATCGTTTTGGCATTAATAACTGTAACACAAACTTAATCATTTATGCTTTACAAATATTTGATTTCTCAAAACTTTTTCATTAATATAGCCATTGACAATTGAAGGAGGATTAGAGGCGATGAGATTTAAAAAAACAGCCGGAATTTTACTTTTAACGTCAGTTTTATTAACAGCTTGTAATAATGATGATGAGTACATAGGAAATTATAGTGACGGATTGCAACAACTTCAAAAAATTGAAGGGCCTACACAAGCTATAGGTCAAAAAATTGAGAAGTTAGAAAATAGTAAGAAAGCGCCGATTGAAAAAATTAGTGGGTCAAATATACCGGATGTTCAAAATGAAATTCAACAAGTATTAGATAAAGATCAACAAATAGCAAAAGAAGTCAATAAAGAAGAAGCAATTGTGAAGAAATCTAAGAAAAAATTTAATGACTTCAAAAATGAAGTGTCACACATTGAAGACGAAGAAAAGCAAAAAGCGTTTGAAAAATATAACCAAACTATAGAAACGCGTTACGACAAACATGAAGATTACATTAAAGGTTATAAAGATGTTGTAAATAAGGAACAAGATTTATTTAAATATTTACAAGGGCAATCAGGAACTCAAGAAATTGTAGATCAAAAATCAAAAGCTTTAAATGAATCACGAAAAAAATTGAGTAATAACGTGAAAGCGTATACAGATGCAATCAAGAAATCCCAACGAGCTCAAAGGGATGTCCAACAATACTTAAACGAATAAACTATAACAGTTTCAAAAAAGTAGTATAACAGTTTGTATAACTGTCGTGAAATCAACTGTTACAGAACTTTTAATTAACTATTTAACAGTTCAACAGATTTGTGTTAAAATAGTTGTTGAAGAAATATATAAACGGGAAAGGTTTGGTGAATTGAATGGCTGCTAAGTTAAAAGCCCAATTCGATGCTGAAAAAGTATTGAAAGATACTGAATCGAAATTTGAAATGGTTCAAATCTTAGATACAGACGGAAATGTTATTAACGAAGATTTACTACCAGATTTATCTGATGATCAATTAGTAGAATTAATGAGAAGAATGGTTTGGACTCGTATTTTAGACCAACGTTCTATTTCATTAAATAGACAAGGACGCTTAGGTTTCTATGCACCTACAGCTGGTCAAGAAGCATCACAATTAGCATCACAATTTGCATTAGAACAAGATGACTTTATTTTACCTGGTTATCGTGATGTGCCTCAACTTATTTGGCACGGCTTACCATTAACTAAAGCTTTCTTATTCTCACGTGGTCACTTTATTGGTAACCAAATGCCTGAAGGTGTTAATGCTTTAAGTCCACAAATTATTATCGGTGCACAATACATCCAAACAGCGGGTGTAGCACTTGGTCTTAAAAAACGTGGTAAAAGTGCAGTAGCTATCACTTATACTGGTGATGGTGGTTCTTCACAAGGTGACTTCTATGAAGGTATCAACTTTGCATCAGCTTACAAAGTACCAGCAATCTTTGTAATTCAAAACAACAACTATGCAATTTCAACACCACGTGAAAAACAAACAGCTGCTAAAACTTTAGCACAAAAAGCGATTGCAGTGGGTATCCCTGGAATCCAAGTAGATGGTATGGATGCGTTAGCAGTATACCAAGCAACTAAAGAAGCTCGTGACCGTGCAATTGCTGGTGAAGGTCCAACATTAATTGAAACAATGACTTATCGTTATGGTCCACACACAATGGCTGGTGACGACCCTACTAAATATAGAACATCTGACGAAGACTCTGAATGGGAGAAAAAAGACCCATTAGTACGTTTCAGAAAATATTTAGAAAATAAAGGTTTATGGTCTGAAGAAAAAGAAAATGAAGTAATTGAGCAAGCTAAACAAGAAATCAAAGCTGCAATTAAAGAAGCAGACAACACTGAAAAACAAACAGTAACTTCATTAATGGAAATCATGTACGAAGATATGCCACAAAACCTTGCAGAACAATATGAAATTCATAAAGAGAAGGAGTCGAAATAAGCCATGGCACAAATGACAATGGTTCAAGCGATTAACAATGCGCTAGCAACTGAACTTAAAAATGACGAAAACACTTTGTTATTTGGTGAAGACGTTGGTGTTAACGGCGGGGTTTTCCGTGTAAGTGAAGGTTTACAAAAAGAATTCGGTGAAGACCGTGTATTCGACACACCTTTAGCAGAGTCAGGTATTGGTGGTTTAGCATTAGGTCTTACTACACAAGGTTATCGTCCAATTATGGAAATCCAATTCTTAGGATTCGTATTTGAAGTATTTGACTCAGTAGCAGGTCAAATTGCGCGTCATCGTTTCCGTACTGGTAACTCAAAAGCTGCACCTGTAACAATTCGTTCACCATTTGGTGGTGGTGTACACACACCAGAACTTCACGCAGATAACTTAGAAGGTTTATTAGCACAATCACCAGGTCTGAAAGTTGTTATTCCATCAGGCCCTTATGATGCTAAAGGATTATTAATTGAAAGTATCCGCAGCAACGACCCAGTTGTTTATTTAGAACACATGAAATTATACCGTTCATTCCGTGAAGAAGTACCTGAAGAAGAATATACTATTGAATTAGGTAAAGCGAATGTAAAACGCGAAGGTACTGATTTAACAATCATCACTTATGGTGCAATGGTTCAAGAATCATTAAAAGCTGCTGAAGATCTTGAAAAAGAAGGATACTCAGTAGAAGTAATTGACTTAAGAACAGTTCAACCATTAGATATCGATACACTTGTTGCTTCAACTGAAAAAACTGGACGTGTAGTTGTAGTTCAAGAAGCACAAAAACAAGCTGGAGTAGGTGCTAATGTTGTTGCTGAATTATCTGAGCGTGCTATTCTTTCATTAGAAGCACCAATTGGACGTGTAGCAGCACCAGACACAATTTATCCATTTACTCAAGCTGAAAATGTTTGGTTACCAAACAAAAATGACATCGTAGAACAAGCTAAAGCAACTTTAGAATTTTAATTCATTATAGATAAATTAGTAAGATTTTAATTTTTGACACTTTTGGAGAAAGCGACTGAATGTATAATCTTTAATAGATTTATGAGTTCGAGCCTTCTCCATTGTGTTTTGTACATTAATAAAACTAGAACTTAATTTAGGAGGAAAAAACGTGGCATTTGAATTTAGATTACCAGACATTGGTGAAGGTATCCACGAAGGTGAAATTGTAAAATGGTTTGTTAAAGCCGGAGACCAAATTGAAGAAGATGATGTGTTATGTGAAGTTCAAAACGACAAGTCAGTTGTTGAAATTCCATCTCCTGTAACAGGTACTGTTGAAGAAGTGGTAGTAGAAGAAGGTACAGTTGCAGTGGTTGGAGATGTTATTGTTAAGATTGACGCACCTGATGCTGAAGATATGGAATTCAAAGGTGGTCATGATGATTCATCTTCTAAAGAAGAAGAACAGGCACCAAAAGAAGAAGAGAAAGCAGCAGAAGCCCCTCAACAAAACGAAGAAGATGTTGATGAAAGCAAACGCGTTAAAGCTATGCCATCAGTACGCAAATATGCTCGTGACAACAATGTAAACATTAAAGCTGTTAATGGTACAGGTAAAAATGGTAGAATTACAAAAGAGGACGTTGACGCATACTTAAACGGTGGTGGTCAAGCAGCAACTACTACTGAAGAAACAGCTTCAACTGAATCTACTCAAGAAGCAACTTCAACAGCACCAGCAGCATCTGCTGAAGGTGACTTCCCTGAAACAACTGAAAAAATTCCAGCAATGCGTAGAGCAATTGCGAAAGCAATGGTTAATTCTAAGCATACTGCACCACACGTAACATTAATGGATGAAATTGATGTTCAAGAATTATGGGATCACCGTAAGAAATTCAAAGAAATCGCTGCAGAACAAGGTACGAAGTTAACATTCTTACCATACGTTGTGAAAGCATTAGTGTCTGCACTTAAAAAATACCCAGCACTTAACACTTCATTTAATGAAGAGGCTGGTGAAATCGTGCATAAACACTACTGGAACATCGGTATCGCAGCTGATACTGAAAGAGGTTTATTAGTGCCAGTTGTTAAACATGCTGACCGTAAATCTATGTTCGAAATTTCAGATGAAATCAATGAACTTGCTGTAAAAGCACGTGATGGTAAATTAACACCTGACGAAATGAAAGGTGCAACATGTACTATTAGTAATATTGGTTCTGCTGGTGGTCAATGGTTTACACCTGTAATTAACCATCCAGAAGTTGCAATCTTAGGTATTGGACGTATTGCTCAAAAACCTATCGTTAAAGATGGTGAAATTGTAGCTGCTCCAGTACTAGCATTATCATTAAGCTTTGACCACAGACAAATTGATGGCGCTACTGGTCAAAACGCAATGAATCACATCAAACGTTTATTAAACAATCCAGAACTATTATTAATGGAGGGGTAAAATATGGTAGTCGGAGATTTTCCAATTGAAACAGATACTATAGTTATCGGTGCAGGTCCAGGTGGTTATGTTGCAGCTATTCGTGCAGCACAACTTGGTCAAAAAGTAACAATCGTTGAAAAAGGCAACTTAGGTGGTGTATGTCTTAACGTTGGATGTATCCCATCAAAAGCTTTATTAAATGTTTCTCATCGCTTTGAACAAGCACAACACGGTGCTGATCTAGGTGTAACAGCTGATAATGTATCTTTAGACTTCAACAAAGTACAAGATTTCAAAGGTTCAGTTGTAAATAAATTAACTAGTGGTGTTGAATCATTACTTAAAGGTAACAAAGTTGAAATTGTTCGTGGTGAAGCTTACTTCGTTGATGGTAATAGCTTACGCGTAATGGACGATAAGAGTGCACAAACTTATAACTTTAAAAATGCGATTGTTGCAACAGGTTCACGTCCAATCCAAATTCCTAACTTTGAATTCGGTGGCCGCATTTTAGACTCAACAGGTGCATTAAACTTACAAGAAGTACCTAAAAAATTAGTTGTTGTAGGTGGCGGTTATATTGGTTCTGAATTAGGTACAGCTTATGCAAACTTTGGTACTGAAGTTACAATTCTTGAAGGTGCTAAAGAAATCCTTGGTGGATTTGAAAAACAAATGGTTGCACCAGTTAAAAAAGGCATGAAAGCTAAAGGTATGACGATTGAAACTGGGGCTTTAGCTAAATCTGCTGAAGAAACAGATAACGGCGTAAAAGTAACTTACGAAGTTAAAGGTGAAGAAAAAACAATCGAAGCTGATTACGTTTTAGTTACTGTAGGACGTCGTCCAAATACAGACGAATTAGGTCTTGAAGAAATCGGTGTTAAATTAACTGATCGTGGATTAATCGAAGTTGATAAACAAGGCCGTACTTCAGTAAACAGTATCTACGCAATTGGTGATATCGTTCCAGGATTACCACTTGCACATAAAGCAAGCTACGAAGCAAAAGTTGCTGCTGAAGCAATTTCAGGTCAAAATGCAGAAGTAGACTACATTGGTATGCCAGCTGTATGTTTCACTGAGCCTGAATTAGCACAAGTGGGTTACACTGAAGCACAAGCCAAAGAAGAGGGCATTGAATACAAAGCTTCTAAATTCCCATACCAAGCTAATGGTCGTGCATTATCATTAAACGATACAAACGGTTTCGTTAAGTTAATCACACTTAAAGAAGATGACACTTTAATCGGTGCTCAAGTTGTAGGTTCAAGTGCATCAGACGTAATTGCTGAGTTAGGTCTTGCAATTGAAGCAGGTATGAATGCTGAAGATGTTGCTTTAACTGTTCACGCTCACCCAACTTTAGGTGAAATGAGCATGGAAGCAGCTGAAAAAGCTTTAGGTTTACCTATTCACACAATGTAATTTTCAATATATTAAGGGTTAGGGCTTTTAGAGTCTTAACCCTTATTTTATTAAAAATAGTTAGCTTTTATATATTGTATCAATACAGTATTATAGAGGTTCTATTCTGAAATAATATTTATATTATAGTTTTATAATCGAGGTGACAAACATGGAGTATCAATATCCGATAGATGTAGACTGGACACAAGATGAAATGCTTAAAGTCATTCAATTTTTCAATAAAATTGAAGATTATTACGAAAAATCTGTAGATCGCGATACATTACTAGAAGCGTATCGTGATTTTAAAACTGTAGTTCCCGGAAAAGCGGATGAAAAAAATATCTTTGAAACGTTTAAAAAAAGCAGTGGGTATGATAGTTATCCTGTTATTCAGGTCGCTAAAAAGAATAGTGAATTGAAAACGTTATCAAATCAATAAAAGTATTGTAATTTAAGCTGTAATTTGTTATTTTTATAAAGTATTAAACAAAATGTTTAGTAAAAGTAAACAAGTTATAGCTTTTTTTATTAGGAGTACTGAAAATGGAAATTGGTCAGAAATTAAAAGATTTAAGACGTTTTAAAAATTTAACCCAAGAAGAATTAGGAGAACGTACGGACTTATCAAAAGGTTATATTTCTCAAATTGAAAGTAATAAAACATCACCAAGTATGGAGACATTTTTAAATATTTTAGAGGTGCTCGGCACAACGCCAAAAGCTTTTTTTGACTTTGATGAAAATCAAAAACTCTTATACCCTAAAAGTGAACAACATACATACGACGCATCAGATGTTGGTTATTTATTGCAATGGCCAGTCCGCACGTCAAATGAACATGAAATGGAGCCATTAATCTTAACAATTTTACCAAAATCAAATTACAAAAGTTTTGAACCTGCATCTTCTGATACATTTGTTTACTGTTTAGAAGGGACCATCGCTTTAAAATATGGAGAAACACTTTATCATGCGACTAAAGGAGATGCCTTTTATTTTAAAGCACATATGACGCACCAATTATTAAATGTAAGTGATCAACCTACAAAAGTGATGATTGTTGCGACCTCATCATATTTATAGGAGGAGTTTATATTGAAACCATTTTTAAAAATGACAAATATCACTAAAAGCTATCAAGATCATCGAGTGTTGAAAAAGATTGACTTAGAGCTTGAAAGTGGATTGTTTTACACGATATTAGGACCATCAGGATGTGGAAAAACAACTGTATTAAAACTTATTGCTGGTTTTGAAAGTCCAGATTCCGGAGATATCATTTATAAAGGTGAGCGAATCAATCATATCCCATCGAATCAACGTCAGGTCAATACAGTGTTTCAAGACTATGCATTATTCCCGCATTTAAATGTTTATGAGAATATAGCTTTTGGATTAAGGTTAAAAAAATTACCAAAGCATGAAATTGAACAAAAAGTTACGGATGCACTTAAACTCGTGAAGTTAGAATCATATCGTAATAGTGATATTCAAGCATTAAGTGGTGGTCAAAAGCAACGAATTGCAATCGCACGTGCAATTGTAAATGAACCAGATATATTATTGTTAGATGAATCATTATCCGCTTTAGATTTAAAGCTTAGAACAGAAATGCAATACGAGTTAAGAGCTTTACAATCACGTCTAGGAATTACGTTCATTTTTGTTACACATGACCAAGAAGAAGCACTCGCGTTAAGTGACTACATTATTGTCATGAAAGAAGGACGAATCGAGCAGTTTGATACCCCGACTAATATTTACGATGAGCCTGTAAATCGTTACGTTGCTGATTTCATTGGAGAGTCAAATATTGTTGAAGGGACTATGATTAGGGACTACGTCGTGAATATATATGGTCAAGACTTTGATTGTGTTGACAAAGATATCCCTTCTAACACAAAGGTTGATGTTGTTATTAGACCTGAAGACATTGAAATCGTATCTGAAGCAGATGGGTTGTTTAAAGCAACAGTAGTTTCTTCTTTGTTTAGAGGTGTGCATTATGAAATGATATGTAGAGATAGAAAAGGGTATGAATGGACGATTCAATCTACTAAAAACGTAGAAATTAATGCATGTGTAGGTCTATATTTTGTTCCAGATGCGATACACATTATGGTTCCAGGAGAAACTGAAGAAGAGTTTGATAAAAGAATTGAAGGATATGGAGTATCTTCATGAAGAACTTGAATCGTATTTTAGCAATTCCGTATATATTATGGATTATCGTTTTTATTATTTTACCGCTTATCCTATTATTTTACTTTTCTTTGCTCGATCAATCTGGACATTTTTCTTTAATGAACTATAAACAGTTTTTATCTGGAACCTATCTGAAAATGTTAGGGTATTCGATACTGTATGCATTGATTATTACAATGATTTGTTTGATTATTAGCTATCCTGCGGCATATTGGATTAAATAATCAGCACATGCATCAACGTGGCTTATTCTGATGATTATTCCAACATGGATAAATTTACTTCTTAAGACTTATGCATTTATTGGTCTTTTAAGTCATGATGGTCTTATCAATCGAATTTTGAGTTTATTTAACCTACCAACTCAAGATTTATTGTTTACTGCACCTGCATTTATCATTGTAGCAGCTTATATTTATATCCCGTTTATGTTATTACCTATATACAATAGCATGAAAGATATCCCAGAGCCGCTAATACTGGCTGCTCAAGATCTAGGCGCTAACAAAATGACAGTGATGCGTAAAGTGATTGTCCCATTAACTAAAGAGGGTATTAAAACAGGAATACAAGTTACATTTATTCCAGCACTTTCACTATTTATGATTACACGATTAATTGCTGGAAATAAGGTTGTCAATATTGGTACTGCAATCGAAGAGCAATTTCTAGTGATTCAAAATTATGGCATGGGATCAACAATCGCACTATTTTTAGTGCTATTTATGGCAATTGTACTTATACTAACACGTACTAAAAATAAGGGAGGCCTCATGCGATGAAATGGTATGGAAAGTTTTATTTATATATACTCTTATTTTTACTATACCTCCCACTCTTTTTTCTAATGCTATATTCATTTAATAGTGGTGGGAATATGGTCAAGTTCGAGGGATTTACGTTATCACACTACCAAAGTTTAATGGAGAATAAAAAATTATTACAAGTTATTTTTAATACAGTTGCGATAGCACTTATATCAGCGGCTGTGTCAACTGTAATAGGGTTATTTGGTGCTTTGTTTATTTATTCGATTCGTCATCAGTGTTTTAAACTTTCAATTTTAACTTTAAATAATGTGTTAATGGTCTCCTCAGATGTCGTGATTGGTGCTTCATTTTTAATTATGTTTACTGCTTTAGGGCAAATAACAGGATTTGGTTTAGGTATGTTTTCGGTTTTAATTTCACATATTGCTTTTTCTATACCTATTGTAGTCATTGTAATACTACCAAAACTATATGAGATGAATGCATCAATGCTTAATGCGGGACGTGATTTAGGAGCAACAGAGTTTCAATTGCTTAATAAAATTGTCATACCGCATTTAATGCCAGGAATCATTGGTGGTTTTTTTATGGCACTTACTTATTCTTTAGATGATTTTACAGTAAGTTTTTTTGTTACTGGAAATGGATTTAGTGTATTGTCTGTAGAAGTTTATGCGATGGCTAGACGTGGCATTAGTATGGAGGTTAATGCAATTTCAACGCTTTTATTTTTGGTTATTATGATTGGACTGGGATTATATCAATACTTAAGACATCGTAAAAAGAAAGCTTTGGCTCAGAGTAGAGGTGCTATATTATGAAACAGTTCATACAATTAATTGTAGGTGCAATTGTATTGGGTGTACTCAGCTTAGGGATAGGTTATTTTTTAAATCATGGAAAGCATAGTAATGCTGCACAAGAAAGTTTATATGTCTATAATTGGGGAGAATATATTGATCCAGAAGTGATTAAGGAATTTGAGAAAGAAACAGGGATTCGCGTAGTCTATGAGACTTTTGATTCAAATGAAGCAATGGAAGCAAAAATTAGAAATGGTGGTACACGTTATGACGTGGCATTTCCAAGTGACTATACAATTGAAAAAATGACAAAAGCGCATTTACTTAATCCAATTGATCATAGCAAAATTCCTAATTTAAAATATATTGATCAAAATTATCTAAATCAACCCTTTGATCCTCATAATAAATATTCGATACCGTATTTTTTTGGTACAGTAGGAATTATTTATGATCAAACAGTTTACCCAAACATAAACTTTGAAAGTTGGAATGATTTAAAAAATCCTCAACTTAAAAATGATGTCATTTTT
Source organism: Staphylococcus canis (assembly GCF_016238445.1). Classification (GTDB taxonomy): domain Bacteria; phylum Bacillota; class Bacilli; order Staphylococcales; family Staphylococcaceae; genus Staphylococcus; species Staphylococcus canis. The sequence goes on from NZ_JABANU010000027.1 coordinate 13,704, forward strand.
GTAGACGGTGCACGTGAGATTATAGGTTTATCACTTAATAATTTAGGTTACAGTTTAAATGATACTAATACAGCCCACTTAGAAAAAGCAGAACAAAACCTTAAAAACTTTTCACCTAATATTAAAGGTGTTGTAGGCGATGAAGTATCTATGATGTTAGAACAACATGAGGCTAATGTAGCTGTAATATGGAGTGGCTCTGCTGCGCCAATTTTCCATAATGATGATCGTTTTAATTATGTGGTACCTAAAGAGGGTTCGAACTTATGGTTTGATAATATGGTTATTCCTAAAACCTCACAAAATATAGAAGGTGCGCATAAATTTATTAATTTTCTACATCGACCAGATATTAATAAACGAAATACTGAATGGGTCGAATATGCAACACCAAATAAAAAGGCACGTCAAATGTTACCAGAAGATTTAAGAAATGATGAACGAGTTTATCCGACAAAATCAGAACAAAAACGGTTGGAAGTTTATCGGGATTTAGGACCAGCTATTTTAAGTGAGTACAATGAGCGATTTTTAAACTTTAAAATGGCATTATAAACCTTTAAACTTTATGATAGAATGAGTGCTTACAAACGAATAGGGAGTGAGATTATGGTTGGAGATGCATATAATCAGATAAAGCGTCCACCAAGTCGTGTAGCCGAAAAAATATTGGGATGGCTCAGTTGGATATTGCTATTAGCTATGACCATTGTAGCAATGTTCTTTGGATTAGTGCTATTTAGTAATGAAAATTCAATCCAAAGTCTAGAGAATAATATTGCAAATAATAGCTTTTTTCAGGATATCTTAGCTAATAATAATATGACTGCAACACAATTAGTCATTATGCTTCAAAACGGTGTATGGGCTTTTATAGTTTATTTAATTATTTGTTTATTAATTTCATTCTTAGCATTGATTTCAATGAACTATAGAATAGTATCAGGATTACTATTTCTCATAACTGCTATTATCACAATTCCTGTATTCTTTATTTTAGTTCCGTTATTTTTCTTTATTGTTGCGATGATGATGTTTATTAGAAAAGGCTATGTTGAACGAGAAGCAGTATATTATGAACCTGAATATGACAACGAAGATACTGCACGTTTTCATACATCTGAAGTACGCGAAAGACCTACAGCAATGCCTGAACGTGATAATGGCATTGACACGCAAAATACATCGCTTGATTCAGATGAAAGTGAGCCTGAAGTATTATCTCGAACAGCAAAGTATAATCATAAGCCTATCAAATCTAAATCGGATGAAACGAACAATCATGATAGTTACAACGATATGAATGAATATAATGAATCAGAACAAATTCACAGTAGTGATAGTGAGATAGACCAACAAAATATGGAGAGTCTTTCAAATCATGCAGAGCATTCTGATGCATATGTGACTCAAGATACGAGATATGAGGATTTAAAGGCTGAAAAAGAAGCTCGTAAAGAACAGAAGAAGGCTGAGAAAGCACGTTTAAGAGAAGCGCGTAAACAAAAAAGAGCAGATGCTAAAGCAGAACGAAAAAGTCGTCCAAGTGCTACGGTAGAGCGACGCAAAAATTTTGATGATCGTTTGAAGTTACAGCAAAAAAAGGCAAAAGAACAAAATCAAGAACACGATGAGTGATAGTGTTGAAAAAGGACGAGGTGTGTATATTACATATCCTTGTCTTTTTTGATTCGATTTGACAATTAAATGTAATTTATAGGTTTAAAGATAAAAAAACAAGGTAATAGTGAGTTAGGAGGTTGATAATATGGCAGATCGTTATGTTTATAATAATGAAAATGATCCAAATCGCTTTAATAACCATAATCATAACCATGGTTATATAAAGAGAACAGCAGAAAAAGCGTTAACTTGGATTGGTATTATTTTACACTTAATTTGGACAATTCTTGCAGCAGTAGGGGTTTCATTTTTACCTAAACTCGCGCAAAATAAAGATGTTCAACAAGCTTTAAATGAACAAGGTCAAAACGCAAATGAAATTGCTAACCAAAGTGGCTCATTTGCATCACTACTTATTCCATTCGGAATTCCATTACTTTTAGCATTAATTGCAGTATTTTTATTTAGAAAACGTGTTTTAGCAGGAGTGTTATTAATTCTTGCAGCGTTAATTGGATTCTTCCTTAGTGGAAGTCTTATTGCAGCAATCTTATGGTTAATTGCTGGCATCATGTTACTTGCACGTAAACCTAAAAATGGTGTAAATCATCACAACGGTGGACGTCCTGTAAATCCAAATCATGATAGAAATCGCAATGATGTAGAACGTGATCGTAACGATTTACGTCATAATGGTCAAAACGATTTCAAATCTAAAGTGAACGAAGAGAAAGAACGTTTCCAAAACAATGACAGACATCACAACGGTCAAAACGATTTTAAATCAAGAGTGACTGATGAAAAAGATCACTTACAAAATAAAGCCCAAGATCGTTTTGATGATTTTAAAAATAAATAATTGATTCAAAAGAGGTTAAGGTAGTTAATATCTTAACCTCTTTTATAGTTTAATTAATCGTAAAATGAGAGTAATTGTGAAAAGGTTTCTTCAATGAAGGCTAAAAAGGTTTTATCGTTTTTTAAAAACTTAGATTGAGGGTCGATTGAACGTGCAATGAAAAACTCTCCTTTTTTAACGTTTTTTGCACGTTCTATACCTTTTAAAATTTCAGATTCAGTCATTTCTTTAATTTGAGATTTATGAGGTTGGGTATGATCTAATGAGATTTGAAAGTCCTCGGGTAAGTTTAAGATTTTCTCAATTTTGGATTCGAAATGTTGTGCATCTGAAAATTTGTTTTTATCTTCATGCATAAAGCCAAACATGACAAAAAGGTGATCTTCGAATAAACCGATTTGAAAATGCGGCATCATTTTATATCCACGTTGATTTGTCGAGAATGCCACCCACGTATCTTTAGGAGGATTAACTGTACGGCGTGCATGCTTGGCAACGTGAGCATAAAATGTGTCTCCTGTTAAAGAAGTGAGATACTCCGAAAAGTAGTCACCAAGTGCATTTAATTGCGGTCTTATATGTGCTTCCAATGCTTCCATTCGAGCGTCTAACCCGTCGACCTCAAACACTTTGAAATCATCAGGTTGAAACGTGTAAGTTGTCATAGTTCCACTCCTTATATTTATGGTTTTAAATTGACTTAATTGTAGCATAATAAAATTCTAAATACATTTAAGTTAATCGTATTTCATGTATAATAAGAAGCAATAGGAGTGAAGAAAATGTACTTATATGATTATGCTAAAAGCCTTGTCTTAGAAGCTGGAAATAATATCCGTAAGTGGATGCATGAGGATTTAAATATTGAAGAGAAATCGAACCCAAATGATCTTGTTACTAATGTTGATAAAGCTATTGAAGAATTTTTGGTCAATCAAATTAAGGAAACGTACCCTAATCATGTCATTATAGGTGAAGAAGGGCATGGTCATCATGTAGACTCTTCAGAAGGTATCGTTTGGGTGATTGATCCAATTGATGGTACGTTAAATTTTATACATCAGCGTGAGCATTTTGCAGTATCGGTGGGTATTTTTAAAGATGGACAGCCTTATGCTGGTTTTGTATATGATGTGATGCGTGACGTATTGTACCATGCTAGAAGTGGGCAAGGTGCCTATCAAAATGAAGTTTTAATTCCAAAATTGGAAGATACAAGTGTGGCTAAAAGTATTATCGGGATGAATCCAAATTGGCTTACTAAACCCAAACTTGGCATGATGTTACATCCGATTATTAATGATTCTAGAAGTGCACGTGCATATGGTTCAGCTGCACTTGAAATCGTATATGTAGCTTTAGGCCAACTCGCAGCTTATCTCACACCAAGATTACAACCATGGGATTATGCTGGAGGTTTAATCATACTTAAGGAAGTTGGAGGAGAAATCACGAACTTTTTAGGTGAAACATTGTCTATTACACATCCTAATTCAGTTGTAGTTGGGAATAAAGGGATTCATCAGGAAATTTTAGAGCAATATTTAAAACCACATCATGAATTTTTAACGGAGTTACATGATCATTTTAAAAACTCTAAGTAAGTTTGAAATGATTTAAAAGTGGATAAAAGAGAGTGGGGCTGAAATACCATGTAAATAAACAAACATGGATGATTCAGCCCCTTATATTCCATTCAATGTTTAAATATGAAGACTTGAAAGTTGTTAATACTTTATATATACGTTTAAAACCAATTATTTTGCTTATATTTTTTCTTAAGTGTAAAGCCATATCCTAAAGTAGCCATTAAAAGGAGAAAAGTAACACCCATCCACAAGATATTAGAAGCTGCAATGGCAAAACTAAATAGTGTTAAGAAAAGAACAGCAATGATTGCAAGGACAAAAAATATTGTTTTAGATTTCTTCATCTATATAACCACCTTACTATTTCTTAAATCCATATATATGATATAATAAACGAGTTGCAAAAGAAAGTGGTAATTTACCCAAGAAAGGAAATAAAAGAATGACAAAATTTAGAGAAGATGTTCGTAATATTGCGATTATCGCTCACGTTGACCATGGTAAAACGACACTAGTCGATGAATTATTAAAACAATCAGGTATTTTTCGTGAGAATGAACATGTTGAAGAACGTGCTATGGATTCAAATGATATCGAGAGAGAACGTGGCATTACGATTCTTGCTAAAAATACAGCTGTAGACTATAAAGATACACGTATCAATATTCTTGATACACCAGGACACGCAGATTTTGGTGGTGAAGTAGAACGTATCATGAAAATGGTAGATGGTGTAGTTCTTGTTGTGGATGCATATGAAGGTACAATGCCACAAACACGTTTTGTACTTAAAAAGGCTTTAGAACAAGACCTAAAACCAGTTGTCGTAGTGAATAAAATCGACAAACCTGCTGCACGTCCAGAAGCTGTTGTAGATGAAGTATTAGATTTATTTATCGAACTTGAAGCAAATGACGAACAACTTGAATTTCCTGTGGTATATGCCTCGGCGGTTAATGGTACTGCAAGCTTAAATTCGGATGAACAAGATGAAAATATGCAATGTTTATACGAAACAATTCTAGAATATGTACCAGCTCCTATCGATAATAGAGATGAACCGCTTCAATTCCAACCAGCATTATTAGATTATAATGACTACGTGGGTCGTATTGGAGTAGGTCGTATTTTCCGTGGAACAATGCGTGTCGGAGAGCATGTGTCATTGCTTAAATTAGACGGTTCTATTAAAAACTTCCGCGTCACTAAGATTTTTGGTTACTTTGGTTTAAAACGTGAAGAAATCCAAGAAGCATATGCAGGTGATCTCATCGCTGTATCAGGTATGGAAGACATCAATGTTGGTGAAACAATTACACCACAAGATCACCAAGAAGCTTTACCTGTTTTACGAATTGATGAACCAACATTAGAAATGACATTTAAAGTGAACAACTCTCCATTTGCGGGACGAGAAGGTCAATATGTGACAGCACGACAAATTCAAGAACGTTTAGATAATCAATTAGAAACAGACGTCTCATTAAAAGTGACGCCAACAGATTCACCTGACGCATGGGTAGTAGCAGGTCGTGGTGAGTTACATTTATCAATATTAATTGAAAATATGAGACGTGAAGGTTACGAGTTACAAGTATCTAAACCACAAGTAATTCTTAAAGAAATTGATGGTGTACTTCATGAACCTTTTGAGCGTGTACAAGCTGAAGTGCCTGAAGAATATTCAGGAGCAGTCATTGAATCATTGGGTCGTCGCAAAGGTGAAATGGTAGACATGGTTACGACAGATAATGGCTTAACACGTTTAATTTTCAATGTTCCTGCGCGTGGTCTAATTGGTTATACGACTGAATTTATGTCAATGACACGTGGTTATGGTATCATCAACCATACTTTCGATGAGTTTAGACCACGTATTAAAGGACGTATCGGTGGTCGTCGTAACGGTGTACTTGTTTCAATGGACCAGGGTAAAGCCAGTGAATATGCTATTTTAAATTTAGAAGACCGCGGTGTGAACTTTATGGAGCCGGGAACAGAAGTATATGAAGGGATGATTGTTGGTCAAAATAATCGTGAAAATGACTTAACTGTTAATATTACAAAAGTTAAGCATCAGACTAATGTTCGTTCAGCAACTAAAGATCAAACTGAGACAATGAAACGACCTAGAATTTTAACATTAGAAGAGGCTTTAGAATTTATTGATGACGATGAATTAGTAGAAGTAACACCAGAAAATGTACGTTTGAGAAAGAAAATTTTAAACAAAGGACAACGTGAAAAAGAAGCAAAACGTCTTAAACAAATGATGGAAGACGAAAATAAATAATATATTGTAAAAGGTTGAGACTAAAACATACGGTCTCAGCCTTATTTTGTTGGCTAAAATTTTAGAACATCAATCCTATAAAAAGTGAATAGTAATCAAATTGATTTATTGATGATTTCGCATATATTATAATAGTATTGTTGAAGAAGGAGGAATTAGAATGGATCAAAAATTTGAGCCTTTATTTAAATCGTTAACTTTACCGAACGGTCAAACACTAAAAAACCGTTTTGTACTTGCTCCAATGACACACACATTATCTCATGAAGATGGTACTATATCTGACATCGAATTAAGTTACATTAAGACGCGCGCAGAAGATGTTGGTTTAGCAATTACAGCGGCGAGCTATACTAACGTAGAAGGTAAAGCATTTCCTGGCGAGCCGTCTGTTTCAAAAGAAGCAGATCTTGAAGGTTTAAAAACATTAGCTCAAACACTTCAAACGAATGGTACAAAAGCAGTCTTACAAATACACCATGGAGGTGCTAAAGCATTACCTGAACTTGTACCTAACGGTGATGTTAAAGGACCTAGTGAAGTTTCAACAATTGGTTTTGGAAAAAGCGAACCACATGATGTACGTGAGATGACAGTTGAAGAAATTCAACAAGCGATTAAAGATTTTGGTTACGCGACTCATTTAGCGATTGAAGCAGGATTTGACGGGATTGAGATTCACGGTGCCAATCACTATTTAATTCACCAATTTGTATCGCCATACTATAATAGACGTTCAGATGAATGGGGAGAACCATTACGTTTCCCAATGGCAATCGTTGATGAAGTGCTTCGTATTGTTAAAGCAGAGGCTCCAGAAGATTTTATTGTTGGATACCGTTTTTCACCAGAAGAAGCTGAAGATCCAGGTATCACAATGGAACTTACAAAGCGTTTAGTGGATGAATTAATCGAAAAGCCACTTGATTATTTACATGTTTCATTAATGGATATTCATTCTGAAACACGAGAAGGTGAATATAAAGGCCAAAAACGTATTGATTTATTATTAAAATGGATCGATTATCGTATGCCGCTTATCGGTGTCGGCTCAATTTTTACTGCTCAAGATGCAGTGGATGCATTAGATACAGGTGTACCACTTGTATGTTTAGGTAGAGAACTATTATTTGACCCACAATTTATTCATAAAATTGAAACTGGACATCCTGATGATATTATTTCATATTTTGATAAAACAAGAGAAGATAAGCATGATTTACCAGATGCGATTTGGGATGCGTTTGCAGAAGGTATGTATCCATCTCCTAAACCCAATAAATAAAAAATATAATAATCCAAATAAGGTTGTAACATCGCCATTGATATAATTTAATCTGGCGCTTATTACAACCTTATTTTAGAGTTAATATAAAATACATGTATAGATTTATTGATTTAGATCGTAATGCTTAGAAAATGTAGCTTTCTTTTGTTTTGGTGTATCGACCCTACTTTTACACTCATCACACATAAACGTTTTAATTGGATGATTTCTCAGTTGCTTTGCAAGTAATGTGTGTTCGTCTAGTAAAACTTCAGTGTCACAGAGAATACATGTGACTTTACGCATACCTATACCACCTCTATATGTGTGACATGTTTAAATTGGTATTGATAACCTTCTTCTGGAATATAGACAAAACTATCAACACCATTATCGTCGTATAAACGTTTACCATCTTTTGCAAATTGGAAGAAGAGATAAGGTAAAAGATTAAATGGAATATCAATAGAATCTTGTGTATTGGATAAACGGATTATTGAAGCATTCTCTTGTGGCTCAGCATTTTTAAAAAATGGAGTCATATTAATAACAAAAGAATCTTTTAAAACCGCACGCTTTTTATATTCAATTTCAGAGTTTAAAGTAGGTGGGTTTGTTTGACCTTCGAGAATCGCGCGGTTCCATTCTCTATTGTCTTCAAATTTAATAGGTTTTTCACCCTCAAATACACCATTCTCTAAGTCTTTTAATGTAACTTTTCTATCGTCAAAAATCCAAGTTGTACTATCTAAAGTAATTGGAAATTTAACTAACCCTTTAATTTGAATCATGATATGCACTCCCTAAGTATGATTATTATTTAGTTTATCATATTTGTCACGGTACGTACTCCATATTTACTTGCTTTTTAATAGGGGATAAGATAGAATTTTTTTATAAAGACATAAATGATAGGGGGAGTACGTTTTGAGTAAACAAAATCATTTTGAATCAGTTGCGTATGACCAATTGCATAAAGATGCTGACCGTATTTTACAATTAATAAAAGTTCAAATAGATAATTTAACTTTGCCTCAATGTGCGTTGTACGAAGAAGTATTAGATACACAAATGTATGGCTTACAAAAAGAGGTTGATTTTGCGGTAAACATTGGCTTAGTTGATTCTAAAGATGGTAAAGATTTGATGCTTAGTCTTGAAAAAGAATTATCAAAGTTACATGAAGCATATACTAAAGTGTCAAAATAAGTTTACTATTTTAGTATCCGTGTTTATTTTGACATCATTGAGATGGAATGGATGATCATCACATATGAATAATATGAAGAAACGCTTTCGATATATTTTGAGAACCTCTAAATATATCGATTTTCCATTATTAATTGCTTACCTCGCACTGTGTTTCATTGGTTTAACAATGGTCTATAGTGCAAGTATGGTGGCAGCGACGAGAGGGACTTTAACAGGAGGTATACCTGTTTCAGGAACTTATTTTTACACGAGACAGTTAGTGTATGTCATTATAGGGTTTATTATTGTTTTTATAATGGCTTACATCATGAATGTGAGACTTTTGAAAAATAGAACATTCCAACTAGGAATCATGGCTGCTATTATTCTGTTGCTATTTGCGACATTAGTATTTGGTAGTGAAATTAATGGTTCTAAAAGTTGGTTGAATTTAGGTTTTATGAATTTACAAGCGTCAGAACTTTTAAAAATCGCAATCATTTTATACGTACCGTATATTATTGAGCGTAAACGACGTGAGATTCAACGTAAACCGACTGCTATTCTTGCACCCATCGGATTAGTTGGCTTTTGTTTAACGCTTGTGTTAATGCAAAAAGATGTTGGGCAAACTTTACTTATTGGCGGGATATTTTTTAGTATCATCGTCTATTCCGGTATAGGAGTTAAGAACTTATTGAAAATAGGAATGTATGCTGCACTTGGTGTGTTAGTAGGTTTTATTTTCATCTTTGTGTTTCATATTAATATTTTACCGGACTATTTAACCGCACGCTTTAGTGCCCTTGAAAATCCTTTCAACTATGAAGATGGGATTGGTTATCATTTAGCCAACTCGTTATTAGCAATAGGTAACGGCGGGTTATTTGGTAGAGGTCTTGGCAATAGTATTATGAAATTGGGCTATTTACCAGAACCGCATACTGATTTTATTTTTGCTATTATTTGCGAGGAATTAGGACTTGTAGGTGCATTGGTTGTTTTAGGACTAATCTTCTTTATCGTGTACCGTGCTTTTACTTTAGCTTCATTAACACGTTTTTATTTCTACAAACTAGTATGTGTAGGTATAGCAAGTTACATTGGTTTACAAACGTTTGTAAATTTGGGAGGTATCTCAGGATTAATTCCTTTAACAGGTGTGCCTTTGCCATTTATTAGTTTTGGTGGTTCTTCTATGATGAGTTTGAGTATCGCGATGGGATTATTGCTCATTATAGGTAAACAAATTAAATATGACGAAGCGAAAAAACGCTATGAAATGAAAGTTAAATCTATCAATAGACGATAAATTATACTTATTACATAATAACGGTTAGTGATTATTTCGGCTCTTTGTCAACGTCGGTTGGTGAAGATAAAACGTACTAAGTTGCTATTTTTAGTGACTTGGTACGTTTTTTATGTTCACTTACAAACATCCTAGAAATAACTAATATTCTATTTCTGAAATTAT
>NZ_JABANU010000028.1 GCF_016238445.1 Staphylococcus canis
TCCTTTATTTGGGTTTAGGCACTTTTAATAATAGAGGTCATTGCGTCTTTTTGCATCTAAAAAGTAAAAAATCGGACAAGCAACATTTATAATTTAAATGCCACCAGTCCGATTTATTATAGAACCAATTTTCTTACTTTTTAGATAAAAAAAACAATACAGCTAAGTGATTAACTCTAACTGCATTGTTTTTTAATGTATTTCAAATTCCGAGATTACTTCTAAATAGTTGTGATAATTCTGCTTTATTATTTTCATCTGGAATAAAATAGTATAGACCATCTGCTTGAATGCCACCTGTACCTTCAAGGGTATGTCGATTAACATGTTCATTGGCATTACTGTATTTACTGCGAACTGTATTCAACTCACCAATAGATAAATCTGTCTTAACATTTTCACCTAATTGGTCCATTAAAGCATTAAAATTAGTAATAGAAGATGCACTTGTTAACTTATTAGCAAGACCTTGTAGTACTATTTGTTGACGCTCTTGACGTCCAAAGTCACCACCTGCACCATCCTCTTTACGACTACGAATAAATGCCATGGCTTGTTCACCATCTAAATGTGTCTGTTGTCCCTGGATGAATTGATTGCCTTGCGCTGTAAACGTTGCATTGCTCACTACATCGATACCACCAACTGTATCTATCGTCTGTTGAAGTCCATCCATATTTACTGTCGCATAATGATCCACAGGTACATCCATTAAGCGTTCTAATGATTTCACTGCCATTTCAGGACCACCATAAGCATAGGCATGATTAATTTTTTCAGTTGTACCATGACCTACAATTTCAGCTTGTGTATCACGTGGAATGCTAATTATTTCCGTCGTTTTAGTCTTAGGATTCACAGACAGTAACATAATTGTATCACTCCGCTCTCCTCCACCTTGACTTAACCGTTCAGCGTTTGAATCAACACCAAATAAGGCAATTGAAAAAGGTTCGCCTTTATTTAAATCCACTTGACCTGATCTTAACTCTGAATGTTCTCGATTTAATGGATTATGAATCGCACCACCAACTGCAAACAACTTAAACGCCAAATACGCTATTGCAATCAATACAAATAAAAACAAAATACCAACTACCCATAACAACACTCTAATGACAGGATTCTTTCGCTTACGCGATCTTTGATAATTCACCAACACCAACACTCCAATCCACACAAGGTTGTTGAGGAAGCGATTAGGATGTAAGCAGAATGAAACAAAACACAAAATTGTTTTTTATTTTAGTGTTTGGTGAAATGCTGTCGAGGATCCTACTTTTGAAACACCGTTCACACACTCCACTACATAATGCTCAGGGTATGATTTAAATATGTCACTTTAATTTAAAAGCTTCTCAATTCCTTAACGACTTAATCCCTTATGTGTAATTATTCTTCATATTATAATCAGTTTAAAGGTTTTAAAATCATATGAAATCAGTCTTAAGACGCAACTCAACGTTTTTGATAACCACCATCTTGATGAAGAATGTCTAGAACTTCATCATAGCAACCTGGATTACTAATAATAAAAGGTCCTCCTGTCACAAAATCAATAGGCTCTTTTTCAAAATTTGTCATTTTTAAGCCAAGTTCTTGAGCAAATAAAAATTGTGCGCCAATATCCCAAGGTTTCGCATTTGTGTGAATATGTGCACCAAATTGACCAGTAATGACACGTACTGAGTCCAACCCGCATGCGCCAACAAGTCTATACGCAAAAGAAGCATCTAAAAGTGCATGAATCGTCTCATCATTCATGACTTTATTATTAAAAGATATCATCACATCCTTTAATGGTTGAGCTGTGATACGACTGAGCGGTTGTTGATTTAAAAAGGCGCCTTGGCCACGCACTGCATGATAAATTTCCCCACGTTCATAATCATAAATGTAAGACAAAGCAGGTACTCCATCGATAAAATACCCCAATATAATACAAAAATCGTTTTGTTGTTTGACAAGATTTGCTGTACCATCTATTGGATCAATGACCCATGTATGTCCTGTTCTTAATGTGTCTGTATTATGATGAAGTTCTTCCCCGTATAACTGGTGGTCAGAATAATATCTATCGAGAAATGCTTCAAAACTTTCTTCTATAGCACGATCCACGTTGGTTACGAGGTCAAATCGATTACTTTTTGTTTCTGTTTTTAAAGTCTTAATCAGTTCTGGAATTAATGTATCTAATTCGCTTAACCATTTCTGAACACGTTCATCAATTTCAAGCAACTGTGTATCTGATATCATCGTCATCTATCCCTTCGTTAATGTCATGATTTTATTATAACGACTAAACCATGTTACAACAATCTAGCACTTATCAATGCCGCTTCCTTCTATATTAAGATACAAAAAAACCGGATGACCTCAGCCAACCGGTATAGAAAGGAAAGTAAGTAATAAATATTGAAGATGTTAAAAACTAGAACTAGTACAAATCATCATTCAAACATTACTATCACAATGGATAGCTACCCCTCAGTTGAATAAGCTTTGTACCATCCCCCTAGTAACTGTTTACAGTATATCATGATTATTCACTATTGTAAACGCTTTCTTTCAAAAATTCGTCACTTTTTTTAAATTTTTTACACTTTTCCTCTTCATAAATCTTTTAAGGTGCTTCCTTATATAAATTTTTGTTCTATTTTGAGTTAACTATTATTTTATTTTAAATTTCACTACGATTGAAATCTTTTGATGCTATATTGTGGTATACTATTACTATAAATATGTATATTGTGAGGTGATGCCCATGCGTAAAGAAACACGTCAATATAAATTAATTGAATTACTTCAAGACCAACAATATATGACTGCTCATGCTTTAGCTCAAGCACTTAATGTATCAAAACGTACTATTTTACGTGATATTCAAGAGTTGGAGCAACAAGGTGTAAAAATTTTGGCTCATACTGGGACGCATGGTGGATATGAATTACAAGATGACCATTCTCAAGTACAACTCAATTTAACAGAACAAGAAGCACAAGTTTTATCACTCATATTAAAAGAACATCAAATGTACTCATCACTCCCTTTTCAGAAAGAGACTCAATCTATAGTCGATCAACTATTACGTCAACCGAGTTCGACTTTGAAGCGGAGATTAAAGCAACAACAAGAGCTTATTCGTTTTGAAACACATCACGTGAAACAACTTCCTGACTTTTTTGAAGATATTTTAATATATGCTAAAGAACGTAAGGTTATGGGAGTCGACTATCGTATCAACGACCAAGAATCTACTTTTGCTAACGTCATTTTTATTGGAGTTGTTTGTGAAAATATGGAATGGAAAGCTGTCGTTTTTCATATCGCAGATGGGCGCACAAGTTTCATGGACCTCCTAGCAATTGAGGATATTTCTTATTCATTTCATAAAACTATCCAAACGAATGATATCACATTAAATAACTACTCAGATTATTTAAATCATCCACTATACAAATCTCAATAAAACAAAAACGTGCTTATCTGACGGTAAAGTTTCTTCAGATAAACACGTTTTACTTTTTTTAAAAGATTAATCCTAAAATAAATGCAACGAAGTTATTTAATATATGAAAGCCAATTGTCACACCTAAATTACGATGACTTTTGAGATATAACCAAACAACTGGAATGGCAATAATCAGATAATCAATAATTTCAAATGGTGAACTAGCATCTAAAACATGGACACCAGCAAATGCAATAACTGATATGATTCCCATTATTTTAAAATTTAATTTTTTTCCTAATTCTCCTATTAGTAGGTGTCTAAAGAAAATCTCTTCTACAATCGGAGCTAGAATAACAATAAATGCAAAATTTAATGGTAACCATGATAAATTATGTATCATTTCTTCTACTAATACTTCATTTTGAGGTGTACCATATTGAAAATCTGATGGTAAAAATGATTTTAACCATTCATAAATTTGACTCAATAGCATTGTGGCGATATAAGCAATGAGAATCCATTTCCAATAGGTTTTGACGCCTTCAATTCCTTGTTTAAATCGTTTTGGCATTGTTCTAAAGTGTAATAACCAAAAGCTTGCAATAACGATTATATAACTGATTACGCTTGCAATTGTAGTTGCAATAATATAGCCATCGCTTAATATCAATTGTGTAGTATTTGAAAAACTATCGGGTTGAACGATAATAAAATACACAAATGTGGCTACCATATTTAAAGCAATTAACGAGACTGCTAATATCGGAATCAACCATAAATCACGCCACGCAATATCTTTCCAACGATAATGTGACATACCTTTCCAATCCTTTCATAACTGGGAATAACAAATATTTAAATTTTGCGGTACTATTCCTCCAATATTATTTTAATTCTATTTTAACGGCACATTGTTTCATAAACATGCTATAGTATACTATATAACATCTATAGAAAGGATGACAACTATGAATCAACATAATATTCCTACTTGCACTCAAGCTCTACACAATCTTAATCAATTACTTGAATATGCGACATTTTTTAACTTACACTATCGCGTCGATAAAGATTTAAGTGATGCTTACTTAAAAAAATTGGAGCAACTTGTCACACAACTTTTTAATGTACTTCCACACCCTGATCACTTATCATTTACACCTTTATATCCATATGATGCCTATTACTATTGCTTGGATAATCTTTCTCAATCACCATTAATTCGAATAGATTTCGGTAATCAAATTGCAGTGAATCAAGGGTATATCGATGTGATTTTATATGCAAGATCTCAACTCCTTCGATTCTAACTCATTTGGAGTTATGTAGAACTATGGAGAATAAAAAACAGAGGTTGGACAATGGATTATCCGACCTCTGTTACATTTTAATATAGAGATTTTATAATTTTAAATCTTCTTTATCACGTTTATGGTAACCACGCATAAAGAAAAATACTGCCATAAATCCTAAGAAAACAAATCCAATAATTACTGAGACGCGTGTTTCTCCATTAATTAACATTCCCACTAATACAAGTAACAAGAAACCAATAGTAAGATAATTTGTTACAGGGGCAAGTGGCATTTTAAATGGATGATTTTCCAATTTTTCAGGAAACTTACGTCTAAACTGAATGTGACTTAATAAAATCATGAACCAAGGGATCATACCTGGTAAAATAGATGCACTATACACATAAACGAAAATACTCTCAGATCCTTTAATAATCATAGGTAAAATAACGTTTAAGATGACACCAATAAAAATACCGATTGATACAGCTAATACTGTATAGAAAGGCACCCCATTTTTCATAACTTTAGTAAAGATTTGTGGTAATTGACGGTTCTGAGCTAAAGTGAAAATCATTCGACTAGAACTGAAAATACCTGAGTTACAACCTGACATCGCTGCTGTAATTACAACAAAGTTGATTAACCCAGCCGCAATTGTAATACCTACTTTAGCAAATGTTGCTACGAATGGACTACCAAGCTCTTGTAAACCATCCCATGGATATACTGTTACGATTACAAAAATTGCCCCAATGTAAAAGATAAGTATACGCCATATTACACCATTTACAGCTTTTTGTATGTTACGTTGTGGATCTTTTGTTTCCCCCGCTGTGATACCGATTAATTCGACACCTTGATAAGATCCAATAACAATTGAAAGTGCAAAGAAAAATCCAAGCCATCCGTTTGGCATGAAGCCACCGTGCTCTGTTAAATTGCTTAATCCGATTGGATGTCCTCCGTTCCCTAATCCGAAGAAAATCAACCCGAATCCAGCTACAATCATCAAGATAATTGTGACAATTTTGATCATTGCGAACCAGAATTCAAACTCCCCGAAAGCTTTAACAGATACAGCATTCGCTGCTGTTAAAATCACGATAACAATAATACCTGGAATCCATGATGGTAGCTCTGGCCACCAGTACTTCATGTATTCACCAACTGCGATAACCTCAGACATTCCTACAACAATCCATTGAAATATATTCGCCCATGCTGTAACATATCCGGCTACTGGATGAAGATAATCTGTTGCGTAATTCGCAAAAGATCCCGTTGTTGGATAGAGATACACCATCTCACCCATTGCGCGCATGACAAGGAATAAAAATATCCCTGCTACTAGATACGCAAAAATAACCGATGGACCAGTCCAAGCAATTGTACTTGATGCTCCCATGAAGAGTCCTACACCAATTGTTCCTCCGAGTGCAATCATTTGAATTTGACGAGAACTTAGTCCTCTGTGTAATTCGTTACCTTCCATATTCAATCCTCCATCTCTATAAAACCCCTATCAAACATTAATTATGTTTATGGCGTTTATTATACTATATTTTTCAAAGAATAGAAGCTCTTTTTAGAAATTTTTGTAACCGCTTTCTTTATATAACAAAATTAATATTTGGTAGATTTGAAGTTTTAAATCATCTAAATTTTAAGATTGAAACATCAAAGACTCTATTATTTTTTAATATAAGTATTATTTAATAATTTCGGTTTATATTCATGTATTTTTTTTTAGAAATTAAATTCCAAAAACCCTAGTATTTTAAAGCGTTAATGCTTTTGTGAATATTTAATCATAACTCTTATTTTCTGTTCGACGCTTCACTATTCATATTATGTTGTCATTTTCACAAAAATTTTTTTGAGTTTTCGTTTATGAATTAAACTTCTTCTGTACATAAGCTACAATTTATTGTATCAATTTTTATGTCACAATTTTGTCACATTTGGTATTGTGAATACCTTCACAAAAGAATGTTATCTATTTATAATAAGATTTATATCTAGATGTACATCTAAGTGTTTAGGAAAGGGAAGTATATAATAATGGAAAATAAAAACATCAAATGGGACAGTATTTTTTATGGAAGAGCTTGGGTCGCTAATATCATTGAGACCATTCAAAAAAAGGACGTATTACAAAGTTTTTATTTAAGAAGGTATTTAATGCGTGCGATGATGGCTGGCTTTATTATTAGTATCATTACAATTTTCACTTTAATGATTAAAGCGACATTCTCACCGGACATTCCATCAGGTTTAGTGAGTATGATTGCTTCTATTGCTTTTAGCTTTGCACTTGTATTAATTCTATTTACAAATTCTGAATTACTAACCAGTAATTTTATGTATTTCACTGTAGGTCTTTATTATCATCTTATTAAACCGAGTCGTGTGCTTAAAATATTTTTATTATGTTTTTTAGGGAATGCAATTGGTGCTGCTTTATTATTTGGTTTAATGCGAATGACAGATGTCATGACACCTGAAATGACACAATTACTGAATGATGTCGTACATACAAAAACAGTGACCCACTCATTTCAAAATATTTTAGTCCGTGCAATCTTTGCAAACTTTTTTATTAACATCTCCTTAGTTATCGCTATGCAAATTGATGATATTTTAGCGAAAATCTTCGTTATGATGTTTGGTGTGACAATATTTGCATTTATGGGATATGAACACGTCGTTTATAATGCATGTTTGTTTGTAGGAATGCTGTATTATAATATATCAGGACTTGAGTTAGGTCATGTTATTAAAAATATCATTGCTGCTTTCGTGGGTAACTATATTGGCGGTGGTCTCATTATTGGATTATTTTATGCCTACCTTAATGATCACGGGCAGTTTAAAATCATTAAAAATCAAAACAAATAATGGCACTAAGAGGTATGGTATAATATAAACAATATCGACGAGAGCAAAGGAGTTTCACACTATGGGTACAACAACTTTAGGTATCATCATTATCATTATTTTACTGATTAGTTTTATACCTAACGTTTATATGGCATACAAAACCAATAAAACGGGTGCACCAAATACGCGTTATAAATTAATGGTTGGTGTTGATGCAATATTACTTGTTTTAATCATTTTAGCACTTTATTTTTTACATTAGTCCTAAGATACGAAAGGTCAGTCCCTCAAAGCGACTGACCTTTTTCTATATAAATGGAATTCGTACATATTTTCAGCTAAGTCAACTGAATTATATTTTACCTTGGAGAAAAAAGTAATACACAATCACTGCTGCAATGCCATACAACACTATTCCTAATAATGCCGACTTCATATGTACATGCATTGGTATATGTTTTTGAAACCTCGGCGCTAATACAAGATTACCAAACAATATAATTAACGGTGCGACGATGAAAAACATAATCATCTCTAGACTCATGATAGCTCCCTATTAAAATAACGCGCTTCAACCGTCGTCAAATCAATATTTTTCGCAAGTAATGGCAACTCCGAAAAATCGCTCACTTCTGTCATTTGATTCGTGTTCACAATCACATCGAGTCCAGCGCGTACTGCTGCTGTTGCACCCTTCACCGAGTCTTCTATAGCTAGACATTGTGTTGGACTAAAATTTAAAGCTTGTACAGCTGTTAAATATAAGTCTGGTTCAGGTTTAACCTCGTCAACATCTTCTCGACCTTTAATCGTTGAAATATAGGAAGTTAGCCCCAATTTTTTTACAAGTGTTTCTACAGTTTTTCTACTACTGCTCGATGCAATACCTATTGGAACGTGTCTTTCATGTAACTTTTGAATTAACTCAAATACACCCGGTCGCATCTTTAAATCTGCAGATGTTTCATGGTGTTCATGATAAATATCAGCAACACGTTCTTCTCCCATAAGTTCAACTAAATGATTGTGTAATGGGAGCGCTCTTCCCCCAATATTAGAACGATAAAACTCTAGAGTAACAGGTTGGTGTCCTTCTTTTTTTAAGTTTTGATTTATGACTTCAAATAAATGTTGTTCAGTATCTATAATCGTTCCATCAAAATCAAATATCACTGCTCGATACATGATTATAGCCTCCTCTGATGTTGTTTGACTATAGTGTATCAAATCTCGTTAACCGATTCACTTTTATGATTTACATGTATTTCTATAAATAGACTTACATCCATTGCAAATAAATCAAACAAATTATTGCAATAATGATAATATTAATTGGAAATACTAGCGTTTGAATAAAATGACGTTTAGAAACGGACCAATTCGACTGCTTTAATTTTGTCTCAAACATAAAATTCATCGCTGTGACAATAACTGTTAAAGTCACCATGAGACGACTTTCATTTAATAATCCTAGTGCTAAGATGAGCATCGTAAAACATATCGTAATTGTTATAAAGTAATGATGTAATACTTTTACCATACCTTACCTCCTTTAATGCCCCCTTAATGCTTTATCCCTTTTTATTAAAATATATTTTCGCACAACCTAACATTTTTGTAAATATGAAAGAAAAGGTTTCTCATGAGATTTAAGAAACCTTTTCTGTAATATTATGATACATTTTTAACGCGTGGTGAAGTGAGTTTTTCACGCCATTTTGATGTCCATATCTTAGCAAGTAATGGCCCACTTACACAATGTATAAAGCTAAACACGGCACCTGGCACTGCAGCTAATGGATTAAAATGAACTGTGGCAAGCGAGGCTGCAAGTCCAGAGTTTTGCATGCCTACTTCAATAGATAGCGCCTTCTTATCTGGAACACTTAGTTTAAAGCAATGTGCTAATACATATCCGATTAAATATCCTAATGTATTATGTAAAATAACGACTATGAAAATAAGTAAACCTGTTTGTAAGATCATATCTTTACTTGCTGCGATTACAGCACCTAGTATTAACGAAATTGCGATAACAGAAATCACTGGTAAAATATCTTCACTCTTTTCTGCGGCATTTTTAAAGAGTTTCTGCAATACTAATCCAATAGCAATAGGGACAATGACAACTTTAATTACAGATGAAAATAAACTCATAAATGAGATATCCATCCATTGATTTGCAAATACATACATAAGTGATGGTGTAAGTATTGGTAAAAGTAAAGTTGAAACTGATGTCACAGTAACAGATAAGGCAACGTTGGCTTTAGCAAGATAAGATACAACGTTACTAGAAGTACCACCTGGACAACATCCTACTAGCATCACACCAATGGCAATATCTGGAGGCAATTGAAATCCTTTAGCAATACTATATGCTAATAATGGCATAATCGTGTATTGTAAGACTACTCCTATTAAAACAGGCTTTGGTTGTTTTAAGATAAATTTAAAATCTTCTATTTTGATTGTAAGTCCCATACCTAACATCACGACACCGAGTAAGTATGGAATGAATGGTCCAAATCCTGTAAAAGTATGTGGCATTATAAAGGCAATAACGCTAACTAATAACATCCACAATAAAAAAGTTTTAGTAGCAAATTGTCCGAGTTTTTGAAGCATAAGCATAACCTCCAGTTTTCTTAATAGTCAGAATATTAACACATTAATCGATTGGAAACAATAGTTTTTTTAGATTTACGAGTGATTTCATAGATTTTTTGATAACATTACTTGAAATCCAAATAAAAAAAGCGAAAAATCTTAGTTTAAATGTATAATCAACCTTAAGTCTTAATGAAATCTTTTGATACCGATGATAAAATAAACTTAATAATATTTTAAATGGGGAATTACAATGATTATCGATAAATTAGAATCATATACATTACACATCGATCAAGCCAATCACTATCTGACTCGCAGGAAGATTTCAAAACTGTTGGAACAACTAAAATCACACCTTCATTTTAGCTATGAGTTTATACGACTTAAACAAGCTTTTGTTTTACGTGTACAATTGCCAAAAAAAGCATTACCTTATTTGATTAGCTTTTTAAGTTATCATAATTATTTATTTCATCATATTGTATTGACACAATATGAACACCTTTTAACAGAACGCACTTCTCATGCAGCAGTGGAAAAACATTTTGAGATTGCGATAGATGGATTAAATGATATGTTTATTAAAGACAAAATTATTGATGTTTTAAACAGTTTTAAGCATCATAATATTCATTATGGTTTTTCTAATCGTACATTGAAATTAACGACCACGCATTCTATTTTTATGTTATTGATTCAAAAACTAGCAATTTATCATATTGATATTTACCATGCAAGTCAACCTATACGTAGTTATAAAAAGCGCGCGCACTCGTGCTAAATACTAAGAAGCCACACATGCAAATTGGTATCACTTCCAATTCACACGTGTGGCTTTCATTTTACTCTAATTCCGCTTCTTCTGACTCTATATAATTTTGTAACTGATCAAACATTAATTCAAGTCCATGTGCTGTATGATCATGATATTCTTTTTTCTTTTGTTTATATTCTAAATTTTTTAACCTACGTTCTCTACGTACTAAACTTCGATAAGTGAACGTCATCTCTGTAATGCCTGGACTACGTTCTTCAAAGTACACCTCTATTTGATCAGCATCTTCACTGAGTTCTGGCATTTGAATGGTTTTGACAATTTCTGTGTCCGGCACTAAAGATTCATAAGTGCCTATAATACGTCTTTCTTTATTGTTTCGCATATCGATAATTTCATAGTGACCACCTTCAACTGCATCACTTCGAACCAGTTTATTCGTACGTTGTGAGGTCATGAACCATAATCGTAACTGTTCTGGGTCTAGCCAAGCTTGGTAGAGTCGACTAGGTGTCGTTTTCATTAATCGTACGATATGAATCTCAACCCATTCACTTTGTGTTTGTTGCATTCCTTTCACCTCACTTCAATATGACAATACTACTTCATATTGTACCGTAAAACAAAACTTTTGGCATAAATTGATTCATTGCTATCGCTTAATCTTTTGTGTTTTTAATTTCGGAAAATTAAACACAATCGCTAAAATACCAGACACCGCTAATACTATTGGGTAAATAGAATACGGTAATAACATTACAGGTGAGATCCCTGCCACTCCAGCAGCAGCAATCAATTGAGGGCTATATGGAACAAATCCTTGAAACGCACTACCGAATATATCAAGAATACTCGCTGACTTCCGCGGATCAATGTTATATTCATCCGAAATATCTTTAGCAAGTGGCCCTGTCATAATAATTGAAATGGTATTATTTGCTGTAGAGATATCTGCTACACTCACTAGCCCTGCAATCCCAAACTCTGCACCTCTACGCGAACGAATACGATTCTTCACAAAATTCAATATCCAAGTGACGCCACCATAATAGTCTACAAGTCCAATCATACCTCCAATAAGTAAAGCAATAATTGCGATATCTTCCATTGCAATAATACCTTCAGAGGCTGCTTTTAAAAAGCCTGCTAAATCAAAATCTTGATTAATGAAGCCTATAATACCAGATAATAGAATACCACCTAATAGTACTAAGATAACATTTACACCTAAAATAGCTAAAATCAATACAATTAGATATGGAATGACTTTTAGAAAATTAAACTCATACGTATGAGAGGTATCAATTTGACTGTTAAATGTTAGTAGCCACAAAATAAACACTGTAACTATAGCACCTGGTAATACAATCCGAAAATTAACTTTAAACTTATCACTCATTCGTGTATGTTGTGTGCGTACTGCAGCGATTGTCGTATCTGAAATCATCGAGAGATTATCACCAAACATCGCACCTCCAACTACTGTTGCCATAGCTAGTGCAGCTGGAATATCTGTCGCCTCACTAATTCCAAAACCAACCGGTGCAATCGCAGCCACTGTCCCTACTGATGTTCCCATTGAGATTGAGATAAACATACAAATGAGAAAGATACCGACAATTAGAAAATTTTGCGGTATTAATGATAGACCTAAATTAACAATAGACGTCACGCCACCCATTGCTTCTGCTGTTTTAGAAAAAGCACCTGCTAGAATAAAAATAAGCATCATTAAAACAATATTAGGATGACCCGCTTTTTTAGCAAACACTTCTACTTTTTGCGTAAATTTTTCTTTAGGTTTTAACATAAGTGCTGTAATTACACCAACCATCGCTGCAATATTTAATGGCATAAATGTGAAATCCTTTGTAATGATACCTGAACCTAAAAATATGCCTATAAAAACAATTAGAGGGATAAGCCCCCATGCATGACCATTTTGATTATGATTTCCCATTAAATAGCTCCTTATAAAAAAATTGAGGTCCAATACTTCCTAGATCGCATATGCACATGCCATCCCCAAAGTTATGACCTCAACTGATAATTTCAGCTTATAACTTCTTATCTTCAGTGACTCAATCATTGCGTATACACTCATTTGTGCTCCGCTTTGCCACATCTGGAATTGGCACACGCTTTTCATGTTGCCGAAGTATCAACGGGCCAGTCCCTCCACTTCTCTTGATATGAAGTATTTTATTGTACTGTTAAACCTTACAAGAAATTAGATGTCTCGTCAAACGCTTTATGCGTCCTCTAATAACCGTTTTACAAATGCTACAAAATAATGAGGCACTTTCTCTAAAATCGCTTCATCTGGCTGATATTTCGGATGATGCAAGGCATAAGGACTATCTGAGCCAATCATCGCAAAATGTGTCGGCGCTACCTTTTGATAACCTGAAAAATCTTCACCAATTGATAACGCTCTAGGGAGAACATCAACTTGATATCCAACAGATTCTGCTACCTCATATGCTATATTTTGTAATTGCTCATCATTAACGACTGATTTGGCAAGGCGTTTATATTCTAAATCCACCTTAACTTCATATTGTTGTGCAATACCTTCACAAATCGCACGTAAACGCTGTTCTATTTTATCTCTCACTTCTGCGTCTAAAGAACGAATTGTTCCTTCTAATTCCGCTTCTTTAGGAATCACGTTCCATGTTTCCCCACTCGATATCCGACCAATTGTCACGACCCCTTCTTGGTAAGGGGCGA
Organism: Staphylococcus canis; assembly: GCF_016238445.1. Lineage (GTDB taxonomy): Bacteria > Bacillota > Bacilli > Staphylococcales > Staphylococcaceae > Staphylococcus > Staphylococcus canis. The sequence goes on from NZ_JABANU010000028.1 coordinate 13,754, forward strand.
GATTGCGACTCACTACTGTTTGCAAACTATTAATCAGTTGCGCAACAACGATACTCGGATCCTTACAGTCTTGAGGCATCGCTGCATGTGCGCCAACCCCCTCAATTTTAATAACAAAGCGATCGACATTCGATGTCATATGGCCCGTTTTCGCTCGCCATTCACCTACTTTTAACGTGGGATCATTATGATAGCCAATGATCGCTTTTGCATCGTCTAAGGCACCTGAATCTGCAAAAGCAATAGCACCATCCCCCACTTCTTCAGCAGCTTGGAAAATAATTCGTACACGTCCATTTAACTGTGACTCTTCTGCTTTCAACAATAAAGCAACACCTAATATAGAAGCCATATGAATATCATGACCACATGCATGCATAGCGCCTTCATTTTCAGATTTATACGCTAATGTTGTATCTTCAATAATCGGTAACGCATCAATATCACTACGTACTCCAATTAAAGTGTCACCCTGACCGATTTCAGCAATCAATCCTGTTTTTAACGGTAAGTCTAAAATTGTAATATCATGTTCTTCTAAGATATTACGAATCTTCTCAGTTGTTTTGTACTCTTCATGTGATATTTCAGGTTGTTGGTGAAATTGACGTCTCCATGTTATCAGTTGATCTGTTAACTCACGCATCTCTCTTCATCCTCCTTATCATTCCTTCATTACATATATGTTTGTATCCAATATACACGATTTTCACTGACTTAAACAAAAAAGAGGACGAATATCCTCCTCAGTTGAATGGAATATATCGTCCTCATTTTACTTTTAATTATGATAATTGTAGTTGATGGTCTACAATAACTTTGCCATCTTTAATTACTTTTTCAGCATGGTTAATACCATAGTGGTATGGAATATATTCATGGTTTGGTGCATGCCAGATGACAATATTGGCTTTATCACCTTCGTTAATTGTACCAGCATCAACATCAATTGCTTTTGCTGCATTGACTGTGACTGCATTCCAAATTTCATTCGGTGATAATTTCAATTTAAGCGCCGCAATCGCCATGACCATTTGTAAATTATTTGTCACACAACTTCCTGGATTATAGTCCGTTGCTATAGCAATCGCACCATTTTGTTCAAGCATGCCACGAGCATCTGCATAAGATTCTTTACCTAAGTAGAATGTTGTACCTGGTAACAGTACCGCTACTGTATCCGAATCTTTAAGTTTCTTTTTATCTTCATCACTTGACGCTACAAGGTGATCTGCTGAAATTGCGCCTTCGTCAATTGCTAATCCTAGACCACCTAACGGATCGATTTCATCAGCATGAATTTTCACTTTAAATCCTTCTTTTTGAGCCGCTTCCATGTAACGTTTTGATTCTTCAATTGAAAACACACCTGTTTCACAGAATATATCAGCAAAATCAGCATATTCCTTCACTTCTGGTAATAAATCAATCATTTCTTGTAAAAATTGTGCATTAGATTCTGCTTCTTTCGGCACAGCGTGTGGCCCTAAGAATGTATGACGCATATCTAAATTATATTTTTCTTGTAAACGACGTGATACGCGTAATTGTTTGAGTTCGTTCTCTTTATCTAAACCGTAACCACTTTTACTTTCAACAGCTAACACACCGTGATGAATCATTGTTAATAAATCATGTTCTGCTTTTTCGAACAATTGATCTTCAGTCGCTTCACGTGTTGCTTCTACTGTTGATAAAATACCGCCACCTTGTTCAAGAATTTCTAAATAAGATACACCTTGACGTTTTAATGTCATTTCATGTTCACGTGAACCACCATGAATCAGATGCGTATGTGCATCAACAAGTGCTGGAGAAACGACTTTACCTGTCGCATCGATTGTTTCTTTAGCTTCATACTCATCTGTATGTTTTCCAGAATAAACAATTTTGCCATCTTTAACGACTACCGTTCCATTTTCAATGACTTCTAATTCATCGAGTTCTTTTCCTTTTAACGGTCTATCTGTCTTTTTGGGTAAAACTAACGCTTTAATGTTTTGGATTAATAAATCGTTCATTATTTTTCATCACCTTTACCTGTAATCATTGGAATATCCACGCCTTTTTCTTTAGCTGTTTGAATTGCAATATCATATCCTGCATCGGCATGTCTTACTACACCCATACCCGGATCTGTTGTTAATACACGTTTTAATCGTTTTTCAGCACGTTCAGAACCATCAGCAACAACAACCATACCGGCATGTAGTGAATAACCCATACCAACACCGCCACCATGGTGAACTGAAATCCATGAACCACCTGCTGCTGTATTGACAAGTGCATTCAGAATTGCCCAGTCCCCTACAGCGTCAGAACCATCTTTCATTGATTCTGTTTCGCGGTTTGGTGATGCTACTGAACCTGAGTCTAAATGGTCACGTCCAATAACAATTGGTGCTGAAATTTCACCTTTACGTACTAATTCATTAAGTGCAAGTCCCATTTTTGCACGATCTCCATAACCTAACCATGCAATACGTGAAGGTAAACCTTGGAATGCAATTTTTTCACTTGCCATATCTAACCAACGAATTAACTTTTCGTCTTCTGGGAATAACTCACGCATAAGTTGATCAGCACGTTCAATATCTTTTGGATCACCAGATAACGCTGCGAAGCGGAAAGGTCCTTTACCTTCACAGAATAATGGTCGAATGTACGCTGGTACGAATCCTGGGAAGTCAAATGCATTTTCTAAGCCTTCATCATAAGCCACTTGACGGATATTATTACCATAATCAAATACTACAGAACCTTTTTTCTGGAATTGTAACATCGCATCCACATGTTTTTTCATAGATTGTTTTGATAATTTAACATATTGATCTGGATCTTCTTCACGTAATTTAGCTGCTTCTTCCAATGAATACCCTTCTGGAACATAACCATTTAATGGATCATGTGCTGAAGTTTGGTCTGTAACGATATCAATTTTAAAACCACGATCTAAAATTTCATGATATACTTCTGCAGCATTTCCTACTAAACCGATAGATAAGGCTTCACCTTTATCTCGTGCTTCTTCTGCTCTTTTTAAAGCTTCATCTAATGAATGCGTAACGCTATCACAGTAGCGTGTTTCAATACGTTTTTCAATTCTAGATGGGTCAACGTCTACGCCGATAACTACCCCACCGTTCATTGTTACAGCTGCTGGTTGTGCACCACCCATACCACCTAATCCTGCTGTTAATGTGATTGTTCCTTTTAAAGAGTTGTTAAAATGTTGATTTGCAAGTTCTGCAAATGTTTCATATGTACCTTGAACAATACCTTGTGAACCAATATAAATCCAACTACCTGCTGTCATTTGGCCATACATCATTAAACCTTTTTTATCAAGTTCATGGAAATGTTCCCAATTTGCCCATTTAGGTACTAACACAGAGTTTGAAAGTAATACACGTGGTGCCTCTTCGTGCGTTTTAAATACTGCTACTGGCTTACCAGATTGAACAAGCATTGTTTCATCACTTTCTAAGCGACGTAACGTATCTACAATCGCATCAAATGCTTCCCAGTTACGAGCAGCTTTACCGATACCACCATACACAACAAGTTTGTCAGGATGTTCAGCAACTTCTGGATCTAAGTTGTTGTATAACATTCTTAATACTGCCTCTTGTTCCCATCCTTTACATTCAATCTCTAACCCTTTTTTCGCTCTAATTTCTCTAGACATTATACATCTCTCCTTTGATTAAAATAGTAATAAACTAATTGGAATTGTAATTAATAATGTCAAAACGACACGAATAAACCATATAAGTAATAACTTCCATAATGGTATTTTTATTTCTGTAGCTAAAATACAAGGTACTAAAGCAGATAAGAAAATAATGGCTGATACACTTGTAACTGCTACAACAAACTTCACTTGAATTGCCGCATTAACAACAATCAGTGAAGGTAAAAACATTTCGATCACTGAAATCGCTGATGCTTTTGCTAACAATGCTTGGTCTGGAATTGGAAAAATGTAGATGAATGGATAAAAAATATAACTTAACCAATCGATAACTGGTGTGTAATTTGCTAAAATTAAGCCAAAAAAGCCGATTGATAGAATCGAAGGTAGAATCGCCAATGTCATTTCTAAACCATCTTTAACGTTGACCCAAATGTTACGTAATAAAGGTAACGATTGATGTGATTGACGTTTAGCTTCTTCCCAAGCTGCTTTAATGCGACTTCCTTCAACAGCCACTTCTTTTTGTCCTTCTTGTCCCCCATAATACTGTGTAGATTCTAATGATATTGGTGGAATATGTGACGAAATGGCAGTCACGATAAAGGTAATGATTAAGCATAACCAGAAATATAAATTCCAATGTGACATTAAATCTAAAGTACGTGCCACAATTACCATAAATGTAGCTGATACCGTTGAAAAACCTGTCGCGATAATGACTGCTTCTTTTTTGTTATACATACCGTCTCGATATACACGGTTTGTTATTAATAAACCTAAAGAATAACTCCCAACGAAAGACGCAACCGCATCTACTGCAGATTTACCAGGCGTTTTAAAAATGGGTCGCATGACTGGTTCAAGTAATACGCCAATAAATTCTAAAAGCCCATAACCTACAAGTAGTGATAAAGCGATAGCCCCTATTGGAATTAACACACTTAATGGCAACATCAACTTATCAAATAAAAATGGACCATATTGTGGTTTAAATAAAATTTTAGGTCCGAATTCAAACACGTACATGATACCAATAATGGCACCTAATACTTTAAATACAACAATGATGAAGTCTGTTCGAGACTTTTTATATTCTCGTCTTGTTATTGGTAAAATAGCTCCAATAATAATCATGAGTAGTGCGAGGTAGGACATTAGTGGTCCTAATAATTGTCGAAAAGCTAAATGTGCATGGTCGACAAGTATCGTGTTTGTCCCATTAATTGTTACAGGTATAAAGAAACAAATGATACCTAGAACACTAAAGACCCAAAATCGCCACATCTGTTTCCCTTTAACAGACTTTTCTTGTGATGTCATACAACCACCCCTTCGTTTGTATGAACCAATGTTGTGCTGAGATCACAAAACGCTTTAGAGTTTTACCAATAATGAGAATAAACTGATAATTATTGGTAAAAGAATTGAGTCTATACACTTTTTAGTTCAGATTTCCCCTTTGCTAAAGTTCACTACTTATCCTCACTCAAATCAGTGTTTTAAATCATCCCATTTTCCATGACGTTGGCATCGTTATATTACCAACATCTCCATTATATTATGCTATGATATTAATAACCAATATAAATAAACTAATTATTGATAACTTAAAACTATAAAAGGAGTTTCGATATATGAAAATTATTCAACTGGAATACTTTATTGAAGTCGTTAATCAAAATAGTTTTACTAAAGCAGCACGTACGTTACATATTAGTCAACCTTCTCTTACAGCAACGATTAAAAAGATGGAAAATGACTTAGGATATTTATTACTCAAAAGAACAACCAAAGAAATTTCAATTACTGAAAAAGGCATTCAATTTTATAATCATGCCTTAGAAATCGTACAACAATATCACCAAACACTTGAAAAAATGTATGACTTAAAGCTTAGTCAAACACCTAAAATTAAAATGTCCATATTAGAATCTACATCTTACTGGGTGTCATTACTTATCAAACAACATAACTTGCAAAACCCAGATCAACATTATCAAATATTAGACATCTTAGAACCACAAAAACTCACTCAAAAACTTGTTAATTTTGATATTCATATTGGATTATCTAATGATTTTATTAAACATGAAGATATTGTCTCAATCCCTTTATACAAAGAAGACTATGTATTACTCACACCTATTGATGAGTACCAAAATCAAAAATCAATATCTATTAAGCACCTTCCTTTAATCGTTCCGAACAAACAATATCAAGTACGAACACATATTGATGAGTATTTTAATCATTTAGGTGTACGACCAAATATCGTTATGGAAGTTGAACGCTTTGAAGTTGCCGCAAATTTTGTGCGACAAGGTATGGGATACGCTGTGATACCTCGTATTTATTATCAATCTTTTAATACTAATGCTTTGAATGCGATTCAAATACGTCCAAATATGAAACGAAAAATTTATATTAATTATTCACGTAAACGTCAATATAGTGAACAAGTATTAAGCTTTGTCAAAATGTGTCAAAGTTATTGGGAAAACGTAAACATGTCCTAATGCATTTAGCAATAAAGAAGAGGCCAGAAGATGGTAGCTTCTAGCCTCGTTTTAAAAGTAAGTTTATAAATAATGAATAAAGTGTGTTAACATATGTCCAACAAGTTTTGCAGTACGTCCATCAACGTCATACTCTGGATTGGTTTCTGCAATACTTAATGACGTCACCTTGTCAGATTCAAGAATACGTTTGGCTAATTCTAATACTGTATATGGTTTTAAACCAAACACAGCACTTGCACTAACCCCTGGTGCATAAGCACTGTCAAAAACGTCCATACAAATCGTAAATAAAATGACATCATGCTTATTAATAAAATGAGCTAATTTATCTTTAACTCGTGGCGGAATGCCGTCGTACATTTCTTCAGCTAATACATACTCAGTGCCTGTCTTTTTAGCATAATCAAATAAATTCGGTGTATTCCCTGGTCTTTGAATACCTAATACGAAATAATCAAGATTCGAATCCGCTTCTAACATTTGTCTAAAGCTTGTGCCTGATGTAGAATGTGGTTCTTGTCGGTTATCAAAATGTGCATCAATATTAATAACACCGATAGATTGATTAGGATTTGCTTTACGAACACCGAGATACTGTGCATAAGCGATATCATGCCCACCACCTACTAAAAAAGTACGTTTATGAGTTTGTAGTAATTGTGCAACGTGGTCTCCAAACTCTTGTTGTGTTTCAATAAGTTCTGTTTGATCATGTTTGATATTTCCATAATCAGTGATTGGCGTATCTGTTGCAGCAGGTAGACCAGCGAACGCTTTTTTTATAGCATCTGGCCCTGCTTTAGCTCCTACGCGACCTTGATTAAGTTTAACCCCTTCATCAACTGCATAACCCAATAACGCTACACCATCATTTTCACCTTTAATATTTTGAATATCACCGAATTGTACTGTTTGAAAATGTCGAAACATTGAGCGATCTGTTTCACTGTCTAATCGCCCTGACCAAATTGACTGATCTGGTTGAATATACATCCTCATCATCCTCCTATTGTTTATAACTCTATAGATTAGTTGTTGGGCATAGATGTATGGTCCATACTTGCGACCATAACATCTATTGTTTAAAATGATATCTATCTCTACTCAATTTTTCTATAACCTAAATAACATAAATCAAACGCATCTATTATTACAATTAGATTATAAATTAATGTCATTGATTTATTTGTTGAGACGTTACCGGTATAATATAGTTTAGTTCGATGATATGAAGGTAATTTATGTCATAAGTAAAATCTCAAAGAATTATACATTTAATTTGACAATTTGCTAACTACGGAGGATTATATATGAATCGAACACCTATTTCAGGATTTCAGTGGGCAATGACGATTTTTCTATATTTTGTCTTAGCCTACGTCATACCTATTGTATTACAAGATTTTCAGGAAGCTACAGGGTTAAAAACATTTGTGTTTTCGCTTAATAGTTTAGGACCTTTTATCGCTTTCTTAATTTGTTTAATGATATTTAAACATAAAAAAGAACAATTATACGGACTGAAGTTTTCAGTGAATTTAAAAGTGATTGAGCGTGTGCTACTTGCAATTAGCATTCCATTAATCATTTTTATTATTTGTATGTATGCGTTTAATACGTATTCAGATAGTTTTATTTTATTACAAGCTGTCGACTTATCAGAGTCGATTTGGACAATTTTAATCGGTCATTTGTTAATGGCATTTTTCATTGAAATTGGATTTCGTGGTTACTTATTTAATATTGTTGAAACAAAAGTACCACACTTTTTTGCGAATGTGATTGTCAGCGTATTGTATCTGATTTGGGATGTAAACACAGCATTCGGTATGCCTTATACAATGTATAGCGCAATATTTGTATTTGCATTTTCTATGATTGCTGGTGAACTCGTACGCGGTACAGGTGGTCGTGCAATCTATTCAGCAACCATTTTCCACGCAACAATGACATTTGCCAAAGTATTTTTCTTTAGCGAAGAACTTGGCGATGTATTCTCAATGAAAGTATTAGCCTACGCAACAGGCGGTGTAGCCATCATCGTCGTATTACTCGGCATCATCATGGAACTCATCTCAAACAAAAGGTCATTGAGAGAGCGTCCTGGGTTCGAGCAGAACGATAGCAACGCGTAAAAGTGGGTTTTACTTTAACGTGGTGCGAAAGTTCTGCCGAAGAACCCTGCTCTCGAAATGCCGTCAAAAAAGG
>NZ_JABANU010000029.1 GCF_016238445.1 Staphylococcus canis
GCCAGTAAAAACTAAAGATGTTATCCCTTTAATGTCCTTTAACCCTAAATAACCTGTTATTTTTAAATTTTCTCCTTCAATTCCAAAGCATTCTGTTATATCATAATTTATAGGCATAAATATCTCTTCTTAATTCGTTTGTTGGTACTTACAATTATAGAGATATTTGTGCCGTTTTTATATTAAAAACTAAAAAATAACGGCTAGTGAATATTTCACCAACCGTTAAAAGTATAGAGCCCATTTATAGAATGCTTTACCTTCTTTTTAATTAGTCTTGATTTAATTCTTCTAATAACTCTTTAAATTTTGTATAAGATTGGTGTTGTAACGCTTCGTCATAAATGTAACTTACTGCCATAATCTCATCAATTTCACCATAATGCTGAATAAATGATTTTATTTTTTCCTTAACTGTCGATTTGTCACCAACTAAAGATTGATCGACGCGTTGTTGTGCCATTCGAATGACACGGGGAGATAAAATTTGTTCAAGATCATCTACTGGTGGTTGCATTTTTTGCATACGTCCACTCATGATACTTGCGAAAACTTGAATTTGTGTTGTTGATAAATGCTGTGCGATTTCATTTGTGTCTGCTACGATGGTGTTCAAACAAACAATAATATAGGGTTCATCTAGATATTCAGAAGGTTCGAAAAGCTCTCGATAAATTGATAATGCCTCTTTCATTTGATCTGGAGCAAAATGGCCTGCAAATACATAAGGCAGACCTTCTCTAGCAGCAACATGTGCTGAGTCAGTGGATGAACCTAATATATATAATGGTATATTTGTCCCTACGGCTGGGATAGCTTTAACATAACCTTGTTTTGAATCGGGTCCAAAATAGTGTAATAACTGCTGTACTTCTTCTGGGAAACGATATACGCCATCATGTTGATCGCGTCTTAGTGCACTTGCTGTAGCCATATCTGTTCCAGGTGCTCTACCTAATCCTAAATCAATTCTATCACCGTATATTTTTTTTAGCGTTCCAAACTGTTCAGCAACAATTAAAGGGGCGTGATTCGGTAACATTATGCCTCCAGAGCCGATACGCATAGAGTTTGTATGTGCTAATGTATGTTGTATTAAAATAGACGTTGCTGAACTTACTAAATTGGGTGCATTATGATGTTCTGCTATCCATAATCGTTCATAATTTAACGTTTCAAGGTGTTGTGCAAGTTTAATATGTTGCTCAATTGCTTCTTTATCAGTTTGACCTTCACGAATAGGAATTAAATTCAGTGCAGAATATTTGATACGTGATACCAAAATATAACTCTCCTTTAAATTTTTTATTTGTATTTAACTACACTATACCATGTTATAAATATAAGTTTATAAGAAAAAGATTAATCAATTTTAAATTCAATACATAGAAATTAATGCAGCGTTTAGCGTTGATACGTCTAGAACACTGGACTAGAATTTTTGGATATGTAATGCTAAAATAGGAACATTGAATATGAGAAAGGACTGTCATTAAGTATGAGTGTATACGCAGACTACGCAGCAACAACACCTATAAAAACCGAAGTATTAGATGAAATGATGTCAATTTATAAAACGCATTTTGGGAATCCTTCGTCAATTCATTCGCAAGGTCGAGATGCAAGACGTTATTTAGATGAGTCTAGACGTACTGTGGCTAATTTCCTTAACGCTAAACCGAATGAAGTGATTTTTACAAGTGGTGCTACTGAATCAAATAATACTGCAATTAAAGGCATAGCATTTGCTAATCAAGATAAAGGAAAGCATTTAATTACCACAAAAATTGAACATCACTCTGTGTTACACGTTTTCGAGTATCTAGAAAAACAGGGGTTTGAAGTAACGTATTTAGATGTAAATGAAGAAGGGTTAATTGATTTAAAACAGTTAGAAAATAACTTACGAGATGATACTATTCTCGTTTCAATCATGCTTGTTAATAATGAAGTCGGTACCGTACAACATGTTTATGATATTCAAAGTTTAGTTCGAAAAACTAAAGCTTATTTTCATATGGATGCAGTGCAAGCCATTGGTCATTTGGATGTAGACGTTGTTGAATTTGATGTAGATGCATTGAGTTTAACGGCTCATAAATTCGGTGGACCTAAAGGTGTAGGTGCATTGTATGTGAAACAAGGTACTCAAATGCAGTTTTTACAACACGGAGGAGAACAAGAAAGTAAAAGACGAGCTGGAACTGAAAATATTGCGCAAATTGTTGGGCTAGCTAAGGCTTTAGAACTTGCAGATCATCATAGAGACCAGCATAATGTTCATCTTGCTGCTCTAAAAGAACAACTTATTGTTGGGCTACAAGAACGTTCAGTTCCATTTGAACTTAATGGGTCTATGGTCGATAGTACAAATCATATTATTAATTTATATTTTCCGTTTATAGACGTAGAAACATTTTTAACATTATTGGATTTAGCTGGTGTATACGTTTCTTCTGGTTCCGCATGTACAGCGGGTTCAACAATTCCATCTCATGTGTTAGCTGCGATGTTTGGTGAAGATGAACGTGTAACACGCTCAATTCGTATCAGTCTCAATGAGGCGATGACTTCAGAAGATATTAACTATATCATTATTGAAATTCAAAAAATTTATCAAAAATTTAAGGAGGACTAAGTGTGACAAATAATCAAACACGTGTTGTAGTTGGGATGTCTGGCGGTGTCGATAGTTCTGTAACTGCACACTTACTCAAAGAACAAGGTTATGATGTCATCGGTATTTTTATGAAAAACTGGGATGATACCGATGAAAATGGTGTATGTACAGCTACTGAAGATTACAATGATGTCATAGCTGTGTGTAATCAACTTGATATACCATACTATGCAGTTAATTTCGAAAAAGAATATTGGGATAAAGTATTTACTTATTTTTTAGATGAATATAAAAAGGGTCGCACGCCAAACCCAGATGTAATGTGTAATAAAGAAATTAAATTTAAAGCTTTTTTAGATCATGCACTTAAATTAGGGGCGGATTATGTTGCAACAGGTCACTATGCCCGAGTAAAGCGTGATGGTACGGGGCATGTAGAAATGTTACGTGGCGTTGATAATAATAAAGACCAAACTTACTTTTTAAATCAACTAACAGAAGAGCAATTAAAGCATGTTATGTTTCCAATAGGAGATATTGATAAAAAACGTGTAAGAGAAATTGCTGAGGAACAGAATCTTGCTACTGCCAAAAAGAAAGATTCAACAGGGATTTGCTTTATTGGTGAACGTAATTTTAAAACATTCTTATCACAATATTTGCCTGCTCAACCTGGTGAAATGCGTACTTTAAATGGGGAGAAAAAAGGTATGCATAGTGGGTTGATGTACTATACAATCGGTCAAAGACACGGTTTAGGTATCGGTGGCGATGGTGATCCTTGGTTTGTAGTAGGTAAAAATTTAGATAAAAATATACTTTATGTAGAACAAGGTTTTCATCACGACGCACTATACAGTGATTACCTTATTGCATCGGATGTTTCATTTGTAAACGATACTGACTTAAGTAAACCTTTAAAATGTACAGCTAAGTTCAGATATCGTCAAAAAGATACACCGGTTACGGTTACAAAAGAAAGTGATGATAGTATTCGTGTCACTTTTGAAGCGCCTGTACGAGCAATTACACCAGGTCAAGCAGTTGTCCTTTATGATGGTGACACTTGTTTAGGTGGTGCTACAATTGATGATGTCTTTAAAAATTCAGGGCAGTTAAGCTATGTAGTATAAAGCATTAATTATTAAATTAAGGTGATTAAATTATGAAACTTGAAGAAATTCATCAACTTATACAACAAGGACAATATGAAAAAGCATTACAAGCTTCATTTGATAATATAGAAGCTTATCCAAAAGAAATTGAAAACTATATTAATGCCGGAATTATACTAGCAGAAGCCAATGAGATAGAAAAATCTGAGCGTTTTTTTCAACGTGCAATAACTTTAGAACCAGAAAATGGTAGTGTTTATTATAATTTTGCAAATGTGTATTTTAACGAAAATCGTTTTCAAGACGCTATCAAATTGTATCAACTTGCCAAACAAAAAGGGTTCGATACAAAAGATACGAACTTTATGATTGGTTTGTCGTTCCTCCAATTGGATGCCAAAAAAGAAGCATTACCTTATCTCATGCGTGCTGCTGAAATTGATGAAGCATTTGAGGATATCGAATTACAGTTTCAATATGCACTAGTACTATGTGAACTTGAATTATTCGATCAAGCTATTCCTATTCTAAATAAGATTTTAGAAATCAATCCTCAACACGCTGATGCTCAATATAATTTGACGCTAGCAGTGTATATGAAAAATGAGGATATAGATGTTGCAATTAAAGGATTTGAACGAGCTATATTGATGGATGAAGATCATTTATTAAGTCAACATGCACTAAAAACTTTCAAAGCGATTCGTGATGAGGAGGGCTAACAAAAATGGAAAACCCAACATTATTAGATAGTATTTATATTAAAGGTACTGTTGAAATGATTCTCTTTCAAAACAGTGATAATTTCTATACCGTCTTAAAAGTAGATGTCATAGAATCTAATGGTGATTTTCAGGATATGGCAACTGTAGTTGGGTTTTTTCCAAATATTATTGAGGATGAGGTATATGTATTTAACGGTCATATTGTTAATCATCCGAAATATGGACAGCAATTAAAAGCTGAGCGCTTCCAAAAAGAACTGCCTCAAACGAAAGACGCAGTGATTTCATATTTATCAAGTGATTTATTTAAAGGGATTGGTAAAAAAACGGCTGAATCTATTGTTAATGCTATTGGTGAAGATGTGATTTCAAAAGTACTTAATGATGATTCAGTCTTATCTCAAGTCCCTAAGTTATCTAAGGCCAAACAAAAAAAGATTGCTGAACAAATTATCCAAAATCAAGAAAGTGAATATATTATGATTCGACTTAATGAGCTTGGCTTTGGGGCTAAACTTTCAATGGATATTTATCAGTTTTATAAGGCAGATACTGTTCGGGTGGTGGAAGAAAACCCTTATCAATTAGTTTTTGACATACGTGGTGTTGGATTTCGAAAAGCTGATCAGTTAGCATTACAACTGGGTATTGAACCAACTGAACGTAATCGTTTAAAGGCTGGTATTTTATATGTAGTTGAAGAAATATGTATAAAACAAGGCCATACTTATCTACCGGTAATGACATTAGTTGATGAAGCGGAAAAGCTCTTAAGCAAAAACCAAGACATAGCTATTGATAAAACGCTAATCCGTGAAACAATAGACTATCTAGATGAAGAGCAAAAACTTATAGTCGTTGATGAAGATGTATCTTTGCCAAGCTTATATTATTCTGAACTTAAGAGCACTCAAAATTTATATAAGATACATACACGTACTGATACGCTTTCTCAATTTGATGAATCTGATATTCAGCTTCAAATTGGGCAAATAGAAGAGGAATACAATGTAAGTTATGCTCCTTCTCAAAAAGAAGCATTAGAATATGCGATCAAACATAAAGTGATGTTACTAACAGGAGGTCCTGGTACCGGAAAGACAACGGTGATTAAAGGAATTGTTCACCTTTACGCAGCGTTACACGGTCTTTCTTTAGATTATGGAGACTATGAAGAGGACGATTTTCCTATTGTTTTAGGAGCTCCGACTGGAAGAGCATCAAAACGATTATATGAATCTACCGGACTAGAAGCGACAACTATTCATCGATTGATAGGATGGAATCAGGAAACAAAGCCGGATGATATTTTGGATTATGAAATTAATGCTAAGTTAATTATCATCGACGAGATGTCAATGGTTGATACGTGGTTATTCCATCAATTTTTAAATGCGGTACCTACAGATGCTCAGGTGATTTTAGTTGGAGATGAAGATCAATTACCATCAGTGGGTCCAGGTCAAGTATTTAAAGATTTAATAGATACAAATGTTTTACCAAGAGTAAATTTAACAGAAGTGTTTCGTCAACAGGAAGGTTCAAGTATTATTGAGCTCGCACATCATATGAAATCAGGAATGCAAGTGGATATTACTAAGCGTTATCATGATCGTACGTTTATACCGTGTCATGCTGAGCAAATTCCTGATGTCGTGGATAAAGTTGTGAAAAATGCCGTTCAAAAAGGATATACAATGTCGGATATTCAAGTATTAGCACCAATGTATAGAGGGAATGCAGGGATAAAACGACTTAATGAAGTCTTACAAGATATTTTAAACCCTAAAAAAGATGATTCGCATCGTGAAATCACATTTGGTGATATTGTATTTCGTAAAGGAGACAAAGTACTACAACTTGTAAACAGACCTAACGATAATATATTCAATGGCGATATTGGTGAAGTTGTTGGTATCTTTTGGGCTAAAGAAAATGAACTTAATAAAGATGTGATAATTGTAGACTTTGAAGGTAATGAAATCACGTTTTTGAAATCAGATTTAATGGAGTTAACCCATGCTTATTGTACTTCGATACATAAGGCACAAGGGTCAGAATTTCCGATTGTCATCATGCCTATTGTGAAGCAATATTTTAGAATGCTTCAAAAACCTATTTTATATACGGGTTTGACACGTGCTAAGCAGTCACTTGTGTTCTTAGGAGAAGTTGAAGCATTTAATATTGGATTGTCCACAGAAGGTCAAATACGGTTAACGCATTTAGCTTCCTATTTATTACAATATTTTAAAGGTGAGAAAGAAACCGTCGATGATGATCTTGATAGCCATATTGAACTGACAGAAGACACTATTTATGATATCGATCCAATGATTAATATGGAGAAAGTCACGCCTTATGACTTTTTAGAAATTGACAAAGCCTAACCGCTTTTTTATAATTTAAGTTAAGTTAAACATATAGATGAGTAAATTAATCCTCAACTTCACAGAGACGTACAGATTGGTGAGAAAGTACGAGTTGACTAATTGAACGCTACTATGTGTGCGTATGAATATGTAATGAGTGATGGTTGATTTGACCATAACTAGGGTGGTACCGCGAAGCATTCGTCCCTTTTAAAGGATGAGTGTTTTTTTATTTATTGACTTGTATAAAGGAGCTGTTGTAAATGAAACGCTTAAAAGCGAGTGAAATAAGACAAATGTATATCGACTTTTTTAAAGAAAAAGATCACATGGTAGAGCCATCTGCCCCTTTAGTCCCAATTGATGATGATTCCTTACTTTGGATAAACTCAGGTGTAGCAACGTTAAAAAAGTATTTTGATGGGCGTGAAATTCCGAAAAAGCCTAGAATTGTAAATGCACAAAAATCAATTCGTACGAATGATATTGAAAACGTTGGTTTTACTGCACGTCACCATACATTTTTTGAAATGCTTGGGAATTTTTCAATAGGTGATTACTTTAAACCAGAAGCTATTAAATATGCATGGGAATTTTTAACAAGTGAACGTTGGTTAGCTATTGAGCCTGAAAAATTATATGTGACAATTCATCCTGAAGATACTGAAGCTTATAAAATATGGCAAGAAACGATTGGATTGTCAGAGGAGCGCATTATAAGAATAGAGGGGAACTTCTGGGATATTGGTGAAGGACCATCTGGACCTAATACAGAAATATTTTATGATCGAGGTCCTGAATATGGTGCAAATGACCCAGAAGAAGAAATGTATCCTGGCGGGGAAAATGAACGATATTTAGAAATCTGGAACCTTGTATTTAGTGAGTTCAATCATAATAAAGACCATACGTATACACCATTACCAAGCCAAAACATTGATACGGGTATGGGTCTCGAACGTGTTGCATCTATTTCACAAGACGTTAAAACGAATTATGAAACGGACCTTTTCATCCCAATTATGGAAGAAGTTGAAAAGGTTTCGGGTCAAAAGTATTTACAAAATCCTGATTCAGATGTAGCGTTCAAAGTAATTGCAGATCATATTAGAACGATTTCATTTGCAATATCAGACGGTGCTTTACCAGCGAATGAAGGGCGAGGATATGTATTACGCCGCTTATTAAGACGTGCGGTTAGATTTAGCCAGAGTTTAAATATAAATGAGCCTTTCATGTACAAACTTGTTGCAACGGTAGCAGCTATAATGGAACCATACTATCCTAACGTGAAAGAAAAACAAGAATTCATATCTCGTGTCATTAAATCAGAAGAAGAAAGATTCCATGAAACGCTGGAAGAAGGTCTTTCAATTCTCAATACGATGATGTCTGAAGCTAAAGCGAATTCTACAATAATTTCAGGAGCAGATGCATTCAAATTATATGATACTTATGGTTTTCCGATTGAATTAACTGAAGAGATTGCTGAAAAAGAAGGCTTATCTATAGATATGGATGCATTTAAAACGCATATGCAAGCGCAACGAGATAGAGCAAGACAAGCACGTCAAAATAGTCAATCTATGCAAGTACAAAATGAAGTGCTTAAAAATATCAAAACTCAAAGCGAGTTTGTAGGATATGAAGTACTTCAAACAGAAGCTGAAATTGCAGATATTTTATTAGATGGTGAACGTGTAGATAGTGTCGATAACGATCAAACAATCTATTTTATTTTAAATAAAACACCATTTTATGCTGTAAGTGGTGGACAAGTTGCTGACAAAGGAACATTTTCAAGTGAATCATTTGAAATTGAAGTGACTGAGGTAGTTAAAGCACCAAATGGTCAACATTTGCATAAAGGTCATGTTACGTTTGGGACAGTTCATAGTCAGGACAAAGGGGTTGCACAAGTAAATAGTGATGAACGCGAAGCAATCAAAAAGAATCACAGTGCCACTCACTTACTACATGCAGCATTAAAAGAAGTTTTAGGTGATCATGTTAACCAAGCTGGATCGTTAGTAGAAGCTAAAAGACTTAGATTTGACTTCTCACATATCGCACCAATGTCTCAAGAAGAAATTGAACAAGTAGAACATAAAGTAAATGAAGAAATTTGGAAAAATATTCATGTTCAAATTCATGAAATGCCGATTGATGAAGCTAAGTCTTTAGGTGCAATGGCTCTATTTGGAGAGAAATATGGTGATATTGTACGTGTGGTAGATATGAGACCATTCTCAATTGAATTATGTGGTGGTACGCATGTAGTCAATACGTCAGAAATTGGTCTTTTCAAAATAGTTAGTGAGACAGGTACAGGAGCTGGTGTTAGACGAATTGAAGCGGTAACAGGACAAGAAGCATTTATGTATTTAGAGGGTTATTTAGAAAGATTTAATCAATTAAAACATCAAGTAAAAGCTAAAGATGACGATCAAGTGATTGAAAAAGTAGTCCAATTACAAGATAATGAAAAATCACTACAACAACAACTTGATGAGAAGAATAAAGTGATTAACCAATTACAAATGGGAGATATAAAAGATCAAGTCACAATGATTAATGACTTACCTGTATTAGTTTCAGAAGTTGAAGTAGATAATCCGAAAGCTTTACGTTCAACAATGGATGATTTTAAATCTCAATTACAAGATACAATCATTATTTTAGCAAGTCGTCATGGTAATAAAGTATCATTAATCGCAACGGTACCAAAAGCTTATACCGATAAAATAAAAGCTGGTGACATTATTAAAAATTTAGCACCTCAAGTTGGTGGTAAAGGTGGAGGCCGTCCTGACATGGCACAAGGTGGCGGTACAGAACCTGAAAAGATAACAGAGGCATTACAATTTATTAAAAATTACATTAAGTCAATCTAATCCTAACCATTATTTTGTACAATAGGGATGTATGGACATGTTTAATTAAAGAGAAAAATAAACTCCAAGTCGTTTAATAAATTATGTGTTAAGGAGTGTTGTATCTATGTCAAAGTTTGATAAAACGATGAAATTCAACTCAGAAGAAGTAACTAAAGAAAATGTCGAATCAGTGTTAAATAACGTTTATAGTACACTTAATGAGCGTGGTTACAATGCTGAAAATCAAATTGTAGGCTATTTGTTGTCAGGTGATCCTGCTTATATACCACGCCATAATGAAGCCAGAAATCAAATTAGACACATCGATCGTGATGAAATAATGAAAGAACTTGTGATGTTTTATCTTAAACATCATAACTCAAAATCAGATGCTTAAGCATAAAATACTTGGTTTAGATGTTGGTAGTAAAACAGTAGGTATAGCGATTAGCGATTTGATGGGATGGACGGCTCAAGGGTTAGATACACTCCATATCAATGAGGCAGAAAATCAACTTGGAATAGAACAATTAAAGCAAATTATTCTTCAAGAAAATGTTGGTACTATTGTAATTGGATTACCCAAAAACATGAATAATTCAATAGGATTTAGAGGGGAAGCCTCTTTAAAGTATAAAGATGCGATTAAAGAAGCGCTTCCTGACATTGATGTAGTTATGTGGGATGAGCGTTTAAGCACGATGGCAGCGGAGAAATCTTTGTTAGAAGCGGATGTGTCAAGAGCGAAACGTCGAAAAGTAATAGATAAAATGGCTGCTGTGTTTATTTTGCAAGGTTATTTAGATTCATTAGGTTAAGGAGGATGCATTGTGTCAAAAAATAAAGATACAAATTTAGAATTTAATCATGAAGAAGAATTATTATCCCTTTATGATGAAAATGGGAACGAAGTACTCTATCGTAAAATGTTAGAATTTTATCATCCAGGGTTTGAAAAAGAGTATGTTATTTTAGCTGAGGAAGGCGCACAATCAGATGAAGATGATTTAATTGAATTAATCCCAATGATTAATGAGCCGGATGAATCAGGTGAAGGTGGTAAGTTTTTACCTGTTGAAACAGAAGAAGAATGGGATATGATTGAGGAGATTGTCAATACTAATATGGATGATCCTGAAGCGTAATTTGAAGTAATGTCAGTCATATACAAAAATACACGAGTACAAATCATTTACTATTGAGTGAGCATTGATTTGTACTCGTGTTTGTGGTTATACAAAAATATTAGTTTTTCGCATTAACATGGTGTTTCTTTTGTGATAAAATATGTAAAAGTTGTGTTAAACATCATGGAATACAAAATATCGAATAAAACTGATACGACTTATATTTGTGTAAGACAAATCAAAGTATGAGTTGAGATAATTAAGGCATTACATTAAATCAGTCAAAAGACTGGTTTATTTTTTGATTAAAGTATAAGGAAGTTAAATCATGGACGATAAAAATACACGTTATTTTTTAAGTTTAAGTCATAATATAAATCAAATAGATGAGCTTAGAACCTACGCAGAACAACATAGTGTACCGATAATTGATGCGTTATCTTTAAGTTTAATTCAACAAATTATTCGCATACATCAACCTAAGAACATTTTGGAGATAGGCAGTGCTATAGGATTTAGTAGTATGCAATTTGCATCAGTTAATCCGAATATCAAAATAACGACGATTGAAAGAGATCCTGATATGATTGAACAGGCAAAAAAGAATATTGAGGCGTATGGTTTTCAAAATCAAATTCGTTTGATTGAAAACGACGCGCTACAAGCATTTGAAGATGTAAATGATACGATTTATGATATGATTTTCATTGATGCTGCAAAAGCGCAATCACAACGTTTTTTTGAAATGTATGACCCTCTTTTACGTAAGGGAGGATTAATCATTACTGACAATATACTCTACCATGGTTTTGTTTCTGATATTGATGTGGTAAGAAGTAGAAACGTTAAGCAAATGGTCAAAAAAATTCAAAGATTTAATACTTGGTTGAGTCAAAATCAAGATTATAATACAAACTTTATAAATATGGACGATGGACTAGCCATCTCAATGAAGGAGCGTTAAAATGACGGAATTAGTAGTCACACCGAAATCATTAAGTCATATTGAAACTTTAATTGAAAAAGGTGCAGATGCTTTTATTATAGGAGAAGAAAAATTTGGTTTACGTCTTGCTGGTGAGTTTAAAAAAGATGACATGATTAAAGCTGTAGAAATCATTCATAATGCAGGTAAAAAAGTATATGCAGCAGTGAATGGTATTTTTCATAATTATCATATTCCAGCAGTTGAGGCATATATTAAGTTTTTACACGATATTCGTGTGGATCGTATTATATTTGGTGATCCTGCGGTCGTTATGATTGTAAAAGAACAAGATAATCCGATTCCGCTTCACTGGAATGCCGAAACACTTGTTACAAATCACTTCCAATGTAATTATTGGGGAAAAAGGGGTGCAACACGTGCAATTTTGGCACGAGAATTAAGTTTAGAGGAAATTCTTAATATTAAGGCAAATAGTGATGTTGAAATTGAAGTACAAGTTCATGGCATGACATGTATGTTCCAATCTAAGAGAATGTTACTTGGAAATTATTACACATTCCAAGAAAGACAAATGAAAATACAACGTCAGAATTTGGACGAAGATACGCAGTTACTTCTTTATGACGAAGAGCGTGGTAATAAGTACCCAGTTTACGAAGATTATAATGGTACACATATTATGTCGCCAAATGATATCTGTCTCATTGAAGAATTAGAACCATTATTTGAAGCTGGAATTGATAGCTTTAAAATTGATGGATTATTGCATACTGAAGAATATATAAATGTAGTTACTGAACAATATAGAGAAGCGATAGATCTCTATGAAGAAGACCCTGAAACTTATGAAGATGAGAAGTTTATGCTAGTGGATCCGATAGAAGCCATTCAACCTGATCACCGACCGTTTGACGAAGGATTCCTATTTAAACAAACAGTGTACTAAATAGAAGGAGAGATAATAATGAAGGTATTAGAGGATGTACAATCACAACCTAAACCTAAAATTAAAAAGCCTGAATTACTCGCCCCTGCAGGTAATCTTGAGAAACTTAAAATTGCAGTACATTATGGTGCAGATGCTGTATTTCTTGGGGGGCAAGAATACGGTTTACGCTCAAATGCAGATAATTTTACAATTGATGAAATCCGTGAAGGTGTTGCGTTTGCGAACCAATATGGCGCTAAAGTTTATGTTACAACAAATATCATTGCGCACGATGAAAATATTGAAGGATTAGACGAATACTTAAAAGCATTAGAATCAACAGGAGCAACAGGTATTATAGTTGCAGACCCACTCATTATTGAAACATGTAAACGTGTAGCACCTCGTTTAGAAATTCATTTATCAACGCAACAATCATTAAGCAATTACAAGGCAGTAGAATACTGGAAAAGTGAAGGACTTGATCGAGTTGTACTTGCACGAGAAACTGGCGCAATGGAAATGAAAGAAATTAAAGATAAAGTAGATATTGAAATTGAAGCATTCATTCATGGTGCAATGTGTATTGCTTATTCAGGACGTTGTACATTAAGTAATCATATGACGGCAAGAGATTCTAATAGAGGTGGATGTTGTCAAAGTTGTCGTTGGGATTATGATTTGTTAACCGTAGATAATGATGGTGAATTAGATGTCTACTATAAAGATGATAACGCTACACCTTTTGCTATGAGTCCACGTGACCTTAAACTCATTGAATCGATTCCAAATATGATGGATCTTGGAATCGATTCGTTAAAAATTGAAGGTCGAATGAAATCAATACATTATATTGCTACCGTAGTATCTGTATATCGTAAAGTAATAGATGCCTATGCAGCTGATCCTGAAAACTTTAAAATTAAAACAGAATGGTTATATGAACTCGATAAATGTGCCAACCGTGATACAGCACCTGCCTTCTTTAAAGGAACACCTGGTTATGAAGAACAGATGTTTGGCAATGAATCATCAAAAAAAGCACCATTTGATTTTATTGGATTAGTATTGGATTATGACGAATCATCTAAAATCGCAACAATTCAACAACGTAATCACTTTAGACCAGGTGATGAAATCGAATTTTTTGGACCTGAAATAAGTACGTTTAAACAAGTTGTAGATGCTATCTATGATGAAGAAGGAAACAGCCTAGATGCAGCTCGCCATCCTTTACAAATTGTTCAAATTAAAGTTGATCATCCTATTTATAAGAACAACATGATGAGAAAGGAAGTTTAATTGTGAGTTCAACAACAATCATAGGTATTGCAGGTGGGTCTGGATCTGGAAAAACCTCAGTCACTCAAGCAATTATGGAGCAATTAAAAGGTCATAGTGTCGCATTAATTGAGCAAGACTATTACTATAAAGATCAATCTCACTTAACGTTTGAAGAAAGATTAGAAACGAATTATGACCACCCTTTTGCTTTCGATAATGACTTATTAATTAGTAATTTAAAAGACTTACAAAATGGTCATAAAGTTGAAGTACCGACGTATGATTATACGAAACATACACGTAGTGATAAAACCATTGCATTTGACCCTAAAGATGTTATTATCGTAGAAGGCATATTCGCGCTCGAGAATGAAGCGCTTCGAAATATGATGGATGTAAAAATATTTGTTGATACAGATGCAGATTTACGCATTCTTAGACGTTTATTAAGAGACACAAAAGAACGTGGTAGAACAATGGAATCTGTCATAGATCAGTACTTGAATGTTGTAAGACCGATGCACAATCAATTTATTGAGCCTACCAAAAAATTTGCGGATATTATTATTCCTGAAGGTGGTAGTAATAAAGTTGCTATCGATATTATGACAACAAAAATTCAAGCACTCGTAAAAAAACAAAATTAATTAAAGGAAGATGTGTAATTATGGAAAATCAAAAACAATACCCAATGACACAAGAAGGTTATGACAAGCTTGAAAAGGAATTAGAAGAGTTAAAAACAGTTAAACGCCCAGAAGTTGTTGAAAAAATTAAAGTAGCACGTAGTTTTGGAGATTTATCCGAGAACTCTGAATATGACGCAGCGAAAGATGAACAAGGATTTATCGAACAAGATATTCAACGTATTGAAACAATGTTGCGTCATGCGTTAATCATTGAAGACACTGATGATAATGACATTGTTCAAATTGGTAAAACAGTGACGTTTGTTGAATTACCTGGTGACGAAGAAGAAAGTTACCAAATTGTAGGTTCAGCTGAATCAGATGCATTCAATGGTAAAATTTCTAACGAATCACCAATTGCAAAAGCTTTGATTGGTAAAAAACTTAACGATGAAGTTCGTGTACCGCTTCCAAATGGTGCCGAAATGGATGTTAAAATTGTTAAAATTTCATAATTAAAATAATATAACTCAGAGATTAGGTGAGCATAACAATTGATTTAAGACAAAGTAGTCTGATTTTCAGATCTGTTGTTTATGTGATAACTTAATCTCTTTTTTAATTCTAAGCTACAAAAATGATTTTTTGTGATTTAAATCGGTAAAGTAGAATTGTAAGGAAGCGCGTTTGATGATAAAATATATTTTTGTAAGGGTTTTCTGAAAGGGGGATGACAATGCATTCTAGACAGATTAGCGAACAATCTTTTATGATTTATTTTGAGGCAAACATCAATGAAGAAATATTTGAAGAAGTCTATGCAGTTGTTGATTATATAAAATCATTAAATCATCCTTTAATTAAAGAAATTGTCCCATCATATCGAGCTATTTTAGTATATTTTGATGGGAATTCTATTAATTATGAGGATTTAGTTGAAGACATTAATTTAAATTCTTTTCAACACGATCAACATGAAAACAATTCAAAACGTCGTATCGTTAATATTCCTGTACTTTATGGTGGTAAATGGGGACCAGATATTGAAATTGTTGCTGAGCATAACAATTTAAGTATTGAAGAAGTGATACGCTATCATACGGAAAGTTATTATCTTGTATATATGATTGGGTTTATGCCTGGTTTCCCATTTCTAGGAGGTCTGGATGAGCATATTCATACACCACGTAAAGCAGAACCGCGCATAAGCATCAAAGCCGGTTCAGTAGGTATTGCGAATAATCAAACGGGATTATATCCTGCAGACTCGCCAGGTGGATGGCAAATTATTGGTCGAACGCCTATAGATGTATTTGATTTAAATCGTGATCCGAAAATCTTATATAGACCTGGAGATAAAATAAAATTTTATCCTATCAGCGAAGAAAAGTTTTTACATATTCAAAGATATGTTGAAAAAGGCTTAATAGATTATGACGAGTGGGTGATGATTGACAATGACCATTAAAATTATAAAACCTGGTTTATTTACAACGATTCAAGATGAAGGAAGATATGGACATCAATCAGAAGGCTTTTCTCCTGCTGGTGTCATGGATAGGCCAAGTTATGAAATTTTAAATACTTTATTAAATACAAAGAGTCAACCGGCACTTGAAATTACAATGATTGGACCTAAAATTAAATTCCTTTCTCATAATTTATTTGCGATTGCTGGGGCGCCGTTTTCAGCCACATTAAATGGGGAAAATATTCCACATCAAACGGTAATCAAAGCTGAAAAAGGTGATGTTCTTGATTTAGGAACAGCTACTAAAGGTATGAGGGCATATGTTGGTTTCGCAGAACCTTTGGATATCCCTGCAATAGAAGGAAGCTATTCGACCCATACAAGAACAAGAGTTGGTGGTTATAAAGGGCGTGTTCTAAAGGAAAAGGACATCATTCATACAAAAGCAAGTCATATTGATTACAGTCTCATTGGTCGAACTTCAGACTTTATGAGCTTTACTTCATCTAGTGATCTTCCAATTGCAATTATGGATGGTCCGCAACTAGAATCTTTTTCAAGACGAACAATTAAGGAAATTGAACATATTGAATTCAAAGTTTCTGAAAGTTCAGATCGCATGGGTTATCGCTTAAAAGGTGAATCCATTAAACCTATAGAATCAGCCGACATTATTTCTGAACCTGTTGCATTAGGAAGTATTCAAGTTCCTAATGATGGAAATCCGATTATATTACTCAACGATCGCCAAACTGTAGGGGGATATACTAAAATCGCTACAGTTATTGATAGTGATATAGTTGATATTGCGCAACGAAGACCAGGTGAAACTGTTAAATTTGAGTGGGTAACTTTTAATGAAGCTAATGAAATTCTTTCTAGAAAGGCACGTAAATTAGAGGATGCAAAGTATCAAATTACAAATAAACCTAAACGCATTTTAAATGATTTACGACCGACTCAACGCAAAATAAAAAGTGTATTAAAAGGAGATATTAAGCCATGGATTTAAAACAAATTGAACAAACATTAAATTTATTAAAAAGCTACGGTGCAAAACACTTCAGATATAGCGATGAAGACATGGAATTAGAGTTAGATTTACCATTATCTCAAGCTCAAGGACACACACAAGAAGTTAATGTACCAACTGTAAATACGAATCAACCCACTCCACAGGCTGAAGCCTCTAATGAAGAAGCTGAAGATACATCTAAAGAAGTTCGTTCTCAAATGATTGGGACATTCTATTTACAAGATGAAAAAGAACTTACAAAGCCAGTCGTTAAAGTTGGAGATAAAATTAGCGAAGGCGATATTATCGGCTACGTAGAAGCAATGAAAGTAATGAACGAAGTTAAATCAGATGAATCTGGTGAAATTACAGAAATTCTTGTTGATCATGGTGAAAATATTGAACATAATCAAGTAATCTTAAAATTAAAATAAGGGGGGGATATTATGTATCGTGTTTTAATTGCCAATAGGGGCGAGATTGCTGTTCGAATTATTCGTGCATTAAGAGAAATGAATATGGAATCTGTAGCAGTATATGCTGTTGGTGATGAAGATAGTCTTCACGTGAAATTAGCAGATTATGCAGTATGTATAGGTAACGCCAATCCTTTAGATAGTTACTTAAATATTCGAAATATCTTATCTGCAGCAGAAATCACAAATGCAAATGCAGTTCATCCAGGATATGGATTCTTATCAGAAAGTCCAGTATTTGCTGAAAAAGTTGAAAATGAAGGACTTTATTTTATTGGACCTACTAAAGAAACAATGGAATTAATGGGTGATAAAATTACTGCGCGTCAAACAGTTGATAAAGCAGGTGTACCGATTATACCGGGTTCTAAATCTTCAGTTGAGTCAGTAGAAGAAGTAAAAGCATTAGCTGAAGAAATTGGTTATCCACTTGTACTAAAAGCAGCAAGTGGTGGTGGCGGTAAAGGGATTCGAATCGTTAAAGAAGAGAGTCAACTTGCACAATCTTTTAAAGAAGCTAAAAGTGAAGGAAACAAGTATTTTAATGATGATCGTATATATGTTGAAGCGTTTATACCTATAGCAAAACATGTTGAGGTTCAAGTACTTGGCGACGGCTCTACTAATTTTATTCATTTAGGAGAACGTGATTGTTCCGTACAACGTAAAAACCAAAAACTAATTGAGGAGTCACCATGTAGTGCATTAACTCCAGAAAAACGTGAAAGAATTTGTAACGACGCTGTTAAAGTTGCAAAAGCTTCTAACTATCGAAGTGCAGGAACAATTGAATTTCTAGTAACTGAGGATGCTTATTACTTTATTGAAATGAATGCACGTATTCAAGTTGAACATACAGTTACTGAAATGCGTACAAATATTGATTTAGTACGTCAACAACTCTTAATCATGCAAAATGATGAATTGAAATTAAAACAATCTGATATTCCTTTTGAAGGTCATGTTATTGAAGCACGTATTAACGCAGAGAACCCAGAAGCGGCGTTTCGACCTACGCCTGGTACTGTAGAGAGATTACATTTACCACAAGGTTTTAATGTTCGTGTTGACTCTTTGTTATATAGTGGGTATACTGTTTCATCATATTATGATTCTTTAGTTGCAAAAGTGATTGTTAAAGGTGAAAACCGTAGTCATGCGATTAATAAATTAAAAGTAACATTAGATGAAATGGTAATCGATGGTTTTACAACTACAGCAGATTTCTTATATGCTGTGTTATCGTATCCACCTTATTATGAGGGTGATGCAAGAGATGTAGATATTAAATTCTTAGAGCGCCACGATATCATAAAGGAGGTTAATCATGACTAAAGTTGATTTAAATTGCGATTTAGGTGAAAGTTTTGGAAATTATCAAATTGGAAATGATTCATCAATTATTCCATTAATTACGTCTGCAAATGTTGCGTGTGGCTTTCATGCAGGAGATCCTGATGTAATGGCTAAAACTGTGAAGTTAGCTAAAGCACATCAGGTTGGAATAGGTGCACATCCAGGATTTAATGATTTACAAGGTTTCGGTCGTCGTAATCTAGATATGTCACCTGAAGAGATTTATAATATGGTTATTTATCAAATTGGTGCTTTGAAATCGTTTTGCGATGTTGAAAATGTTCCATTAAATCATGTCAAACCACATGGAGCTTTATACCAAATGGGAGCACGTAATCCAGAAATCGCAAGAGTCATTGCACAAGCAGTTTATGACGTTGATCCAAATATTCATTTCGTCGGACTATCAAATTCAATACTTATTGATGAAGCTAAAAAAGTCGGTTTAAAAACCGCTTCAGAAGTATTCGCTGATCGCCGCTACGAAAATGATGGTCAACTCGTAAGTCGAAAAAAAGACGGTGCAGTTATTGAAGATACTGACGAAGCGCTTAAGCAGGTAGTACGAATGGTAACAGAGGGGAAAGTTACAGCGATTACAGGAGAAGATGTAGACATCTCAGCTGACACGATTTGTGTACATGGTGACGGTGCACATGCTCTAGAATTTGTGGAGCAGATTCGTAAAAAGTTATCGGAGGTTAACATTGACATTGTCAAACTAGGGGGTTAGTTCATGGGTAAGAACGAAAACAAGTTAGAAAATCCAGGAGAATTCAAGTTCACAAAGGCGCACAGACGGTTGTTGATGGGGTCAGTATTCTTGATGGCAACATCTGCAATTGGTCCAGCGTTTTTAACACAAACAGCAGTCTTCACTGAGCAATTTTTATCAAGTTTTGCATTTGCTATTTTACTTTCTATCATTATTGATATTGGGGCACAAATTAATATTTGGCGTGTACTTGTTGTAACAGGAAAACGAGGCCAAGAAATCGCAAATGATGTTTTAAAAGGTTTAGGAACGTTTATTTCTATTCTTATTGCAATTGGTGGATTAGCTTTTAACATTGGGAATATCGCAGGTGCAGGACTAGGTTTGAATGCTATTTTTGGATTAGATGTAAGATTTGGCGCTGCGATTACAGCAGTGATAGCTATTTTAGTATTTATATCTAAAAATGGACAAAAAGTGATGGACTTTGTCACTATGATTCTAGGTGTTATCATGATTGGTGTTGTAGCATTTGTAATGGTGCAAGCAAACCCACCTTATGCTGATGCTGCAAAACATATGATTTTACCTGAAAATCCTGCATCACTAGTATTACCTATCATTACACTTGTAGGAGGAACAGTAGGTGGCTATATCACATTTGCTGGGGCTCACCGAATTTTAGATGCTGATATTAAAGGTAAAGATTATTTACCATTTGTAAACCGTTCAGCGATAACAGGAATACTAACAACTGGTGTAATGCGTGGACTTTTATTCTTAGCTGTATTAGGTGTAGTTGTAACAGGTGTTTCATTAGACCCTGAAAACCCACCAGCTTCTGTATTTGAGCATGCGATTGGTCCATTAGGTGGTAATATTTTCGGTATCGTTTTATTTGCAGCAGCCATGTCATCAGTAATTGGTTCAGCTTATACAAGTACAACTTTTATTAAAACTTTACACCATAAGTTAAATCGTTTTGATAATTATGTTGTCATTGCATTCATAGTTATTTCAACATTGATTTTCTTATTTATTGGTAAACCAATTAAATTATTAATTGTAGCTGGTGCATTAAATGGTTTAATATTACCAATAACATTAGGTACGATTCTTATTGCTTCAAAGAACAAGCGTATTGTTGGAGATTATAAACATCCGACTTGGATGCTCATTTTTGGAATTATAGCTGTGGCTGTAACGTTATTTACAGGATACTTATCATTCCAAGGTTTAGCAGATTTATGGAATCAGTAAGCAAGAGAGCTTTAATTAAATACATTTAATTTTTAACGGCTAGTGACTTAATTGGGCTCTTTGTCAACGTCGGTTGGTGAAGACAAAACGTACTAAGTTGCTATTTTTAGTGACTTGGTACGTTTTTTATGTTCACTTACAAACATCCTTGAAATAACTAATATTCTATTTCTGAAGTTATAAAAATTTCTATAACCGTAAGACACACGTTTAATAAGTTTAATTTTATTGTTAATACCTTCAATTGGTCCATTTGTTAAATGGGGGTATTTTACTGTATTCGTGATGTAAGGTAAGTATTTAATAAGTGTTTGAATAACACGTTTAAGTCCCTTGA
>NZ_JABANU010000003.1 GCF_016238445.1 Staphylococcus canis
AGAGCGTCCTGGGTTCGAGCAGAACGATAGCAACGCGTAAAAGTGGGTTTTACTTTAACGTGGTGCGAAAGTTCTGCCGAAGAACCCTGCTCTCGAAATGCCGTCAAAAAAGGTCATTGAGAGAGCGTCCTGGGTTCGAGCAGAACGATAGCAACGCGTAAAAGTGGGTTTTACTTTAACGTGGTGCGAAAGTTCTGCCGAAGAACCCTGCTCTCGAAATGCCGTCAAAAAAGGTCATTGAGAGAGCGCCCTGGGTTCGAGCAGAACGGTAGCAACGCGTAAAAGAAAATCCCCCCTTAAAGCATATTCCTCAGAGTACGCCTTAAGGGGGTTTTATTAGTCGCGATTTATTTTATCAAATGTTTTAACGCCCGCCTGTGTTCCAACAATGGCGTGATCTGCAATGTCTAGAAAATATCCCGTCTCTAAAACTCCTGTGAGATGAATTAAAAACTCATGTGCCTCATACGGATCAACCTTTTCATTGAATGGACAATCTAGAATATAATTGCCGTTATCTGTAATGAGTGGTGTATCTTCAACCATTCGACGTTCGACAGTCGTGTTGAACCGCGCTTCAACTTTTCGTGCCACTTGATACCAATTAAAACGATCTACCTCCACGGGAAGTTTAAACGTTTGACCAAGATAATCTACTAACTTAGTTTCATCTGCTAAAACGACAAAACGTTCTGCAAATTCATCGATAACTTTCTCTCTAAATAACGCGCCGCCGCCACCTTTGATTAAATTTAAATGTGGATCAATCTCATCTGCACCATCAATTGCGAGATCAATATGTAAAACATCATTAATATGTACAACTGGAATGTTCAACGATTTCGCTTGATATTCAGTACGCTCTGATGTACATACACCTTTTAAATGATAACCTTTGTCATGAATCAATTTAGCAATTTCTGGAACTAGCAATTCAATAGTACTTCCTGTGCCGATGCCAAGTGTCATACCATCTTCAATTTGAGCAACAGCTTTCTCTAATGTTTGTAACTTTAATTGTTTTGTATCCACGATTTTCCCACCTTTATCAACACGTTTGTTTGCACCTCTATTTTACCTTATTCTATTTAAAATACCTAATTGAAATACATTATAATTCATACTGTCTGTACTACAATTAGAAATGCACCTCTATCTTAGGCGTTGATTTTCCCTTGATGAGGTGCATGTCATATTAAACTATTATAAGGTGTACTCTAACTACTCATTTTAATGTGGTTTTGCTTCGATTTGATAACTTGTTTTTGAATAATATGGTGTATCAGCCTTCAAAATAGAATGCGCTTCTTCTCCAAATAAATGGATGTCATTTGGCATACTTTGCGTTTCTAATGTAATACCTGAATGTGCTTTATATATATTCATTGGACTTTTCCAATCCGATGTGTCATTTAATGTGAAAATTACCACCTGTGGCATGTCTGTACGCACATGCAACGTTAAAATATCGTTAGATAAATTAAAGTAACCGTCTTTAACTTCAAATGGATGATCTAAGCCTTTAACCTTTTGTGCTTGCGCTTGGATTTCAGTATCATTTGAATTAAAAATATCGTTGAGCTGAATTTCTTGCTTACCTAGTTTTGATACTAAATCGATTGGCTTTAGTTCTGGCATATTATTTTCCCCTAGCGGAAACATGTGCAACTTCTCACTTGATAACACATGATTATCAACCACTTTATTATCTCGATTCAAATTAAAGTAGACATGATTCATTGGATTAAACACAGTATCTTTAGTAGACACTGCTTCATATTCAATGGTCCATGTACTTGTTTCATCATACGTAAATATAACTTTTAAATCGATATCACCCGGGAAATGATCTTCTGATTCTCTGAGCTTCGTATGAAAGATGACTTTAACATAATCTTCAGCTTCCTCAATATCATAGTCAAATAACTGACGCGAAGCACCTTTTGCCCCCCCATGTAAATGATGTGGTGGATCGTTTTGCTCTAATTGATAAGTAACTCCATTTAATTGAAACGTTCCATTTTCGATGCGTCCCCCATAACGCCCAACAGTCGCTCCAAAATAAAATGGATTATGTGGATAAAACTCATCCGCTTCAACCTCGTTCCCTAAAACGATGTTGTTGTCATCAAATTTCCAATTCACAATACGTGCCCCATAATTGGTGAAAATGATTTTACTAGACGCGTTCTCAATTTTAACAAGTTCAATACCATTAGTTTGCTTCTCAATGTTGACTTTCATGATTTTACTAACTCCTTTAACTTTCCCTAAATTATCCCCCTGATTTTGGGTGCATCAATCACAGAGTAAGATATACATATTATACTACTATGATGCTTAAAATACGAAGATGTTATAGAAAACCATATACTGCAATTGATACGCCAACTGCTTTATTAAAGTGAAGCAATGCTTCTCTCAATATCATCGCCACTTTTTTACTATTGTATCAGTTTATCTTCATAGTGTGCATAGGAATTTTTCAGAAATTGGTCAAAATCTGGTCAAATTATTGTGTCACATTATACTCAGCCACTTGTAATGAACTTCCATTTTACGAGCTATCACTTAGGATTGCGACTTTTTAGGCATAATTCGTTTTAAAGTAGGGATTAAACCTTTCTCAAAAGTCAGTACTGCTTTGTGATAAGTAACCGTCGCAAACCATAAAAGTACAGCGATAAGAACAAGATGAATGATTATTGCGATGACACCCTCGAATGTTGGTGTGTCCATTAAAGATAATCGCGTGAATGTCACAAATGGTGAAAAGAACGGTACATATGATAATACTCGAACAATAACATTATCAGGATTAAACGTACCAAAATATCCGGCATAAAATGCAGCAATTAACAACATATTAAGTGGCATAAGAGATTGATTCATATCTTCAATACGTGTCGTTAAATTACCGAAGATTGCTGCTAAAATCACATAAGTTAAAACTCCTAAAATCAACAAGATTACACCAAATATAATCATTCTGATAATGTGTGTTGACGACTCGATATGAATGAAATCCAGCATCTCTCTTAAATCAAATACAAAATATGCAACTACACATGTAATCGCTAATATTGCAATCTGTGCAAAAGCAACAGCTAAGACACCACTGATTTTAGCTAGAATATGTACGGATGGTTTAACACTCGTAATAATCATTTCTGATACGCGTGAAACTTTTTCAGTAGCGAGCTCCATTGCAATTTGTTGTGCGTATGAAATCACAATAAAAAACATGATGAATGTGCCTATCATTGCTATAATTTGAGTGACCATTTCATCATCACCACTCATAGATTGTGTCTTACCTTTAGTTTGACCTATAATTTGTTCCTTCACTTTTACTGGGGATTGGAGTTGTTGCAGTTCAGATTGACTGAGTCCGAGTCCATTTGCAACCGTCATCGTTTGAATCGGTGTTAACATTTGACTTAGCACTTCTTTATCCGATGCTGATATAGAAGATTTCGTTAAAATCGTAGCCTGCAATTGTTGATTGTCGCCCTCTTTAATGACGTAGGCCTTTTTAATTGTTCCATCTTTTATCTTTTGATGTGCCTCTTTATCCTTCATTCTAGCCAATTGCTGATCATCTTTTTGAAATTTATTTTGCGCTTGTACAGCCTGATAAAGCTTATCATTTTGAACCACAATACCAACTTTTGACGGTTCGTCATCTCCTGCAAATAAGTTAATAATTTTATCCATGTTAGCGCCGATTAAAATCGCAATAATCATTATTAATGTTGTAATGATAAAAGCTTTACTTTTTAATTTCTTGCTAAAAGTGAGCTTAAACGTTGCCCAGAATTTATGCATGAAGCTCACCTACTTCCTGAATGAAAATTTCTTTAATCGTCGGTTCGACTACTTCAAATCGCTTCACAAAACCTTTGTCTCGAATGACTTGAAAAATTACTTCAGCTACAGACTCATTCTCAATCGTAAAATAGGTTGTAGTATTAATTTTTTCAACTTGACGTATGCCATCTAGTGATTCAATTTCTGACACATCATAATGTGCATCGATAGCTACACGCTTATAACCATATTTTGATTTCACCTCATGAATTTCTCCTTGAACCACCATCTCACCTTTGTTCAAGATACATACATCATCACATAATTCCTCAATATGTTCCATACGATGCGAACTAAAAATAATCGTCGCACCTTTTTGATTTAATTCGACAATTGCGCTTTTTAGCAGTTCAACATTCACAGGATCTAATCCACTAAAAGGTTCATCCAAAATAATTAATTCGGGTTCATGAATAATACTTGCTAATAATTGAATCTTTTGTTGATTACCTTTGGAAAGCGATTCAATTTTTTTATCTTTATTTTCTGTAATTTGAAAACGTTCTAACCAGTAGGTAATAGTTTTATCTAAATCTTTAGAAGATACCCCTTTCAAAGTTGCTAAATACTTTAATTCTTCAAATACAGTAAGCTTCGGATGAAGGCCTCTTTCTTCAGGTAAGTATCCAATATGATTGTATCTCGATGCTTTAATAGGTTGCCCATCAAATGTAATTGTCCCCTCTGATGGTTCAATCAATCCTAAAATCATTCTAAATGTTGTTGTTTTTCCTGCTCCGTTTCGCCCTAAAAACCCTAGCATTCTACCTTTTTCTAAAGTAAAGGAGATATGCTTAACAGCTTCAAATTGATTAAAACGCTTCGTTACAGCATCCACTCGTAAAACCATTAGTCCACCTCTTTCGCTAGTCTCTTCAGTCTTAATATACGTGAATGCGTATCGTTTAACAACCTATCTTAAAATAAGTTCATATTTTAGTACCCAATTAAATACGCAATCGACATACCAAGCCCACAAATAACAACCCACGCTAAAATAACGCGCCAAGCAAATTTTATCCATTGTATATACGAAATATTTGCAACAGCAAGTGCACCCATAAGTACTGCAGATGTTGGGAATAAACTATTACTAATCGAATCACCATATTGGAACGCAAGTACTGTAATTTGTCGATTAATATTTAATAAATCCGAAATAGGCACAAGTAATGGCATTGTTGTTAATGCTTGACCAGAACCGGATGGGATAAAAAAGTTTAAAAAGAACTGGAATATGAACATTCCAATGATTGTCACAATCGGTGGTAACCCTTGTAAAAATGAAGTCATCACAAATACAATCGTATCAATAATTTTTCCATTTTCTAAAATAACAATAATCCCTTTGGCAAAACCGACGATCATTGCACCAAATAATATTTTCTGCATCCCTTCAACAAAAGCATCGAAAGTCCCATTAAAACCTAGTCCTGCCACAAAACCTGCAAGTAACCCTGCTAAAAGGAAATTGGCACTCATTTCTTCAAATGACCAACCGTATTTAAAAATACCAAATACATTAAAAATTATGGCACATACAATAATTAATAAACTTCCAAGTTGACGCTTAGAGAAGTCTTGACGTTCAAGTTGTTTTTGTTCTTTATTTTCCTCTTGTTCCAATTGATAGACAATACTTTTCTCGGGACTTTTTTTAATTTTCATTGCATATCTCATCACAAAAAATACGGCAACTATCAAGATAAAAATATAAATGATAGAACGTAAACCCCATCCTGAAAACAACGGTAACTCAGCTACTTTTTGAGCGACCCCTACTGTAAATGGATTTAACATACCGCCTATAAATCCACTCGCAGCACCTAAAATAACAATTGCTGTTCCAGTTAATGCGTCATAACCTAAAGTACGTGCGATGATAATACCAATTGGTACAAATATAATCGTTTCTTCAGCTAAACCAATTGAAAAGCCTAATATTGAAAAGATAAGCATCGTTAACGGAATCATCAATATTCTTGAACTTCCAAGAATAGTCATCATTCGGTTAACCCCTGCTTCAATTGCACCACATTTATGAATAATCCCAAATGCGCCACCTACTAAAAAAATATAAAATACAATATCTGCTGCACTCATTAACCCTTCAGGTACAGCACGAAATATATCTAAAAATTGTGCCGGTGCTGATGAAAAGGTTTCATATGATCCCGGTACGACAACAGTTTGACCATCTTGTTGCTTTCGATCAAACTCTCCAGAAGGTATAATATACGTCAATATACTTGCTAAAATAATAACCATCATGAGTAACGCATACGTGTGTGGCATTTTCAATTGCTTTAATTTTTTCATTCAACCAGTCCTTTTTTCAATTTTCAAAAAATTGTTGTTACGTTCTATTCCCTATTTTCATCATCTCAATCAAGATATTAAAAAAGTTAGGATATAATGACTTTTTAATAATACCTAAAGTTTATATCCTAACTTGATTGATTATATTATACGAGCTACTCATACCCTAGTCTATAGTAAATAACGTTTAATATTTATAAGGGTCTTGTTGCTTGATATCTTGTGAGGATCCCGAATTAGCATGTAGTTCATCTTGACTGTGATGACTATATCTTTCTCCTTCACCATACATTGAATGATCGCTATATTTTGGAGAAGGACCATATTTGTTTGTGTGTTTTTGACTATCTAAGAGTGCCACAATAAATGAAACGACTGTTAAAATCAGTGACAATAGACCAATAATCACGATTAACCAATCAGGCAGTCCACTAAGGATACCTAAATTTTCTTGAACTGTATAATTTGTATTAGTATCCTCAAAAATCGTACGACTTTCTTGTACCACATTTGATATAGACAGAGTCACTGATAAAATTAAAGATACAATAGGAATGAGCATCGACATTCCACGGTCATGAAATCGTCGCGTCAATAGCGCATAATTAGGAATAACTATAGCTAGAGGATAAAGTACAAAGACAATGAGAAACCCAATTCCTCCAATAAAAATACCGATAAAAGGAATAAAAAAGAGTACAATTGACAATAATCCGCCACCAAGTACGACGATGGTATGCCACAACGCTACCCACCAATACTCGCTACGTCTACTTCTCCCTTTAAAATTAACATAGTTTTTCCAAAACAATTTATAAGCTTCTAAAAAACCAACTTGAGGCATTTCGTTCATGAATAATCCTCCTAAAATAAGTTTACTGTATAATTGTATCATATTTACTTTAAATTCACGTTAAAGGGTAACAATTTATTATAGACTCTATTTTTTATGATATGATTATTAACAATAACACTCGAAAGAAGTGGTAATAGTTATGGATTTTATAAATCGTTCAACTATAGAAATCGCTAAAGAGTTATTAGGGGTAAGACTCATTTATGAGACGGAGCACGTAACCTATTCAGGATATATCGTTGAAACTGAGGCCTATTTAGGCGTTAAGGATGAAGCAGCGCATAGTTTTAATGGCAAACATACACCTAGAGTGTCTTCTTTATACAAGGCTGGCGGTACGATATATGGGCATATGATGCATCGCTACTTACTCATTAACTTTGTGACGCAAAAAGAAGGTGTTCCAGAAGGAGTCTTGATTCGTGCAATTGAACCTGAAATGGGTTTATCTAAAATGAGTGAAAATAGAGGGAAAACTGGATTCGAAGTAACAAATGGGCCTGGTAAATGGACAATTGCTATGCAAATTCCAAGAACAATTGATGGGACACATCTTAATGAAGGTCTCTTAAAAATTGATACCCGTCATCGAAAATATCCTCAAATCATTCAAGAAAGTCCTCGTATTGGTATACCGAATAAAGGTGCATGGACTGAAGCACCGTTACGTTTCACTGTGAAGGGGAATCCTTATGTCTCCCATATGCGCGTTAAAGATCGTTTACCTATTGAAGATACTTGGAAATCTTAATCATTATACACATAAAAACATACCATTGTCAGTCTTATGTACCCATCAATGGTATGTTTTCTATTTTTTATTTATTAAGACGCATCTTTATTTTTACGAAATACACCTAAATGAATTGAAATGATCGCACATAAGGTTAAGATAAGTGGATAATAAGAGTATTGTAATACTTCTA
Organism: Staphylococcus canis; assembly: GCF_016238445.1. Lineage (GTDB taxonomy): Bacteria > Bacillota > Bacilli > Staphylococcales > Staphylococcaceae > Staphylococcus > Staphylococcus canis. The sequence continues at coordinate 7,972 of NZ_JABANU010000003.1, forward strand.
CATATGAAACATGACCAAATTGTTCAGCCATTAACATCCCACTATCGTGCGGTAACACCATCAACGCACTGGCTGCAAAGATGTCTAGTAAACTTGCCATACGCTTTGGAGCAATTTTGTATGTGTCTCCAATTTCTTTAGCAATCGGTGCTGAAATAATAATCGCAAGTACATTGTGTACTAATGCTGCAGATAATATTGCAGATAAAAAGCTCATCGCGTATTCAGCACTTTTCGTACCATTTGCCCGTTTTTTCATCGTTTGAATAATCCAGTCAATTCCACCATAGTAACGAATTAATGCAACTAAACCTGAAACTAAAAAGGCAATAAGGAAAATCATAAATGTACCTTCCATACCTTCACCAATTTTAGTTGTCCATTCAAAAAATGAAATGTTTCCTCTTAATAAACCAATAATTCCAGTAAGTAAAATACCTGATAAAAGAACTAACATCACATTCATACCAGCAATTGCCGCAATTAGCACGAATAAGTAAGGCAAAACATCAATAAAGTTGTATGATAAGTCACCCTTAATTTTACCGGTACCGCCAATAATAGCATAAATAATAAATGTAATGATGGCTGCAGGTAATGCGATAAAAAAGTTGGCTTTAAACTTATCTTTCATTTTAGCGCCAACACCAGTAGTCGCGGCAATTGTTGTATCTGAAATAATAGACAAGTTATCTCCAAAATACGCACCAGCTATAACTGCTGCAGCCGCTGCTGCAACGTTCAAATCAGCTGCTTGGGCAACTGCAACACCAATCGGTATAAATGCTGCTTGTGTTCCTGTAGATGTCCCTAGTGCTGTTGCAACAAATGCACTCATTACAAAAATACCAGGAATCAGTAGGCTCGGCGGAATTACAGAAAGTCCCATATTCACCATAGCCTCTTGACCGCCCATAGCAGAAGCAGCACTTGCAAAAGCACCGGCAAGTAGTAGAATCAAACCTAATTGAGCAATTCCAGATGACCCTGCATTTTCAGTAAAAATTTTGATTTTGTGGGCAACTGGTGTTTTACGATCGTAAGCAACCCACGCGATAACGATAGCTACAAATATCGCAACGTGTCGAGGTAATTTACTAAATGCATCATCCGCGCCTTGCACTGTAAAAAATAATCCAACCCCAATGTACAAGACGAGAAAAATAACGAGTGGTAATAAAGCCAATGCACCATATTGTTTTTGACTTCTTAATTTTTCAGACATTTGATTTCTCCTTAAATCATAGTATCATTATATGAATTATACATACCATATATCATTTGACAAGCGTGTTGCTCATATTGATTAAAGTAAGAAAGTTCTGCCTATTTAAAACTATAGTAAATACCTATAAAATTAGTCTCGATAGTCTACCTGTTCGACAATTATTTCGTCATCAGTTTCTAAAAATAAAGTATAAGTGCCGCAAGATGTCATTAATTGAGATTGTTCATCGATCTGAATTTGACACGATTGATCTAAATCGATATCTCCATGTTTTACCAAAAACCCTTCAGGATCAACAATGGTATAAGACACAATCGGTAGTCCCTCTACTTCCTTAATATCAATGGATACATTCACTTGATGTTGTGGTTCGTTGTATTTGGTTTGCAAGGTATAATTCACAATACGATCATTGGCGCGCTCTAAAATATAAATACACTGATTTAAATGTGTACGTAAATACGTCGCAAAATCAGATGCATTTACAATCGCTTCATCTTTAACAATAATTTGAATGGTATTTTTACCTTCATGTAAATATGCCGTAATATCATACTCTGACACTTTAGAGATGTCATTAATTTCTCCAATGTAGTGATGATTAATTTTAATTAAACTTTCCGTTTGCAATGTTTCCACATTTAAATGATAATCCTTTGATTCATCGTAATCATCAATTATATATGTACGCTCATACTCAAAATAGAAAAAACGCTGTTGTTTTATTAATTCAAACGACTGATCAGTAAGTTTTGACCAATTGCTTGGTGACTGCACAGTAAGTGTCGCAAATACTTGTTGACGCTCTAGTGCCGCTTCATTAAGAAATAAACGACATGTCCAACGGCCTTCCAAATCCGTTACACTATGAATATCTCTTATATTCGTCGTACTAAAATATTCATCTTTATCCACAAAAGGAATATAGCACTGTCGTTTAGCAAGTTGTGTCGATTGCTTAAATTGTTTTATATCATTCATTGTCATTTCCCCTAATATTTTTATTTCCTAAAATATTCATCAATAATTTATCACAATATTTTAAGAATACACATATTCACATGAATACAATACATGGTAAAATGTTTCCTATAGATGAGGAAATGGGGAAACTTCATGCAATTAATGTGGAAAATTTTCAGCAAAGATCATTTGGATGCGAATGTCGATGAATGTGGTATTGAAGTAGGCACAGAACAGTCAAAGTATCAATACGTGGTTACGAAACCAGCAGTGCTTCATATTGTGACATCAGGATCTGGTTTCTTTGAGTATCAACACAAACGTTATCACTTAAAATGTGGAGATATATTTTTATTAAAACGTGGTATGTCTGTAAACTATTACGCCGCATCTGACGATCCTTGGACCTATTATTGGGTTGGCTTTAGTGGTGATGTAGCACTAGAATATTTAAATCGAACAATTTTAAATGAACGTTACGTAATTCAAAACCAAAACACTACTGATGTGAATAAAATGATTTATAAAATGTGTCAACGCGCAATATCATACGATGTTAAAGCTTCTGATGATATCCTGCATTTAAGTGAACTTTATGAATTACTTTACTTACTTCAACGTCATTTCCCTAAAAGATTTGAAATTATAGAATCGGACACGAATAAAACGGTTCGTAGTGCACTTCAATATATTAATCAAAATTACATGAAACCGATTAAAGTGCAAGATGTCGCACAACATGTGAATGTCAGTCGCAGTTATCTCTATAAGATTTTTAAGAACCATATCCATCAATCACCCCAACAATATTTAATTCATTTACGTATGTATCACGCTGCACGCCTGATTAAGCAACACCATAAGCAAAATCAGGAGATTGCTTATCTCGTTGGATATCAAGATCCTTTACGCTTTGCGAAAGCTTTTAAAAAACATTTTGGAATGACTGCAACAGCCTATCGTCGAAAGACAATTTCCACACAAAATAAAGGTTGAACAAAATCATGTATAGCTTTTTTGATACAAAACAATTATAATTGTATAGTATGGGTTTGAAAGCCCTTTCTTAAAATAAACATTAAAAGGGGGACAATACAGTTGATTACATTAGATAATATTACAACGCTATTTATCGCCTGTTTATTACTTATTATTGGTCAAGCGATTGTAAATAAAGTAGAAATTTTCAACCGATTAAGTATTCCATCACCTGTTATTGGTGGTCTGATTTTTGCTATTATTTCAGCTATTTTGTCAGCAACAGGGGTACTTAAAATTGAACTTGATGGCAAATTTTTCCAAGACTTTTTTATGCTTGCATTCTTTACAACAATCGGTCTTGGTGCTTCATTCAAACTTTTAAAACTAGGTGGTAAAGTACTCATTGTATATTGGATACTATGTGGTGTGCTTGCTACATTTCAAAATATTATTGGTGTTTCACTCGCAAAAGTTTTACATATTGATCCATTACTAGGCCTTACTGCTGGAGCTATGTCAATGGAGGGTGGTCATGGTAACGCAGCAGCATACGGACAAACGATTCAAGAACTTGGCATTGAATCTGCTGTGACGGCCGCTTTAGCTGCTGCAACATTAGGGCTTGTCGCAGGTGGTTTAATTGGGGGCCCTGTCGTACGCTATCTTATCAAAAAGCATGATTTAAAACCTGCTCAAGCAGACAGTGTTCAAAAAGATTATTCTGAAATAGACGTTAATCGTCGTTTAAAAAAGAATTTTTCTTTAAATGAAGTATTCTTTATTCAAATTTCAGTTATTTTATTCTGTATGGCTTTAGGGACATATTTAGGTAATTTATTTAGCGAATGGTCAGGCATTAACATTCCATTATACGTTGCTTCAATGTTTATCGCTGTAATTATTAGAAATATTTCAGAATTTGCCAACTTAAATTTAATCGATCTTAAATTAACGAACCAAATCGGTGACATTTCACTGAGCATTTTCTTATCTATTGCACTTATGAGTATTAAATTGACAGAAATTTACAACCTTGCATTACCACTTGTCGTGATTGTCATCTGTCAAATTATTTTTGTAGCATTATTCTCTATTTTTATCGTCTTCCGATTACTTGGAAAGGACTACGATGCTGCTGTTATGATTGGTGGTTTTATCGGACATGGTTTAGGTGCTACGCCAAATGCAATGGCTAACCTGGATACTATTACGAAAAAGTTCGGTAACTCACCACGTGCATACCTTGTTGTGCCGATTGTTGGTGCATTTTTAGTCGATTTACTAGGTGTACCAATTATCACATTCTTTATTAATGTTTTCAGTTAAAAATAATGGGACATGTCTCATTTGGAATTTCCAAATAGACACGTCCCTCTTTTAATTACTGTTGTCTTGTAATTTGCCATGGATATGGATTTTCAAGTTGTGACCAATCAGAGTCAATTTCTGTACTATTGATAAGGCATGCATCTAGTTCTTTAGTGATTGCCTCTTCATCTAAATCTACACCAATAATCACTAGTTGAGTATGACGATCGCCATATTCTGGATCCCAGTCTGCTCTGACATCCTCTCTTTCTTGTAAAATCGCAGCACGTTCTGCTTTAGGCATTGTCGCTACCCAAAATGTTACTGGATGAATATCAACAGCTGTACCGGCTTGTGATACAAGACATGCGACTTCATTGTATTGCGCAAGCCATGCGATACCTTTTGCGCGCACAATATTATCCGTCATATTTTCTAACCATTCATTAAAACGAGCAGCATGGAATGGTAAACGACGGCGATATACAAATGATGAAATACCATATTCTTCTGTTTCAGGTGTATGTGTCGCATGACCACCCGCTTCAAGCTCTTGCAACCATCCAGCTGACTGACTTGCATTATCAAAATCAAATAAACCTGTTTCTAATACTTCGTCAAGTTCAACTTCAGAATTGACTGTACGAATAATCTTCGCTGAGGGTTGTAATTTTCTAAGCATTGCCTCAAGTCGATTTGCATCTTCTTCTGACACAAGGTCCACTTTATTTAAAATCAATACATCACAAAATTCAATTTGATCGATAAGTAAATCTGCGATAGTACGTTCATCTTCATCACTGACACCTTGATCACGATCGATGAGCATATCTCCAGATTGATAGTCTTGAATAAAGCGATTCGCATCGACTACTGTTACCATTGTGTCTAGACGACAAATTTCTGTTAAATCAATCCCTAACTCCTCATCAACATATGAGAACGTTTGAGCTACTGGTACAGGTTCGGAAATACCAGTTGATTCAATAACGATTTGGTCAATACCTCCGCGTTTAACAATTCGCTCTACTTCTTGAAGTAAATCTTCACGCAATGTACAGCAGATACAACCGTTAGATAGCTCAACCAGTTTTTCGTCAGTTCGAGATAACCCTCCACCTTGAGCTACTAAATCTTTATCAATATTGACTTCACTCATATCATTAACAATAACCGCAATACGTCTATCTTCTCTATTATTTAGTATATGATTAAGCAATGTTGTTTTTCCTGAGCCTAAATAACCACTTAACACTGTTACTGGAATTTTATGCATATATATCCTCCTCAGTTCTTCAAATCGAAATAATTACGATTTAAAGTATATAATATCTCACTAAAAAAACGCAATGGTTAAATATAAAAAAACAGTCAATCAGCAAAAGCCAATTGACCGTATAAACCTATATATTTGTTATTATAATTGTCGTTGAGACATCCAATTTTTCAGATAAGGATCAAGAACTACAGAGGATTGACGAAGTTCTGCGATCGTTTTAGCATCCAGTAACGTCATTATTTTTTTCATTTGTTTTTTAAATGAATCTATATATTCAACCGCACCTTCTACCCCTTCATTTTGAACTTGAATCAACACGTTTCGAGACATACCTACTGCTTCTGCACCTAAACGTAATGCCTTAATCGCATCGAGTGGATGTCGGATGCCCCCACTCGCTAAGATATGTACTTTATTATTGAAATTACGTGCTTCTAGAAGTGAGATGGCTGTAGATTGACCCCAATCTTGCAAATAATCCATGTTACGTAAAGGACGTCGTTGATTTTCAATCGTTGCAAAGTTCGTACCGCCTTTACCACTGACATCAACATACCGTATGCCAATATCCATCAGCTTTTCAATAGTTTCATAACTCATGCCAAAGCCCACTTCTTTAACAATAATTGGAATATCAATAGCTTGAACCATTTTTTCAATACGCGTTAACCAATTTTTAAACGTACGACTTCCTTCTGGCATGATTAATTCTTGTGGTGCATTCACATGAATTTGTAAAGCATTCGCTTCAATCATATGAATCGCTTTTTGAGACTGTTCCAAGTCCATATCCGCACTTACGTTAGCCCATATTTGCCCATTTGGATTAATGCGTCTGACTATTTTATATGAGTCACTCACATCACTATTTTTAACCGCTGCATGCATACTCCCCACCGCCATTGGTGTACCCGTATCCTTAGCGACTTGTGCAAGTTTTTCATTAATTTCACCAGTCCATTTAGACCCCCCTGTCATCGCATTAATATATAGTAAATCAGGGATGTTTAAATCTGAAAAAGACGCTTTAAAATCCACTTCGTTTGTATTAATTGACGGTATAGAATGATGGACAAATTGCACACGGTCAAAATCAGATTGAGGTGGTGGTGTTTGATTTAATGCTAATTTTAAATGGTCGTTCTTCCTTTGTTCTCTACTATGATTCATATTTCACATTCCCTTATCAACTTTATTAATTCGACTATACCACACTTAAATACGTAATATTAATTTTAAGTTCACTCTGCCTTGGGTATACTCAACTATAGAATGTATCGAAGGAGGATACTTATGTTAAAATTTCCTTTTTATGATCGTGATAAAGTACATCAATCCTGGATTGATCGTAACGGCCATATGAATGATTCAGAATATGCTCGTGTATTCAGTTTGGCGATTGATGCTTTTCATGATCAAGTTGGTTTAACCAATGAAGAACGTGATGCTCGCGCATACACTGTATTTACATTAGAAACTCATATTAGTTACTTAAAAGAATTAAAAGAGAATCAAGCATTTAAAGTTCTTGTATCTATTTATAATCATGATGAAAAACGCACACACTTTTTCTTAGAACTTTTTGATGAAGAAACTGAGGAACTTTGTGCAACAGCTGAAACGATGATGATGGGTATTGATCGAATATCTCATAAAACAGCACCATTCCCCGAGGATATTTATCGTCACATTCATGCTTATTATGTGTCACAGCCTGAACGTGAATGGCCAAAACAACTAGGTCATCGTATCGATATTCCAAAATCTTAATATGCATATTTAAACCCCTTTCATTCAAATGAAAGGGGTTGCGTCATTTTCTATAACTATTTAATCTGTAATACCGCGTGCTTGCATATCACTTTTCGTAACAATTGGATAATTTTTGAAAATGATAGAGCCTAAAAAGCCCCATACTAATCCAACAATACCCATCGCTACACCGTAAAGGACAACCGTATGCCAACTATTAAAGCCAAACATAACAAGGAACCCTGCAATAGGCGTCGCTGTCCCAGTTGCATCATTAACCATACCAGAAATCGCGATGATAAGTCCTGCTGTTGCCCCACCTAAGAAGTTGGTAATATACACTGGTATTGGATTCGCTGAAACAATATCTGCTTGTGATAAAGGCTCAATACTTACAGAAATCGTATCTTTACGATTACCAAGTTTTAATCGATGGAATAGTGTACCATTCATAAACGCTGAACTAAACGCTGCCATAGCACCAATAGCCATTGGCACACCTGTGAGTCCTAATAATGCGGTTAACGCCATAGAGCTCAATGGTGCAGTACCTACAACAGTGATAATACCACCAAGTACAATACCCATAATAATAGGGTTTGCATCTGTAGAACTTTGAATAATATCACCTATTTTAAGTAACGTATTATTGACTACAGGTGTTAATCCATAAGCAATTAAACGCGCTAAAGGTGCGATAATAACAATTGCACCAATTAAGTCAACACCATCTGGTACATACTTTTCAGTATATTTCATTAAGTACCCGATAATATAACCTGCAAAAAAGCCAGGTAGTAAATCCATACCACCACAAGCCGCCGCAATGACCAGTGCATAGACTGGAGACACACCAATTGCCAGTGCTGTTAAACCTGCAGCAGCAACGCCTCCAAGTCCACCAGCAGCGTCTCCTAACTCTCCTAGAAACGAAATCCCAAACACTTCGCCTCCAACATACTTGTTGAATGCTTCAACCAAGAATGTTGCTATTGCAGCATTCGCCAAAGCACCCATGGCACGCATACCGTTAGGTGCTTTGTATGTAAATAATGTAAAAATCACAAGGACTAAAAGTAAAAACGCCGTACCGATTAATAAATCCATAACTTCCCCCTCTCGTTATTCAAAAACCCCTCTATCTTTTATAGGAAATTGTCGAAATTTAACTTTTGAAGCAACCTCGGTTTGAGTTGACTCAATACTCAACGTATATCTCCCACATTTTTGAATAACTTTAATTCGATATAAATTAAACACATTTCATATTCTACTAAAAAAGCAACTATCTTGCACGGAACTTTTAAGTATAATTATATTTTGTGTATATAGCGTGTCCATTCATTTATCTAAACTACGAAAAACCTTTCATAATAAAGGTTTTTATATTAAATCTATTTGCTATTGTATGTGTCAGGTGAACATTATAAAGATGAGATATTCCTATTTAAGAGAAATATACACCCTATTTGCTATTCAATTTACTATTAATTCCACTTTATTTTTATCATTTGATTTTTTAATATTTATAATAACATATCAACACGATGTCATCCGATTAAAAATGACACTATTGATATTGTCTTAAAATCATTCTTTCAATTTTTTAAATATATATTGTAAATGAATTTGAAGTTAGATTATAATAAAACAAGTTTAAAAGTTAAATCACCCTAGATGTATCACCTCAGACTAGAAAGGTGAATCTAAATTGTATGAACAAAAGAGACTTACGTATTGAAAAAACCTTATCAAAACTGATGAATGCATTTTTAGAATTACTTGAAGTAGAACTTCTTTCTAAAATCACTATCAATAACATATGTCATTTAGCAAATGTACACCGCAGTACATTTTATAAACACTTTAAAGATAAATTTGATTTATTACACTACACTTGTGTCGTGACAACCGAACCTTTTTTTGAACTAGATTTTACAACACGTTTAGAATCTCCTTTTATGAGTATTGAAAAAACCTTTACATGTCAAATGATCAAAGTTTTAAAATTACAAAAGGAAGATCCTTTATTTTATGACGTCATACTCCCATTATTCTCTCAAGTATTTTCAAAAGAAGTTCATAAACAACATAAGGAGTATACGTTTGAACCATTATTTCCTGTAGAATTATTTAGCTATGTCTACGCATCAACGATAATGACAATAAACCAGTGGCGTATTACTCAAAACCTTGAGTTTAATCCTAAAAAACTTGATGAAATGTATCAATCTTTAATGAATTCAAAGCTACTTTACCACGAAGACATATAATCTATCCTACTTACCTTGCACTTTCTGTTATTTCATGTCATGTTAGTAGTAATAAGGAGGAGAATTAAAATGTCGAAATTTACCGATCGTCTATTTGAACGTGTACAACCGATTTGGGAAAGTTACTTAGATCATCCCTTTGTCAAAGGCATTGGCAACGGCGACTTAGATAAAGACAAGTTTAAGCATTGGCTCAAACAAGACTATGTTTACCTCATTGAATATGCACGATTGTTCGCTATCGGGGCAGCAAAATCAACAGATTTAAAGATGATGACAATGTTTGGAGATCTCGTACACGGTACGCTAAATACAGAAATGAGTCTGCATCGTGATTATGCATCACAATTTGGCATATCAAACGAAGCACTTGAAGCAACACAACCTGCAAGTACAACAACTGCTTATACGAGTTATATGCTAAACCTCGCTCAACGTGGTGGTATTGAACATGTCATTGCGGCAGTACTCACTTGTACATGGAGCTACAATTATATTGGAGAAGCACTGAATCAAATAGAAGGTGCTCGTGACCATGACTTCTATGGTGCATGGATTCAAATGTATAGTTCTAAGGAATTTACTTCATTCAAAGAGGACGTGATTCAGATTATGGATCAAGTTGCTCAAGGTAAAACAGAAGACGAACTTAAGGCACTTGAGGATATTGTTGTTTATACAAGTTATTATGAGTATATGTTTTGGGATATGGCTGAAAACTTAGAAACATGGCCTGTTCCGGTACCATAATTAAAAAGGGTTAGAAATAAATGCTAAGTGCTTTGACATTTATATTCTAACCCCATTGTTTATAATGTTTGCTTTACTGCTCTACTATCTTACTTTTGGTCTACGATTACGGAAAAATAAAGCAATAAAGTAAAGGATTGTCGCTATCGCCATGAAAATAATCGCATTGTGAATCGCACTTGATTCAATAAGTAATGCTTGAGGATTGATATCACCTAAATACTGTGAAAGCTCTTTAGATAGACTTGAAGCAACGTATCTAATAATGAAGAGAAAACCCACAGGAATGATAAGTAAAATAACAGAAATCACAAAATTAATTAATTTGAGAACTGTTCTGTTGAAAATCAATGTAATTAGACCTAATAAAATACTGACTAAACTAAGTATGAAAAACACATTCAACACAAGTAGTAACTGGTTAAGACGTGTTTCAAAATCTGACAAGTCAATAAAACTTTGTTGGCTCAACTGTGATGTAAACACTTTAAATTGATCATATGTAACGTTTTGGTCTAATATCACCATTCTAAATAAATTTTCTGTATACATACTGTAAGCTGCGATGATTGTAAGTACAAGCGCAATTAAGGTTAAAATAAAACTGACCCATGAGCGCTTCTTTTTACCATAGCGTTTTCCCCTATGAAGTGTTTCATTTTGAAATTGTTGTTCAAAATGCGGTTGTTGTGATTGTGAAGATGTCATGTATGTCTCCTTTCATGTATAGTTTTATAATTTGTGATTGCGTTTTGAGTTTGAAATAATGTGAGTAAATCAATCCATTCAACGCTATAACCATCTGGTACTATTCATGACTGATTTAAAAAGATTGATATGGTGATTATATTATATGTTTACTTATTTTCATAGCGCTTTCTAGTAGAAATATGATTGTAAAAGGAGGTAGAAAATATGATTACAAACTTACACAGTGTGAGTGAGATGGAATCCTTTATAGAAAAACATCCGCTTGCTGTTATTCAAGTATCGCGTCAAAATTGCAGTGTCTGTCACGCTGTCGCACCAAGAATGGAAGACTTGTTATCTCAATACCAAGATGTTGTGTTTGGTATGGTTGATGCAGACGAAGTTCCTGATATTGCAGGTGCACTCTCTATATTCACAGTCCCTGTAGATATTATATTCTTTGAAGGGAAAGAAATGCATCGTGAAGGTCGTTTTATCGATTTTGATCGTTTTGAAAATCAACTTTCTAAAATTTATGAAAGCATTCATCAATAAAACATATTATAATAATTACATTAAGAAATTATAAAGTGAGGGATCCCCTTGAAACGTAATGTTATGAGTCATTTATTGGGGCGTTACCTATCTCATCAACGTCACATCAAATTTAAATCTCAAAAAGAAATCGATCAATTTTTAGAGCGTCGTCGCGAATTAAACCGTGAAAAACATAAGCAACCTGATCAACTTAATGTGAAGTCTAATCTAATTAAAGATACATTTGACGATATGCAGGTTTTCCGTTTCAATTTCGGTCATCATATTAAAAATAAAATTCTTTATATTTATGGTGGCACATTCGTACTGCAACCGTCTTCTTTTCATTGGCGTTTTATGGATAAATTAGCCTATGAAACCTTACATGAAATTGTATTACCAATTTATCCTAAAGCTCCAGACTTTACCTATCGTGATACGCATGAAGCAATTAAACGTGTTTATGAACGCTTATTAAGAGAAACCGAAGCTTCTAATATTGTTATTATGGGTGACGCTTCTGGTGGAAACATGGCACTCAGTTTTGTACAACAATTAGTCAAAGACAAAGACATGCCTTTACCTGGTAAAATATACTTAATTTCGCCATGGCTTGATTTGTCCCTTTCTAATCCAGATATTACAGATCAGTTGCAAAAAATGGATCCTATTCATAACGTCTTTAGCTTACAATCTATCGCAAAAGTTTGGGCAGATGACTTGGAAAGTAAAAATCCTAAAGTATCCCCAATGTACGGTGCGATTAGAGGATTGCCGCCTGTCTATATGTTCGGAGGTACACACGATATCTTCTATCCTGACATGAATAAATTGGTAGATTCTTTCAATGCTGAACAGCAACCGATTCATTTTTATGAATACAAAGGGATGGTAACCTCTTTCCCACTTTATCCTATTGTGGAATCACGTAGAGTTTTAAGACAAATTCGCAAGACTATCCATATTTAAAAAAAGCATGAGGTTCATGTATCTTTCATCGATATCCTTACGAGTGTACGGTCATATCAGTGAATGATAGGTTTAACCTCATGCTTATTTAGGTTGGCTAAAAATTTTAGGACATGTAACTGAACTTAACATGCCAAAATAAGACTTCACCCAATCTGTTAAAGTACTCATCTTTTTTTCTTGAGAATCTTGATACGATTCGATTGCATCGCTATCAAATGATAATTGAATATGATGCGTCGATTGAAGCATATCTTTTTTGATTGTTACTGTATTCGTTTTAAATGTTTTATCATCTAAACGCCCCATTGCATAAACCTTTAAGTCTCTATCAAATGGGAATGGTCCTATTGATGAATTTGATTGATAATTTAATTTTTCTTCATTTACGACAACTTTCAAACTGTTGTCATCTAATGCTTCATCATGCTTTAAATCCACTTTTAAATAGGCTTCTTGAAAATCTTCTTTAATTTTAACGACATTACTTTTACTTTCAGCTGTGTTAAACTTTAATTGGCCTTGGTATGTGCCTCTTTCCGTAGTTTTTCGAGTATCCAGCGCATAGGCTCCTGGAATAAAGTTACCAATTGAGACGGCTTGATTTTTTTCAACAATTATTTTTTTAGGATGTTCATCAATTGTTAATTCATAAGTTGATTTTACATTCGGTTTAACTTCAGCTTGCTTTGTCGGTGCTTGAAAACCTAAATTGCTAAAAACAAAATAACGTCGTCCATTTTTACTAATACGTAATACATTTTGATTACGATTGGTCTTAACATAAGCTGCAACAGATGCATCCTGTTCAAGATGACGTACCGTTTGTTCCACTTTCTTTTTAAAACTTGGCATTCCAATTTCCGTTTTAATAAATCGGATATATGTTTGAGCTTCACGCGGTCCTACTGTATTGTCTTTTGAACTTAAAATACTCGAAACGCGAGATGCATCATTATTTTCTACGGCGTTTATAAGTATACGCGCTTGGGCTTCGGGCGAATTATAATTTCTGAGTAATAAGAAAAGAATCGTAAGTAAAATCATGATAAATATCATAATACCAATGGGTATCATTTTTTTAATCGGCCACTTTCCAGATGGAGGCTGATTCACATGCGTCGTTTGTTTTTCGGAATTAGAATCCATGGCATATGAGACATGCAATCCACAATGAGGACAACTTGTTGTTTGACGACTTACATTTTGCTGGCACCATGGGCATTTAACCACACCTACACCTCCTGTTAGATTGATTGACATTCAACACATTATTCAATTTAATTCTAATTCAAATGACGTATTAACTCATCATTCGTGAGTTGGATATGTATGATTTTATAAGTGTTTAAATTGTGATGCCATACGTTGATTAATTTTTTCAAGAACTTGACGTGTTTCTACAAGTTGATCCACTGGAATATCAGAAAGCATTTTAGTAGCTAATTCAGCAACTAAATGGCGAGAAGCTTCTACATATTCTTTCCCTTTTTCAGTCAGTGCAATATACTTTAACCTTTTGTCATGTTCATAGTTCATATTAACCCATTTAACTAAATCAAGTTCAACTAATTTTTTAACACGTCGACTCACTGCTGCTTTATTGACACCTTGACGTAACGTAATCTCTGTAAGTGTTAAAGCGCGTTTATGTGACAACATCATCAGTACACTCGATTGCTCATTTGAAATATAGTATTGCTCACGTAAATCTCTTAACAATTTTGTTGTTAGTGTATTCATATTTGTCATAAACTCGCCCATGAATGCGATATGTTCATTCATAATATGCGTATTAGATTGTTTCATTTGATCACCACCTATAAGATATCTCTTTAATCATACCAATTTATGATAGATAAGAAAATATCATATTTAACGAAAAATTTGGAGTCTTATAGTATGCTTAGAATAACTCATGTAAAGGAAAATAGTGGTATGCTTATGTGGCTCATTTTAACATTATTTTATATCATTTTAATCATTACTTTAAAAGTTTTTCCGGATGTTTTTCTACATATCAATACTTTTTATGCTTTAATGGTGTTTAATATGATAATTATATTATTCGCCCAATATCATTTGTATTGGCTTTTAATCGTCATTTTTCCAATAACCATAATACTTTTATATCTAATAGTTGCTTTTTTTCAACATCAACGTACCAATCAAAGATATCGATTCCTGTTCTCTTTATTATGTTACGGATTATCTATTATTGCACTTATTATTGGTAGCTATATGATGATTACACTATTACCATTATGGGCAGCAACACCTTTCGCATTATTGTGTTCATTGGCAAATGTCTTTTTAGTATCGTGGTTCATCTATTTATACATGACTTTCCTAATACAACACATACCTCCTAATGTACATCAGGCTACTATACTTGTGTTAGGTGCTGGTATTTTCACTGAATCCGTCACACCCATGTTAAAACAAAGGCTAGATCGTGCCATTTACTTTTCAAAAATGACGAAGTATGTCAATTCTTTTGTAGTAAGTGGTGGTCAAGGCCCTGATGAGCCGATTTCCGAAGCTTTAGCCATGAAGCGTTATCTTATACAGCAAGGTATTCGCGAAAATCATATAACGATGGAAGATCATTCGACAAATACGTATACAAATATGGCTTATTCGAAACAGTATATAAATGAATATCCTCACCCCGTAGTGATTGTGACAAGTGAATTTCACATATTGCGTGCATTAAGACTTGCGCAACGCCATCATATTCGAAGCTTAGGCTATGGTGCACCTTCACCTATTGTATTTCGTGCGACTTCACTTATTCGAGACTACAGTGGCTTATTATTTCAGTATCCGATAACTTGGAGTGTGTTTGGTATCCTTGTGATTATTATAAAGTTAGTGTTGCAATATTAAAAAACCCCGAGGTTGGGATAGTCGCTTTAAGCATCGATTCACGATGGCCTAAGCACTACTTATCCTAACCTCGAGGTTTCAATTTATATTGATGATACTGCTTTTTCTTGAAGTTGACCTTCATTTAGATATAACATTTTATCAGCGTAATCAAACAAACGTTCATCATGTGTGACCATAATACCAATAGCTTGTTCATCTCGCACTTGTTTTTTAATCATTTCAACGACCTCAGTCGCACGTTTAGCATCTAAACTTGCAGTAGGTTCATCTGCAAGCAATAATTTAGGTGTATTCATCCAAGCTCTCATAATCGCAACACGTTGTTTTTCCCCACCTGATAACATATGAGGATATGCATCAACACGGTGACTTAAACCAATACGATCTAATAATTCTAAGGCACGTGTCTCTGCTTCTTTTTTAGACATGCCCGCTTCTTTTCCAACTAAAATCAATTGATCTTTTACTTTTAAATACGGTAATAAATAAGAAGCTTGAAAAATAAAACCAATATCTTTCAATCTCTTTTCAGTTAATGCCTTATTTTTTAGCCTACTTAAATCCTCATCGCCAAGCATTACTTCACCTTGAGTTGGAGATAACAGTCCTCCTATGATTGTGAGTAAAGTCGATTTACCCGAACCAGATGCACCGTTTAATATCACAAATTCCCCGGGTTTAATCTCAAAGTTGATATCTTTAAGTACTTCTGTCTTAGCATCACCTTTACCAAAAGATTTATAGAGATTTTTTATAGTTAAACTCATGCATTTCCGCCTCCAATCGCTTCTATCGGATCAATTTTGAATACACGAACTAATGATAGTAATGCGCCTAAAACGGCAACAATAATAAAGATAACTACAACTAATAACATTAACTGTGCTGTAATGTGGAATGGCATTGTCACTGGTAAAGCCATAGTTAGTATCGCAATAAGACCTAATGCGATAAGCACACCGAGCATAGTCACAAATAAGATTTGCGCCATTAATGCAACTAATAAATGACTTGTTTTAATACCAATAGCTTTTAAAATACCAATTTCTGATGTTTTTTGAATTGTCATGACATAGAAAAATGCTGTTAAGACAATAGCGGTAATGACGAATAAACTCACAATCATCATTGTAAGCGGCGCTTGTTCTGCTTGATAACTTGGAATAGCATCAGTTAGATCTTTTTTAGATACCACTTCAACACCGTCAATGTTGTTTAATTGTTGAATTTCTTTTTTCTGAACACCATTTAAGAAATATAATGATGTCGCGGCATGATTTTCAGTAATCTGATTGAGTGTTTCTTGATTCACCATCGCAACATTAGTATGAGAATACATTGCGTCTTCAAAAAATCCCACTACTTTTACTTTAGTATCTTGATCTTTAATTGACAGTTCATCACCTATTTTTAAACCTTCACCTTTTAACTTACTATTCAATGTGACCTCGTTATCTTTTGTTGCGAGATGTCCTTCTGAAAGTTTAGGTTGTTCCTCTTTAGGAATTGTCGCAAACATCATATCTTCATTTTGTCCACTAAACTCTGCTGTTGCTATGCCTACTTGAAGCGGCGCTGTATCTACAATTTTCTCAATTTCCTTTTGTTGACTCGGCTCGATATTTGACTTCTCAAGTTGTTGATCGACACCTTTTTGAATGACATACTGTTCAGACTTAAACTCATCAAGTAAAGCAATATTTTCGCGTGCTAATCCTTGTGCGAGCCCTGTGATAAATAAAACCATACTTGCGAGTAATACAACTATAAATGTGATTAATAAATACTTAAATTTATAGAATTTCAATTCACTTAATGCGATTTTCATCACCCACAACTCCTTCTCTTTTTATCTTGCATTTATCATAAATCAACTATATGAACTGAATATGAACAACTCATTTTTACAAAACGTTATTGTGGGATGTTTATGTTAAGATAAAATTAATCCATTAGAAAACGAGGTGTTATCGATATGCCTGTAAAATGTCTTATTGTTGACGATGATCCAGATATTTTAGATTATGTTTCACACCATGTGAGTAAAGAAGGTTACGAAGCCATCACACAAAATAGTGGTGAAAATGCATTGGCTTATTTAGCTCATCATGATATTGATATCGCGATTGTAGATATTATGATGGGAGGAATGGATGGATTTGAACTGTGCCAGACGCTAAAATACGATTATCATTATCCTGTCATTATGCTAACAGCGCGCGATGCTTTAAGTGACAAAGAACGTGCTTTTTTAGCTGGGACTGACGACTATGTAACTAAACCATTTGAAGTAGCAGAACTTATTTTTCGTATTAAAGCGGTACTAAGACGATACCAAATCCAAACCTCTACACAACTTCAACTCGGAAATGTCACAATAGATCAATCTAAATTAGAAGTGAAAATTCAAGATAAAGGCATGCTATTACCAAATAAAGAGTTTATGTTATTAAGTGAATTATTAGCCTATCCCAATAAAGTATTTGAGCGAGAAAGTCTGATTGAAAAAATCTGGGGTTTTGATTATGAGGGAGATGAGCGTACAGTTGATGTGCATATTAAAAGACTCCGTGCACGTTTAAAAAAGTTAGGCGCCTCTATACAAATTGAAACCGTTCGCGGCATTGGCTATAAGGTGACTGAACATGTTTAAAACACTCTATTCAAGATTTGCGATTTATACAATTACAGTGATGCTCATTAGTGCTATACTTAGTTTTTTGATGACAAATATTTATTATCACTTTGAACTCAAGTCTCATAATGATGCGAAAGTCATGCAAACATTACAACAAGCAAAAGCGTACCAGGAGAATGAACACCAAAACTTTAATCAATATATGCACTTATTAGGCGACTTAAATTTCCAAATTGTTGTGTATGATGAAGCGTATCACGCCTCACATTATGGTCACCCTTTTCGTAAACACAATTTAAGTCGTACAGCAATCGCTCGTGTTTTATCAGGGGAAGATTATCATGGTATTCAAAATCGCCCTTTTAATCCTGTAATTACTGGCTTTTTTGATAACGAGACGCGTAATACAGTAGGCACACTTTTTGAAACACAACACGGTCGATATGCTGTATTTATGAGACCTGATATCGGTCATGCATTTGGAGAATTCCGAATCTTTTTAGTCGTTCTCCTTACACTACTCATTATCATATCTATTGCGCTTGTCATCTGGTCAACATTCGCCTTAGTTAAGCCAGTGCAACAATTAAAATTAGCAACAAGTCGAATGATGGAAGGCGATTTCAATACGCCTATTGCTGTCACACGAAATGATGAAATTGGAGCATTACAGCAACATTTTGATACAATGCGCATCAAACTTAAACAGCTCGATGATATGCGTCAGCACTTTGTTCAAAATGTATCTCATGAAATGAAAACACCACTCACTCATATTCATCATCTACTGACACAACTTCAAAATGAAAAAACACCGTCACAACAATCGCAATATATTGAGCGTATTTATGATGAAACACATCGCTTGAGCCAACTAACACGACAACTGTTATTGCTATCTGAGCTGGATAATGATGCTCACTTGAAATTTGATGATAAGCTAGAACTTAAGGGGGTCATTCAAGACATCCTACAAAAAGAAGCTTATGCACTAGATCAAAAAGAGCAAGTAGTTGTTTACGAGTTAAAACCTATACAATACATGGGTAATGAACGATTACTCACTCAAGCTATTGAAAATATTATACGTAATGCTATTAAATATACAGAACCATATGGCATGATTGACATTCATCTTTACGATAACCAAGATACAATCGTCATAGCGATTCAAGATGATGGCCCAGGCATGTCTCCTGAAACGCTACATCATATTTTCGATCGCTTTTATAAGAACAATGCTCACACTGACAGTAACGGCTTAGGGCTTGCTATTTCAAAATCGATTATTGAACGTCATCATGGAACTATCGAAGTCGAAAGTACACTTGGTGAAGGGACATTGTTTAAAATTATATTGCCAAAAGCAAGTGAAATCTAAATACTTTAATCATTTGAATCAAAATGAGAGGTTGTCACACATTATGATACATGTGGACAGCCTCTCATTTATTTAAATATATACATTAACTTAATAATGTACCGTCTTTATTAAGTTTTAAATTTTCTGCTACTTCTTTACTAATTTTCTTGAATAAATCGACATTATCAGTAAGTTTAATACCGTATGACGGAATCATTTCTTTAATTTTAGGTTCCCATTCACTTAAATATGTTGGGAATGTACGCTCTATGATATCTAACATGACCGCAACTGCTGTTGAGGCACCTGGTGATGCACCAAGAAGTGCTGCAAGTGTGCCATCTTTTGACGTAATGACCTCTGTACCAAATTGAAGTGTTCCTTTACCTTTATCTTTCGTATCTTTAATCACCTGAACACGTTGACCTGCAACAACGACTTTCCAATCTTCTGCCTTAGCTTCCGGTACAAACTTTCTTAAGTCCGCAATACGTGCTTGATTTGACAATAATAATTGAGAAACTAAATATTTAGTCAAATCCATCTCTTTAGCGCCAGCTGCAAGCATTGTTGTTAAATTGTTTGGTTTGATAGATTTAAATAAATCTAAGTAAGAGCCTGTTTTTAAGAATTTCGGTGAAAATCCTGCAAATGGTCCAAATAATAATGAACGCTTGCCATCAATATAACGTGTATCTAAATGCGGTACAGACATTGGAGGTGCACCCACTTCTGCTTTACCATAAACTTTGGCTTTATGCTTTTGAATCACATCATCGTTTTGACATACTAAGAATAAACCACTAACTGGGAAACCACCGATATGTTTCGATTCTGGAATACCTGTCTTTTGTAAAAGTGGTAAGCTTGCACCACCTGCACCAATAAATACAAACTTAGATTCTACAGTAAAGACTTTATCTTCTTTAAGGTCGCGAATTTTAACTGTCCATGAGCCATCTTTATTTTGCGATAAGGTTTTAACCTCGTGCTCATAGTAAATTGAGCCACCTTGTGCTTCTAACTGCTCTAATAATTGCTGTGTTAGTGCACCAAAGTTCACATCTGTTCCAGACTCGTCACGTGTAGCAGCAATTGCTTCACTGTCTGCTTGACGTCCTTCCATCATTAGAGGAATCCATTGACGTAACGTTTCAGTGTCATCTGCAATATCCATTCCACTGAATAATACATTTTCTCTTAAAGCTTTTACACGTGATTCTAAAAATTTCACATTACGGTCGCCTGTTACGAAACTCATATGTGGGACAGCATGAATAAATGCTTCAGGCTCTGGTAACTTTCCAGATTTAACAAGATAAGACCAGAATTGTTTAGAAACTTGAAATTGCTCATTGATTTTAATAGCCTTTGTAATGTCCATAGTGCCATCTGCTTTTTCACTAGTATAATTTAATTCACATAAGGCTGAATGACCTGTACCAGCATTATTCCAAACGTTTGAACTTTCCTTTGCACATGTATCTAAACGTTCAAACACATTAATATCCCACTCTGGTTTTAATTCTTTTAATAGTACACCTAATGTTGCACTCATAATACCGCCACCGATAAGCACAACATCTGTCTTGTTATGTAAATTATTCATAACAATACAGTCCCCCTTCTTCAAATTTAAAGCATATATATCTTTAAAATATTGCCCTTTGTAATACTGTATTCAATTTTCAAAAAATGATTAACACATTAATTATATACCTAATCCTTATAAGAAAAAAGGAATTATCATTATTTTCTCACGTTAGACAAAATTCTATCTAATAATGTGCGACTTGCTTAATTTCTATATTTTATTGAACTTTCCCACTTTTTTGTATATAAATGCTATAATAATATAAAAATAGAGTGTTTGGGGAATTCATTATGAAATCTATTACATTTTTAATGCACAATATTTATGCTGTCGGTGGCACAGTCAAAACGATTACAAATTTAGCCAATCAATTGTCAAAGCAAGGGCACTCAGTAAAAATTATAACAATTTTCAAAACGCAAAAAGCTCCCTACTTCCACTTAGATCATCGCGTTAAAATTGAACACTTAATTAATTATCAAATAGACATTCGAAATATCATACCATTATGTGCAAATCGTATTCGTAAGTTTACCCCTTTATTAAAACCGAGACATTTATCACATTTTGAGCCTGGTTTTAAGCAATATTCAAGTTATATTGAAAAACGTTTAATTCGAGCAATTGAACACGATCACTCGGATATTCTCATCGGCACGCGTGCAAGCCATAATATTTTAATTGCACGTTTCGCTCGACCTGAACAAATTACGATTGGTATGGAACATATGAATTTCACAGCGCATCATCCACAGTTAAGAGCGGAAATTATACAATATTATAATCATCTCAATGCTATTACTACACTTACCGAAGAAGACCAAGCATGTTATGCATCAGAACTCGATATCCCTGTATTTCTTCTGCCGAACATGATTGATGAAAAACGTCATCAAATTATGAAATTAAAGCGCATTATTTCTGTAGGCCGCTTCGAATACGAAAAAGGCTTTGATATTTTAATTGAAGCAGTTTATAAAATTCAAGAAGAGCTAAGAGAGCAAGGATATACGGTTGAAATTTATGGTGAAGGTCCTGAAAAAGAAGCATTAGGGCAGCAAATTAACTTTTTAAGATTGCAAGACTTAGTCGCGTTGAAACCAGCGACACAACATATTAGTGTTCACTTAGCAGAAAGTCAAATTACCTGCGTCCCCTCAAGAAATGAAGGTTTTGGCATGACAATTTTAGAAGCTATGAATCAAGGAAGTATTGTAGTGAGCTTTGATGGTAACGTAGGCCCTCGTGCGCTCATTAAACATCAAGTAAATGGCTATTTGGTTCCTCATTTAAATGTAGAATTGCTAGGTCAACAACTTCTAGAAGTTATCGCACACAGTTATACATCACGTACCAAATCGATTATTGCAAATGGTTATCAAACTGTTGAAAATTATGGACCAGAAGATATTTATCAACAATTTTTAACAATCATACATCAAATTTAAAAATCCCTCAGCTGATGATGTCAGTTGAGGGATTTAATAATAGAGTGAACTGCTTAATTAAGCACCGATAATTAATGATAAGATAAATGTCCAAATACACCAGAATACAAGTAAACCTATACTGTATTTTAATGTCATTTTTAAGAGTTCTGACTCTTTACCTACTTGCTTAACCGCTGCAGTGGCAATTGCGATAGATTGTGGAGAAATTAACTTCGCAATTGTTCCACCTGCAGTATTCGCAGCAACAAGTAACGCACCGCTCGTACCAACTTGTGGTGCAACTGTTGCTTGAATTGGTGCAAATAAAGCATTGTTATTTGTAACAGATCCTGTCATAAATACACCAATCCAACCTAAGATAGGTGACAATAATGGGAATACTGTACCTGTTTTCGCAATCGCTTCACCCATTGCACTTGTTAAACCACCATAAGTTGTTAATTTAGCAATAGCGAGGATAAAACAAATTGTGATGATTGGTAACCATAACTCTTTAAACGCTTGTACAAGTAATGCACCTGCAGTCTTAAAATTGATTTTTTTAGACATTAAAATCGTGATTACACCAGCAAGTAATAATGCCATACCTGTTTGGTTAATCAAATTAAACGTTAACATAATTGGATGGCCTGACACATCATTATTCGTACCTGGAATACCAAATACAATATTCATAAATGATAACGCGCCACCTTCTGCAAATAAACCTTTGAAGAATTTAGAACTCCAGATTAATACTAAAACAGTTAAAATCACGAATGGGCTCCAAGCATAAACAATTTCGCCAATAGAATGTTTTTTAGGTTCTAATGTTTCAGCTTCGTTATTATTATTCACACGATAAATATGTTTTGGTTGGAAACGTTTAGAAACTAAAGCTAATACAGCCATCGCTGCTAAAGGCGGAATAACGTCTGCTAATTCTGGACCTTGGAATTGATTAAATATTGTTTGTAAAACTGTAAATGGTATAGCTACAGCTAAAATAGCAGGTAAAGTTTCTTTAATACCTTTAAAGCCATCTAAAATAAATACTAATAAAAATGGTACAAATAAGCTTAATAAAGGTAAGCTCAAGTTTAAAGCACGAGAAACATCAATCGCTTCTACATTACCAGGTAAAGCTAATGTATTGATTACTGATACAGGTAAGCCAATAGCACCATATGCACCTGCAGCACCGTTACCAATTAAACAAAGCATCGCTGCTTTTAATGGTTCAAAGCCTAATTGGATTAAAAGCACAGCACAAATCGCGATAGGTACACCGAAACCTGCAACACCTTCTAAAAATGCATTAAAACTAAAGCCAATTAAAAGGAGTTGAATACGTTGGTCTTCAGACACTGATGTAATACTATCTTGAATTGTCTCAAATTGACCTGTCTCAACTGTTACTTTGTATAACCAAACTGCCATCATTACGATAAAGCCAATTGGCAATATACCTTGATAAAAACCTTCTGCAATACCACCTGTAACAATACCAAATGGTAACTTAAACACAAATGCAGCAATAATAATAGTCACAATTAGTGTTGTTAAAGCTGCGTAAATCCCTTTCATTTTAAACACTGTTAAACAGAGTAAGAATAAAATGATAGGTATACTTGCAATTATTGCAGATATTGCAAGATTGTTAAAAGGGTCAAAACTAGTTACTAACATCTCTTTCATCTACCTTCAATAAGATTTAAATAAAACACAACGGGTTAAATGTGATTTATTTCACATAAAATATAACACTTCATTGTATCGAAATCAATACCAAATTTAAAATTTATCACTACTTTTTATGAAAACAATAAAGTGAATTAATTTAAATTAACACATCTTTTCAAATTAATCCACTTTATTTATGATAACGCGTATTATTGAACGTAAGCTGGATCCACTATTCTAGCTTGTCCTGTATAATCTACTACTACAATTGTATACGTCCCAGGATTCGCTTGATTAATGAAACTAAACATATATGCATATTGTCCATCCTGATTTAAAATTGCATAGTCATTATAAGGATTATTACTACCATTAAATTGATTCACTTCTGCTGACGCTGAATTTAATGAAGTTTCAAAATTTGGTAAGTATCGTAAAGCTTCTTGACGATTGATGTCTGTTGACGCTAAATTTTGAGCAACAGGAGCAACATTTTGTCCTTGGTATGGTGCAACATAAGACGCTGTAGTTGTATTTGATTGTCCATTATTTCCTGCATCTGATTGATTATTAGAAGCCACACTAGCATTAGACTCATTATAACCTTGATTGCCATAACCGTAGCCCGATTGGTCATACGCTTGACTATTAGTACCATTATATTGATCTTGATTATTTACGTTGCCATCGTTATATCCTTCTGAATTGGTACCTTGATCAGAAGATGTTGAATCATTATTTCCATTTGCGCCTTGGTTATCACTAGAATTTGAACTAGATTGACCATTTTGTGCAACTTGACTATTATCATTTTGATTGCCATTTCCAGTATTAGAAGACGCATTGTTATTCGCATTACTATCTTTATTTTCTTCATTTGATACGTCATTAGATTTTTGTTCTGAAGATTTACCCTCTTTGTCGTTAGATGCTTTGTCAGATTGTTCATTCGATTTTTTGTCTTTACTATTTGCGTTGTCTTTTTGTTCAGTTTGTTGCGCCTCATTATCCGCTTTCTTTTTCGCATCATCTCCATCATCATTCGAAGAGCACGCTGATAAAATAACCCCAACCACTAAAGCACTCGATAATAACTTTTTCATATCCTTCGCCTCCATAGAAAATAAATTGATAAGATAAAAGACCTATCACTTTTTTATAGACTACGACAACACCAAATAAACATCAAGGTTGTTGAGGAAGCGTTTAGGATTCAAGCAGAATGAAATAATACGCAAAAATTGGTTTTTAATTTTAGCGCATTATGGAATTCTGTCGAGAATCCTGCTTCCGAAACACCGTCTATCATCAAGATCATTGAGAGAGCGTTTTGAATTCTAAAGAACCACTTTGGATGGAGTCTCTTATCTAAAGGTTATCAATCATATTAAGCCTCCAGACGTTAGTGGTTCTTACAAATGCGTAAATGCGCATTTGTTCATTTAACACCTGCACGTTGCGAAGTTCTGTTGAGAATTCAGCTCTCGAAATGCCGTTCATCACCAAGGTTGTTGAAAAAGCGGTTAGAATTAGAGTAGAACGTAACAGCTTGTAAAATCGTAGTTTGATTTTATCAAGATGTAGAGTTCTACCGATAATTCTGCTTCCGAAACACCGTCTATCATCAAGGTTGTTGAGGAAGTGCTTAGTGTTTGAGCAGAACTACAACTACTCATTGATATAATTATTTATTCTTTATGGTTAGAATTTGCAATTAAATAATCGATGTTGGTATTCTTTGTATGAAATGTAATCAAGGAGGAATCTGAAATGGCTCAAAATTTTAAAGCATTTGTCGTCAATAATGAGAACAATCAGTTTAAAGGTGAATTTAAACAACTCGATACGACACAACTTCCTGATGGAGATGTTACCATTCGCGTTCATTATTCAAGTATTAACTATAAAGATGTTTTAGCAACACAGCCTAATAATAAAATCATTCGGCAATATCCACTGATTCCTGGTATTGATTTAGCTGGAACAGTCATTGAATCGAGTCATCCTTCTTTTCAAAAGGGCGATAAAGTACTTGCGACAGGATACGAACTTGGTGTATCACATGACGGAGGTTATAGCGAAATCGCACGCTTAAATGGAGATTGGCTTGTACACTTACCAGAGGATCTAACGCTTGAAGAAGCGATGATTATTGGAACTGCCGGTTTTACTGCAGCGCTATCCATACAATTATTAGAAGATAACAAAATCTCTAGTACAAATGGTCCTATCCTTGTAAGAGGTGCTAGTGGTGGTGTAGGTTCAATGGCTCTTATGATGTTAAAAGCAATCGGATATCATACTGTCGCTAGTACTGGCCAAGAGAAAAAAGCAGAAAGATTAAAGGAACTTGGTGCAAACGAAGTCATCCCACGTATTTCTAACGATAGCCAAAAAGCATTGCTTAAACCCGAATGGCAAGCGGCAATTGATCCAGTTGGTGGCGCTACTATTGAGTCGATTTTAAAATGTATCCAACCTCATGGTGCTGTTGCGTTAAGTGGTAATGTGAGTGGTGCTAAATTTTCATCTACTGTATTTCCATTTATTCTACGTGGAATTCGTATCATAGGTGTAGATTCTGTTAATTTCCCTATGAAACGTCGTCAACACATTTGGCGTCGCTTAGCTAAAGATTTAAAGCCAGCACATCTTCATGATATTAAAACGGTTGTACCATTTGATGACATTGAAAAAGGGTTTGAGCTGTTACAAAATGACGATCACTTTGGTCGTATCATTATTGATATGAAGGTTTCACAATAAAATCAATCATAATTCATATTTTAAACTGCGGGCACTGTATATTAACCAATCATAGTGTTCGCAGTTTTTCTATATATCTCATCGTTCAGTTTTTTTCATTTACTAATCAGATATGAAAGCGTATACTGAATGTGCAAAATATTTGGGAGGTAAATTGGATGAAAATCAATAAAAAATTAATTTTCTTTATTGGCGCACTCGGGGGTCTTCTTTACGGATATGACATGGGTGTTATTTCAGGAGCATTACTGTATCTAAAAAATGATATTCCGTTAAATGCTTTTACTGAAGGTCTAGTTGTGTCGTCAATGTTAGTCGGTGCCATCTTCGGTTCTGGTTTTAGTGGACCATTATCTGAAAAATTAGGTCGTAGACGACTCGTATTTATTATTTCTATCATATTTATTATTGGAGCATTAATATTGGCATTCGCACCGACAATGGAAATTTTAGTACTCGGTCGACTCGTAATTGGGTTTGCAGTCGGAGGATCTACTGCAATTGTACCTGTTTATTTATCAGAACTTGCACCTACTGATGCACGTGGGTCATTGAGTTCATTGAATCAATTGATGATTACGATTGGGATTTTGTCATCTTATCTTGTTAACTATGCCTTCGCACCTATCGAAGGTTGGCGTTGGATGCTTGGACTTGCGATAGTACCATCACTTATTTTAATGATTGGTGTTATCTTCATGCCAGAAAGTCCAAGATGGTTACTTGAAAAACGTGGTGAAAAAGCAGCACGTGATGTCATGAAGTTAACTTACCCAGAATCTGAAATTGATAAAGAAATTGCTAATATGAAACATATTAATGAAATCTCTGAAGGAACATGGACTGTTTTAAAATCTCCATGGTTACTTTCAACAATTATTATTGGTAGTGTTTTTGCATTATTACAACAATTAATTGGAATCAATGCGATTATTTACTATGCACCTTCTATTTTCGAACGTGCTGGCTTAGGAAGTTCAACTTCAATTTTAAGCACTGTCGGCATCGGGGTTGTAAACGTCCTTGTGACTATAGTCGCTATTTTCATTATTGATAAAATTGACCGTAAAAAACTACTCGTTATCGGTAATATTGGGATGGTCACATCATTACTTACAATGAGTGTTTTAATTTGGTTAATTGGTGTAAATAGTTCGATTTGGATTATGATGATTTGTTTAACAACATTTATTATTTTCTTTGGTATTTCTTGGGGACCTGTACTTTGGGTTATGTTACCAGAGTTATTCCCAATGCGTGCACGTGGAGCTGCAACAGGAATTGCTGCATTAGTACTTTCAATTGGTAGCTTACTCGTTGCGCAATTCTTCCCAGTACTTGTTTCGATTTTCCAAGTTCAACAAGTATTCTTGATTTTCGCAGTAATTGGAGTTATTGCATTATTCTTTGTTATTAAGTTCTTACCTGAAACACGTGGTCGAAGCTTAGAAGAAATTGAAAAAGATTTACGTGAACGTAGTAATTTATCATCATAATAGTGTGAGAGGTGTTCAACTGTTTTTACAGTTTGAGAACACCTCTCTTTTTGATTAACACTACACTTTTTAGAGAATATTATAAGAAAGGAGGATTCTAATGGAGATTCGAAAATTAAACATACCACCTTCATCGATTGATTATTGTCATTTACGAAAGATTTGCGGTATGAGCGAGAAATCGATAGAAGCAGCTGAAATTGGATTAAAACATGCATGCTTTAATGTCACACTGTATGATGACACTTTATTAATTGGAATGGGCAGAGTGATTGGAGATGGCGCCACTGCATTTCAAATTATCGATATTGCAGTACATCCAGATTATCAAAAACAAGGTTACGGTAAACAGATAATGAAGGAAATTATGTCATTTATTGAAGAGGTTCAATTACCTGGAACTTATGTGAGCCTTATCGCCGATCATCCAGCGGAACATTTATATCAACAATTTGGGTTTCAAATGACTGCTCCAGCGTCTCAAGGGATGTATGTACACTACCCTTATCATTCTGATTAATATAAAAATAAAAAAGCTGGCATGTCTTTTCAAATTCCTGAAGCATGCCAACTTTTATTGAGGTAATTATTATCTTGGATTTTTAATAATGGCTTGTCTTAATAAGAAAAATAATAAAATAAAGCCACCTGTAATCACGACATGTCCGATACCAGCAAATCCTGATATTGATGCAGATACATTTTGACCGACAATTTGCATATAGCCTTTTGTAAACTGCATGCCAACAGTAATAAGGACGCCAAGATTATAAATGATAAAGAACCAATTAAAAAGGTAATATGAACTTAATTTAAACAACTTCTCAATTGGGATTAAAATTAAAAACATAAACATGCCTAGTGTCAGTAAGTGCGTATGTAAAACACTCATTTGAGTTTCACCTGTGAAATGGTAATGCAATGTCAATTCACGGTAAATAAACCCACTAAATAGTCCTAATGCGGTATACACTAAAAACGCGTATAAAATTCGTCTCATAGCTCTCCCCCCAATCTACTATTAATAATTGTCATCTTCTTCATTATCATAATTCATAAAACACGTGTCAATATCTATTATTTGTCTTATTTCGTAAAGTTTCTACGCTTAAAGAGTGCGATTAAAGCGATGATAAGCGATGCAATTGTAATGACCCATAACGCCTTAGAAGTACCTGTAGATTGATCTGCTTCTTCAGTCTTACTCATATCCTCACCTTGTTTGACAGTTGTTGTTGGTGCTGGTGTTTCGCTATTTTCATCATCACTTGTCCATTTCACAACATCCCCATTTTTATAAGTTTGGATAGCTTTCCATTTGAAAGTTCCTTCTTCTTCAGGGTTAGCTGCGATAATCGGGAAGTTCATATATTCATTTTTCCCAATTCCTTTTCCTGTAGCTTTCCATGTGATTTTTGTGATATTTCCTTTTTTATCCTTTGTAAAATCATGTTTAAACCCTTCAACAGGTTGTACATTAGATACAGTCACACCTTCTGGTACTTCAAGCTCTAGTTTTGTTGTATGCGAATCTTTTTCCACAGGTACTCTTACTTGATACTCTTCATATGACCCAGGTTCACTAGTATCTGGATTTAATGTTACGTGTGCTTGTGCTGTATATGTAAGACTTGTTAACATGAACATCAATAATAAACTTACTACTAATTTTTTAACCTTCACAATCTGATCTCCTTTATAGTGGTATTTCAATTTGACTCATAATAACCCCTACACAAATTAAACCGATCCCTAGTATTAACTCTCCATATAACATAGGTTTACGGATATCACGTTCTTTATTCATAACAATAAATGTTTGATATGCACCCATAGCCATCATAGTAAACGTTACTACCATCTTAGATAACCATAAAAATGTATAAGGCGTTGCTTTAGTGAGTATTGCTGAGAAACTCGTTGCATCAATTGACATTAATATACCTGTTACAATAATTGACGCTACCGCAGTCAAATTTAATTTAAAAATCGTATCTTTTAAAATCAAAACATATGAGTGTTTCGGTTGCTTCATTAAATATTTAATTAAATAGACTATACTTCCTAACCATATCGCAATGCCCATAAGGTGAATCGCACGTATGATGATTGAATAGATTGGCGTAGATTGTGCCCATGCATGTCCGGACATCGCTAATCCTAAAAATATTAAAATAGCAATGAAATCATACCAAATCCACTCCATATCACGTAGCACAAATAAAATGAGCAAAATAAGTATCACAACAATTGATATGACAAATGGAAACTGTCTCCAAGTCGCAAACTCTAATGTTAAAATCTCAGTAATCACATCATTAGGTAGCGACATTAAGTATAAAATCCCTGTAGCAATCGCAATCATCATTAGAATACTTAGAATCCCTCTAGACTTTGCAATGCTGCCATAAGTTGGGACGCCTCCTAAACTCACTAATCGATTGACTATATAATAGCCAAACAGTAATAACAACCCACTCTGTAAAATGAATCGTGATAGACCTAACCAAAAGTCAACTTGTGTGTAAAATGGTGCTTGGGTACTAATACCATCAGCTGTTCGTTCACCAACTGAAAATTGATATTTTCCATCTATTTGATGTCCGTCTAATGACACAGTTTCCCATTCAATAGCATATGTACCACGTTCAATATCCTTTGCATTAAACGTCACAATTTTAGATTGTCCAGATTCATTAGGTTTTAACATTGCTACTTTTTGACCTTTGTCATCATAAACATTTAATGTAGTATGTTTGGTATAAACTGGTTCATTAAAAGTGAGTTCAATATTGTCTGGCTGATTTTGTACAACACTGTTTGAAGATGGGTTTTCAGTTTGTAATGTTGCATGTGCTTGCACTTCATTTATGTGACCCAAACTCATGAGTCCTAAAAACATAAGGAAACTTATGATAACTACTAAACCTTTCAACTGTCTCAATCAGAACACCTCCTTATTCTTTTAAAATATATACTATGAAATCATAACAAAATTTTAGCGTAATACAATACTAATGTCATGTTTTTTATAATTATCCATATAAAAAAGCTAAGCACATAAGTAAAAAACTTAGCACTTAGCTTAATTTGATATTATTTTAAACTTCTTCAATTGCGATGTCTTCATCTTCTAATGAAACATCATCATTCAAACCTACCATGGATTCAGAAATGTTACGCGCGTTGTATCCAATACGTTCTAAAACTGCGATAACATCAACGTACAATAATCCACCATCTGTTGAACATTCTCCACGATTTAAACGTTTAATATGCCCTTTACGTAATTTGTGTTCAATATTGAAAGCTTTCTGACTGCGTTCAACAACTTCATCTTTTTTAGTTGTATCGTAAACATCAAGTGTATCTAAAGCTTTATGGAAAGATTCTGTGACAAATCTGAATAACTTGTCAATGCCACGAAACGCATCGTCCGTTAGTACAATATCTTTGTCTTTTTTACGTTCAATCAATGTACTGTATTCTTTAATCAACTCAGAAACTTTGAGCATAGAACGATTCACATCAAACATAACTGCGAGACGTTCGACATCTTTCTTGTTAATATCTTT
Organism: Staphylococcus canis; assembly: GCF_016238445.1. Classification (GTDB taxonomy): domain Bacteria; phylum Bacillota; class Bacilli; order Staphylococcales; family Staphylococcaceae; genus Staphylococcus; species Staphylococcus canis. The sequence continues at coordinate 40,139 of NZ_JABANU010000003.1, forward strand.
TGTAGAAATACGAACTAAGTAACTTCGAATGCTATCATTAATAGTATCCACAGCCTGGTGTTTTTGCTCTAAAGTCTTTACTACTTTTTTATTAATTTGTGCTGGATCTTTTACATCTTCAAGCATTGATTCTACGATATGACCAATATTTTGAAGTTCCTTTTGTGTTTCTTGTAACGCAACACCTGGTGCATGATAAACTAAATCTTTATTCAGATGTTGTGGTTTGTAATCTTCAGTAACGTCTTTACCTGGTACAACTTTTGTCACAATCCATGCGAGCACACCGACAAATGGTAATTGAATCAATGTGTTCGTCACGTTAAATGCACCGTGCGCGAATGCGATACTCATCGCCGGTTTTAAATGCCAAGCAGCTTGTAACTGTTCGACCAAATGGATAACAACAGGAAGAAAGATCGCAAAAATAATTACACCAATAATATTAAAAATAACATGTACAAATGCTGCTCTTTTAGCGGCAATTGACCCTGCAAGTGATGCAAGTACTGCTGTAATCGTTGTACCGATATTATCTCCTAATAAAACAGGGATTGCACCATTGAGATTAACTAATCCTTGACCGTAAAACTCTTGCAAAATACCAATCGTCGCACTAGAACTTTGAACTAATGCCGTTAAACCAACACCCGCTAAAATACCATATAACGGATTCGACGACATATCTAACATGATATCCTTAAAGCTCTGAAGTTCTGCAAGTGGCTTCACTGCACCACCCATAAACTCCAAACCAAAAAATAAAGATCCAAAACCGAATAAAATACGACCAATATTATTAATATGTGAACGTTTAAAGAAGAAAATTAAAAAAGCTCCTAGTGCAAGTATCGGCATTGCATATTCACCAAGATCAATACCGATAAGAAAAGATGTTACTGTTGTTCCAATATTAGCACCCATAATGACACCAATCGCTTGTTTTAATGTCATAAAACCTGCAGTAACAAGTCCAATCGTAATAACAGTTGTTCCCGAACTACTTTGTATTAAAATTGTTACAATCATTCCGGCGATAACACCGAGAACTGGATTAGATGTAAATTTGTTTAAAATACTTCGTAAACGATCTCCTGCTGATGCTTGAAGGCCATCTCCCATAACCTTTAGACCGTATAAAAATATACCTAGACCACCTAGAAAAGAAAAGACGATCTCTGTAACTGACATATGCATGATTTCACCCCAGTTAAAAATTACGTAAAGCTTGTACACGTTTAAATAATCATTATTTAAATGATAAGTCAATCATAATTGTGTCACTATAGATTATGAAGCATAATTGTAAATTTAATGTTAAGATAATATTAATTTTACGTTCATGAAAACGTTTTTATTATTACATTAAGATTTCCAAGGTGCTTCAATTAAAAAACCATCTAATTAAGTCGCTTCACAAAATTAACAATCCTTACGATACATTAATAAATATGCTATATTTATTTTTTATAATTATATAATTCTTTATACCAATGACATATCTGTGAATGTCTATTATAATAAGTTAAAGTAATAACATAAAAGGATGTTTCCCCTATGGCACAAAATAACGATTACGAACTTTTTTTATTTTATTATGCGTATCAAACTTTTACAAAAACAGCTGATGACATCATTGCTCAGTATGGATTAAACCGTCAACATCACCGTTTTTTATTTTTTATTAACAAACTGCCTGGTATCACAACAAAACAATTGCTAAAGAACTTGGAAATTTCTAAGCAAGGTTCCCATGCAACTTTAAAACTTTTAAAATCAAAGGGTTATATATATGACAAAGTTGACTCACAAGATCGACGCTTAAAGCGATTATTCCCAACTTCTGAAGGTAGTACATTAATTGATACATTAACACATGCACAAAAAGAACTTTTTAACCAAATTAAAGCAAATAACGGAAGTGATTGGTACGCAATTATGGAAGGATTTGCGGAATATAGACAAGGTTACAAAGATATCAAGCACTTAAAACAAAAAATCGATGAAGGTGAAGAATGTTGATTACTGTTTATCAAAACACTACAGATTTATATATTAAAGAAATAGAAGATTGGGAACAAGCACAGTGGATTAATGTTGTGAAGCCTACTCATGAAGAAGTTGAACAATTAATACAATCATTTGGCTTCCCAAAAGACTTTTTAGAGGATGCTTTAGATAGCGAAGAAAGTTCACGTATTGAATATGATGATGAGAGTGGTTACTCCTTAATCATTAGTGATTTACCTATTTCAAAACCAGACAAGTATAAATTAAAAAGTTTTACAACATTACCACTTGGCATCATTATCGGTAAGAATATTGTTGTCACTGTGTGTGCGAAGCCTTTCTCCTATTTTGATGACTTAACACATCGTCAAATTAACTTAAGTTATAAAAGTCAGTTTGCACTCAAATTAATGTATGATATGGCTGCACAATATAATCGCAGTTTAAGACTTTTAAATAAAGAGCGTCGCCAAGTTGAGTATAATCTACAACATCGTGTAACCAATACTAGACTCTATTTACTTAGTGAAATCGAAAAAAGTTTAGTATATTTTCTAGCATCATTAGAAACAAACTCTTCTACTATTCGTCGTTTATTTCGCTTACCTGCTATAAAACGGTTTGACGAAGATGAGGAATTACTAGAAGATTTACAAAATGAGCATCAACAAGCAGTTGAAACTACTGAACTTTATTTGCGTATTGTTGAAAGTATGTCTAATTCATACGCCTCGTTATTATCTAACCAATTAAATACAACGATGAAAACTTTAACGATATTTACGGTACTTTTAACATTACCAACACTCGTCTTTAGCTTTTTTGGAATGAACGTACCTTTACCAATTAGTACAGAAAGTATGTTTTCTTGGATTATTATTATTGCCATTTCTATTGTTTTAGTTGCGATAATGTTTACATTTTTATGGCGTAGTAATAAATTGTAACACTTTTATAGAGGTTGAAAATTAAATGATATCTATAATTTTCAACCTCCATCCTCAGTATGAATGGTTGATCTATAATTCTTATATCAAAAACTACTTATATTAATATGAATTATCATATCCCATTTTTTAATTGTCCCTTTTAATTTTTACTTAATATCCTCTCTATATATTAAATTATTAAAAGAATCATATATCCCCTTTAGTAAAAGTAATGCTTTTTTATTTATTTTTGTCTCCTTAATTTATGAAACCTAAATTTTTAAACATCTCACATAATAATGGTTTAGAATTTTAATATCTCGAATAATGGATATTGTATTTCTTAACCTATTTATGTCATTTTTTAAATCTAATCTGATTTTTTCATATAATTTCCTCTCGTAAAACTGTCTTTGTTTTAGAATTGTATGCTTATTTATATAAAGACCTATCCCCATTGTCCTAACATAACTCTCGCTTTTATAATTGATTCAAATTATTACATGATTTCACAAATTATATTTTGTGAAATTGAAAGAGGTCTACAATGCAAGGTGTAACTATTGAACTTATAAAACATTATCAGACAGAAGCACATCGCATATTTAATGAAGTTACTTTAATGATATCACTTGAAGATGTCTTAGATGTTCAATGTAACGGTAAAAAAATCAAGTTTTATAATCAAGTTGCGTTATTTACTCATAATGACATCGTTAAAGTGTTTAATGCACAATCACTAATTATTGTTCATATTCCATTACACTTTTTTTCAAAATACCAGTCTGATTATTTATTAGGATATTTCAACCATGAAAGGCTATCATCTCACAATCGAATAAAAACGCTGATTCAGTCTATCATTAAAGAGGAAAGTTATGAACAACAAAATATTTTTCTAGAAGATGTGCTGTCAATATTATTTAAAGAGACTTACATGTCAACCGAACGTGTGCATATACCAGAAATACAAACGCAAAATGCGTTATTTTCTAATGTCACTGAATATATTAATCAACATCGTTATGAACACATCGCGCTTAAAAGTATTGCGGATCACTTTTTTGTGTCTCAATCCTATATTTCTATTTTGTTTAATAAATATATAAACATGAACTTCAAGACTTTTATTGTCTCATTACAAATTAATCTTTCACTCAACAAATTATTATCTACAAATGAGACAATCCAAAATATTTCATTAGAATACGGATTCACAAATTATACAAATTACTCAAAACAATTTAAAAACTTAATTGGTCAAAGCCCAATTGAATATCGAAAATCGCTACATTCAGCAATACCAGCGTTACATATTTCACCCTATGATAGACAACATTTTGACGCTTATTTTGTTGATCATATATCGCAAAAAGATTATCAATCTCATTCAACAATACACTTACAGACATTAAATCCAACAACTTATATTAATCAAAAGTATTTATTTCTCGAAACACCACAATCTCAATCAATTATGGATACTATTAATGAAATCAGTCATATCTCAGATTTTAAAGATGAATATTATCTATACTTTAATAAGTTATCTGTAAGTCAATTAGAATTTTTTAATTCAAAACAAATCGAATGGTTATGTCATTATATTCAACATCAAAAACTTAATTTAGCTTTCAAAATAGACTCTGTCCAAAACTTAAAAAAACTAGAATCTCATTTCTTAGAACCATTGCTTAAAGTTTTAGCAACACATTGTGTTTCTATTTCTGAAACATTGTTAACATTAAATATCGTATTGGACATTGATTATTTATCGTTACATGATATTCATTACATTAGACACCAGTTAGATCAACTTATCCCTAAGTATCAATTTACACTTATTGTTAATTTACCATATTCCTTAAGAAAAAATCATATGATTCAACAACTTTTTGATCATCATATGTCTTTTGATTTTTATATGTTAGGCTTTAAAGATTTAGATTGGTCACTACTTCGAAATGAAGATGAAAATAAAGAAGGTATCGATTTAGTCAAAATGATGATTAAAAATCTAACTCAACTGATACCACATTCTAATTATCGAATCATTTTAACTAATATCAATGAATCATTGTTTGAGTTGTTGTTTGATCATCATATCAGTGAACATCCTGAGCTATTTTTATACTTTTTAACAATTTTTAATTCATATATTAATGGTCTATCCTTATCACTTATGCCAAGCGAGCAAAAAGAGATATCTCTGTACAATCAATATTTTCATAAAAGTGCCATTCAATTAATATATGAATTATTTCATCGTTTTGAAAATCAACACGTTACATTAACAGATCAATATTTAGTGAGCGAAAACAATCATGCGTATCAAATTTTATTATTTGATCCATTGTTTCACTTTGTAGAAAACCATAAAGATTCTAAAGGCACCACACATTATCAAATAATAAAATCTGAACATCTATCTAAAAATATAGTCGCGACATATCAATTTCAAAATCAACAATCAAATGTTGAATACATGTTCCCATCAGAAATTCAACGCTACTATATACCAAGTCATCTCATCAAAGAAATCGATCAGAACAACCAACTTCAAATACAAACAAACATCCATGACTTCAGAGACACAACACTAGAAATACAACTCGCACACCGAGAACTCAAACAACTCATCATCTACAAAACAAAAGCAACCCTAAGAAACAACTTGTACTAACAAGGTCATTGAGAGAGCGCTTTGAATTCGAGCAGAACCATAGCAATTCAAGAAATTGTTTACAATTTTGAAGAATTGCGAAGTTCTGTTGAGAATTCAGCTCTCGAAATGCCGTTCATAGCCTCCCACCACATATGTCACAAGGTCATTGAGGAAGCGATTAGGATTCAAGCAGAATGGAATAATGCGCAAAAATTGGTTTTTAATTTTAGCGCATTATGGAATTCTGTCGAGAATCCTGCTTCCGAAATGCCGTTCACATATTCCCACCACATATGGCACAAGGTCATTGAGAGAGCGCTTTGAATTCTAAAGAACCACTTCATATGGAGTCTCTTATTTAAAGGTTACTAACCACATTAAGCCTCCAGATGTTAGTGGTTCTTACAAATGCGTTCAAGCGCATTTGTTCATTTAAAACTTCCATAACATAAGAAAAAGTGCTTTTTCTTTAATTTGTACGTATTAGTATTTTTTATAGTGTAGTTTACTCTTTGAGATGAGGCTTCTAACCTGTATTTTTATATTTCCCACAATATTTAGTCATATCACCGAATATATATTATAATGAAATCAAACATCACACTTTAATAGGAGGATACTTTGAATGTCAAAGATCAAGAAAGCTATTATTCCTGCTGCTGGTTTAGGTACACGTTTTTTACCAGCAACCAAAGCAATGCCTAAAGAGATGTTACCTATATTAGATACGCCTACGATTCAATACATAGTTGAAGAAGCATCACGTGCAGGTATTGAAGATATTATTATTGTGACGGGAAAACATAAACGTGCGATTGAAGATCACTTCGATAATCAAAAAGAACTAGAATCAACCCTAAAAGAAAAAGGAAAATTCGACCTATTAGAGAAAGTGCAACATTCCGCTTCACTTGCGAATATTTTTTATGTGCGACAAAAAGAACAAAAAGGGCTTGGTCACGCCATTTGGACTGCACGTCAATTTTTTGGTAACGAACCTTTTGCCGTGTTACTCGGAGATGACATTGTCCAATCAGACAAACCGGCCATTCAACAATTAATGGAACAATATGATGAAACAGGCAAATCTATTATCGGTGTTCAAGAAGTGCCTTATGAAGCAACGCACCGTTATGGTATTGTAGAACCGTATTCACAACACAACAGACGCTATGAAGTTAAACAATTTGTTGAAAAACCAAAAGCAGGCACGGCACCTTCTAATTTAGCAATTATGGGACGCTATATTTTAACACCTCAGATTTTCAAATATCTTGATACTCAAGAAGCAGGAGCTGGTGGAGAAATCCAATTGACTGATGCCATTGAGCGATTGAATCAAGATGATCAAGTATATGCGTATGAGTTTGAAGGTATACGTTATGATGTGGGAGAAAAAGAAGGTTTTGTGAAAACAACGTTAAGTTTCGCACTGAAAGATCCAACAATGAAATTAGCAATTGCAAAATATATGAAACAATTGCTCGATGATTACAATAACACGCCATCTTAAATATGAAAATGTCTGAGGTTTAGATGCCATGTTTGAACTCATGAACAATACCTAAGCCTCAGACATTAATTCTATTTATCCTCAACATAAGCCGGTTGTGATGCGTATAACCCTACACCTAAAATGAATAGTGCCATGATCATAAACATGATAATGCCACTCACCCAACCATGTGTCATATCATATGACACACCTAGTGCAAATGGTCCAACCGCTGCAACTAAATAACCTACCGACTGACCAAATCCTGATAATGCAAGACTCCCTTTTGTTGTACGTGCTCGAATTGAGAAAAACGTCATACAAATACTAAAACAAGCACCAATTCCCATACCTGTTAGTATCATTGCTACTATTAGTGACCATGTTTGTGTCGTGAATAACAATGCAAAGCCAGCTAGCAATAACCCCACAATAATCAAAATAAGATTACGTTGGTTGTTCATTTTAGCAGCGAATATTGGGAAAGTAAACGTCATAGGAAGTTGAGAAAATTGATTAAGCATTAAAAAATAACCGGCCATTTCCGGATGTATGCCTTTGCTCACAAGAATTGACGGATACCATGCAACGATACTATAAAATATCATACTTTGAAAGGCCATCGTTAAGGCTACTGCCCATGCCATTTTAGACGTAATAATGCGTGTAGTACCTGTTTCGTTATCCTCTTGTTTTACTTTACCTTCACCTTTAATTTGAGAGATCCAGACAATCAAAGCAATTCCCGCAAACAGTAACCAAAAGACTAATGAGAATCGATAGCCTAATGGTGTCAAGTTTGAAAGTGGGTAACTTAACCCTCCTCCTAATCCTGCTGTTAAATTCATAGTCGCACTATAAATCCCTGTAATCACTCCTATTTGTAAAGGGAAACGCCATTTTGCATAGGCAGGTAACGTAACATTGGCAAACGCAATCGCAATGCCTAACAAGATTGTCCCTACAAAAAATAAAATAACATTTCCTGACACACGTATAATCAGTGCAACCATTGTTAAAATCAATGCGTAAAATAATATACGTGACATTGAAATACGTGTCATCACTTTTGAAACTAAAGGTGACACGATACCAAATATGATTAATGGAATTGTTGTAATCATCCCTGCAACTCCATTATTTATATCTAAATTCATTTTAATTTCTTCAATAATTGGACCAACTGCAGTCAAAGGCGCTCGTAAAGTTGACGCTACCAATACAATACCAATAACAAGTAGCCAATTATCCTGAATACGATGTTCATGAGTGATGTGCTGCATGAAACAACCTCCTATATTGATAATCCTATTCTCATCTGTGCCATGAACTTGTCACATTATTAATAAATTTTAACTTTTAGAAATTCAAATTTTCTATTATAATAATAAAAACACTTTAAAAGGAGTCTATTTTCTATGAAGAAAAATAAACAAGCTATGGGGTTCATCTTAATTGTTGTGATGCTCGTCATTACAGCCATTATTGTCGTCGGAATGATGATGTCTAGCCAAAAAGAAACGTATTATGGTTACATGAAAAATGAAACTACAGCTGAAAAAGTGATTAACGCTTCAGAAAAAACGGTGGAAGAAAATGTGACTATTCCGAGTGATCAAAACTTCCAACCTCAAGCTGGTGATTTTGTACGCCTAGTCAAAAACAAAGGCGATGAACAATTTAGTAAAAAAGAAGTCGTGAGTCATGATGATGTCCCGCATGGATTAATGATGAAAATTCACGACATGCATATGTCTCATTAAAATGAAAATCTTGCGTCGTTAATACTAAAGGGCAATTAGTAATATTACCCCTTCTATAACGACGCTTTTTATATGCTTTATTTATTTTTGACAACGGACAGTACGACGACCATTAAAATAATTAAACACACCCCAAGTAATTGCCATAAGCCAAAAGATACATTGAGCCATACAACAGAGGCCAAAAGCGCCATTAATGGTTCAATTGTCCCAAGTAATCCTGCCTCATGCGGCCATAAGTAATGTAAACTCTCTATATAAAACCAAAAAGCAAACATTGTACCAAAAATAATCGCAAACCAAAAATAGAGATGGGTTTCTAATGTCCACATTGATAAATCGACATCCCAAGGCGGATGAAAAAAGCTTAAAATAATACCACCAATAAGCATGGCCCATCCGACTACATTGAGAGAGCCCCATCTTGCTAAGAGTTTAACAGGATATATCGTATAAAATGCTAGTGCAATAGCTGAAGCGAATCCCCAAATAATCGCAAGCATAGGGACTTGTAAATTTTCAATGTTTCCATTCGTTAAGAGTAAATAAGTTCCAGATATCGCAAGTATTACTGCTAGAACTTCTTTACGCCCCAATGTTGTTACTTTTGTTAGGATGAGATAAAAGATAATAAAAATTGGGCCTAAATATTGTAATAATGTTGCTACAGCAGCGTTGCCATGACTAATAGATGACATAAACGTATATTGAACAGCGAGCATGCCAAATATTCCATAAATCAATATTTGCCGAACAGCGTGTTTATCCCACCAAATCACAAACACTTTCCGACCTTGTGTCAAAAATGCAATCAAAATTAAAAGTAATCCTGATATGATCAGACGTACTGCCACAAACCATGGTACTTCAAGCTCTGCATGCTGAAATAACCATTGCGAGACCGTTCCGCCCACACCCCAAAACGAAGCGCCGACAATCACCAGTATATAACCAATCCAACGCCGATGTTCATGTGTAGATGCCTTCAAATTCTAGCACCCCCTTTTGAGCTATATTTTAAGATGTCATATTGAAAAAAGATAGGGCTAAGGCAAAATTTATATACATATCGAGTGAATAGAAAGTCGAATTTTAAGTTTAAGAAATTTGGGATAAATATATGCTCTACTTTCTATTTTCTCTATTTTGCCTTTAACTCTATCTTTGATTCTATCTGTTTTTATTTAACCACTGAATCAGTGCTGACTTACCAAATAATTTGGTCTACTGTCTCATCATTTAATGAACGTACAATTTCAGTCACTAATTTTACTGCATTTTGGTAATCTTCAATGTGAATTACAGAAACATTTGAGTGCATATAACGTAATGGAATTGAGATAACTACTGATGGAATACCATCTAATGCTGTATGAATTGATCCGGCATCCGTACCGCCACCTGTCATTGAATCGAATTGAATATCGATTTGATGTGCTTTTGCTACTTTTTTGATATGGCGAATCAATCCAACATGACCGATGTTTGTCGCGTCCATATTTAACACAATCGGACCTTTACCTAATGCCGCATCGCCTTCACTTTCAAGGCCAGGTGAATCGTATGCTGCTCCAACGTCAACCGCGATGGCTAAGTCTGGTTTAATATGATGCGCTGCAACTTTAGCACCTCTTAAACCAACTTCTTCTTGAACGTTCGCACCAGCATATACATCAATATCTAGTTGTTCACCTTTAACTTCTTCTAATAAATCTACAGCAAGTGCACAACCATATCGGTTATCGATAGCTTTAGCTGTAATATAATTGTCGTTAAGTAATGTTTCAAATTCAGAATATGGTGTAATCATGTCACCAATTTGCACTCCAGCTGACTCCACTTCTTCTTTACTTTTAGCACCGATATCAATATACATTTTCTTGATTTCTACTGTTTTCTTACGTGCTTCTGGTGTTAATAAATGCGGTGGTGTTGAGCCAATAATACCTCTAATTTTTCGACCTTCTTCAGTTGTGATTGTTACTTTTTGAGAAAGCATAACTTGGTTCCACCAACCACCAACGGGCGTAAAACGGATATAGCCTTGATCAGTAATTTTCGTTACGATAAAACCAATTTCGTCAAGATGACCTGCTACCATCACAGAGCGTTTTCCAGATTGTGTTGTTTTCTTGCCAAACACACCACCTAAGTTGTCATAAACCATCTCATCACTATTAGGTTCTAACAAAGATTTCATCTCTTTTTTGATGTCATATTCGTGTCCGGCAATGCCATCAATATCTGTTAGTTGTTTTAATAATTGTTTTGTATCTTTCATCTTTTTTACAACCCCTTTTCCAGTTTAACCCTATCATATCAGATTTTTCCTAATGATGTACGATATATCCATTAAATATCATATATTGCATTATGATTCCTATCACGTATATAATAGATATACATTTGTAATTTTCAGAATTATATTCTCTATAATTTATGTAAAACAAAATGATGATGGCTCATCAACTTGATGACCATTGGATAAGGAGCGATGAATATGGCAAACCGTATTGCACTTATTGGTGTAGGCCGTGTGGGTAGTCAAATTTTAACTGATATTCAATATACAGGTCTATTTCAAGAAATTTATCTTATCGATTCTGATGAAAAACAAGCTGAAGGTGAAGTGTTAGACCATTTACATTTTCAATCTTTAAATGGTAGTCACCAAACTCGTATTTACAATGGTACTTATGAAGATTTGAAAAAAGTAGACGCGATTGTCATCTCTGCAAGTGTGCCATCTGACGCGTCTATGAAAGATCGTGCAAAACTAGCTTCTCTAAACGCAGACCTTGTTAATGATATCATGAACAAGATTACTGCTGTTACGACAGAACCTATTATTATAATGATTTCAAATCCGATTGATTCTATGCTTTATCTAGCTCAAACCCAAACAAATTATCCACTTCACAAAATTTTCGGAACAGGTACAATGCTAGAATCTTCTCGTTTTCGCGTATTAATCGCATCACATTATAATGTAGACCCTAAAAACGTTGAAGCTTTCGTAATTGGTGAACACGGCAAAACAACAGTTCCAGTATGGAGTCGTGTCCGCATCTTTGGTATGCCATTAGGTGAATTTGAAGCACTGACTGATGCTACACCAATCTCAAAACAAGAAATCCGTGATTCAATCGATGAGGTGGCATTTAATGTGATGGCAAATAAAGGTTGGACGAATAGTGCCATTTCTAGAGTAGCGGTGGATTTACTAGAAGCGATTATGTATAACGAAAATCGCATACTCCCGGTAACATCAGTACATCAATCTATTTACGATTACCAAAATGTAGCATTTAGCCTACCAACATTTGTAAACCGTGATGGTTATCACCATCCACTTGAAATTCAACTTGATTCAGATGAAAAAGCAGCACTCGATAAATCTGTTCAATATATTAAAGAAACGATTGAAAGTACTCAAAAATAATAAAAACCATAAAACTGAGGATGAGACATTACTAATGAATACTGTCTCACCCTCATCTTATGGCTATTTTTTCTTTAATTTATAATCTTCATCAAAGAAGTTATACCGTGCTTTTTTATCTAATTTTTTAGTATCGCTATTAAAGCCTTGTAAGAAAAATCCTCGTTTTAGACTCAACGGTTGTGCAATATAGGTATTCTTTTCATCCCCTTTTAACTTCATCTCTTTATAAAAAATACCTTTATGCGAATCATATTCTACTTTTTCTTCAATGATTTTATCATCTAGCTTTTGTTCTGTTAAATATTGATCGATCATTTTTACATTTTGACTTTTTTGATATGCTTTAAATGTAAAAAAGCCTGCAGCAACAAGCACAAATAGTATAATTGCTGCTACTATAAATCCTATTATCTTTTTTGCCATTTTGGATTTTGCCCCCATCTAAATTGCTTTACTTCTATACATATTATCACAAAATAAAATAGCTTGAGCTATCATTAAACAAAGTCACACAATCTTCAAAAATCAAAAAATAATTGTGAAAACGCTTTAAAACATTTAAAATAAATCAAAACGATTACTACTTAGGATTTTAGAGGAGAGATATTATGACAAAGCTGTGGCAATCTCAAGCAGGACGAAAGCAATTACTGAAGCACCTTGTTGCACATCATAGCGTAACACACTCTGAAGGAGAACGTACTTTCCCAAATTTAGTTAAACAACAACTCATGCAATTAACATATTTTAAGCAGCACCCAGACCATATTCAATTGGTTTCAACACAAGATCAACGTCAAGCCGTTGTTGCATTTTATCAAGCACCACGTTCTAAACAAACAATCACTTTAATTAGTCACTTTGATACTGTAGACGTAGAAGATTACGGACAGCATCACTCACATGCCTTCGATATAGATAAAATCACCCAAACTTTTCAAGAGGCTCCTCATTATTTAGATCAAGATGGGCAAAAAGATCTTGCGTCTGGTTTGTATTTATTTGGACGAGGTGTCATGGATATGAAGGCCGGTTTAATGCTTCATATGGCTTTAATTGAACAAGCAACACTTGAACAATGGGATATCAATTTGGTCTTAATGACAGTGTCAGATGAAGAAGTGAATTCACAAGGCATGCTTGCGGCCGTCAGTTACCTAGATCAACTGCGAAAGGAACATCAATTAGAAATAGCCTTGCATTTAAATAGTGAACCAACATTTCAACAAGAAAGTCATGATGACAACCATTACTATTACACGGGGTCCATTGGTAAAATTATGCCAAGTGTCCTCGTTTATGGTCGTGAAACTCACGTCGGCACTCCAGCTAGTGGTTTAAGCTCAAACTTTATTTTAAGCTTTATTCAACAGGAAATTGAGTATGCTTTTGATTTTCAGGAAACATTTGAAAATGAAACAACACCTATGCCCGTTAGTCTAATGGCACGCGATCTCAAATTACACTATGATGTGCAAACGCCATTCAGATCGTTCGCGTTGTTTAATTTGTTTTTATTTGAACGTCATGCAGATGCTGTATTCGAGCAATTTAATTTATCTGTACAAAATGCAGTGAAAAAGGGAATGGCTAGCTACAAAAAGAGATTAACTCAAGAAGGACTAACAGTAGATTTAGATATGCAGGTCATGACGTATCAAGAACTCTATCAATATGCAGTACAACATCACGGTAAAGAGGTTGTTCAGTCTATAGTTAATCAAGTCATACAAGATGAAAAAGAACCTTATCGTCAATCTGTTAAAATTGTTGATCAGCTTATGAACATATGTCGAGCGTTAGGTCCAACAACAATTACATTTTTCGCACCACCCTATTATCCAGCAACTAACGCATCGTATCACCCTATTATTCAAGCTATAGGACATACGATTCAAGAAACGTTACGTGCGCATTTTAATCGTACATCACACCGTATTCATTATTTTAATGGAATCAGTGACTTAAGTTACATATCGCCATCACCAAGCGGCTCAAAATTCGAAGCATACGTGCATAATACACCAGTCTTCAATGATACTTACACTATTCCATTTGAAGCGATTGAACGTATTCAAGCACCTCTTATAAACTGTGGTCCTATCGGAAAAGATGCGCACCAAATTGGAGAACGCTTGCATCAAACGAGCGCTTTTGAAGAATTACCAATTGTTTTGGAAACGATTATAAAACACCACTTTATAAATGCTTAAATTGTCTAAAACTAGACAAAAATAAGGTTGAGCTCTCCATTATGACAGCTCAACCTTAAGATTAAATATTATCTCAACACACTTGCTTTTTCACGTTTATCTAAGTTAAACATTGTAAATAATGCGATGAGTCCAAATATACATAGCAAGATAAATGCAAGGTGACTCGTACCTGTCAATCCTGTTACTAAAGTAATGACAATCGGTGGGAAGAATCCACCTAAACCTCCCATCATTGATACAATACCGTTCGCAACGCCCGCTTCTTTAGTGAAGTATAACGGTACAAGTTTAAATACAAGTCCATTACCAATACCTGCACAAACACTTACTGTTAAACATCCCACTGTAAATAAAAAGATTTGACTTGATACACCTAGTATCAATGAACCGATAATCATTAATACGAAAAAGACTTTTAACATTGTTACGGCATTAAATTTATCTCCTAAAATACCACCTAATGGTCTTAAGAATGTGGCAATCGCGATAAATACACCTGTTCGAATTCCTGCATCTACTTTATCTATACCAAAATGTTCAACTAAGAAGTTAGGTAAAAATAATCCAAATGCCACAAAAGCACCAAACGTGATAAAATACCAAAAACTTAAATAATACAATCTATAGTCTGCTAATAATTTTTTAGATTGCTCAACAAGCGGTACTTTAACTTTGGGTTCACGACTATCCCCTAAGAAGAACATGACAATCGCAAAAACGACCATAACAATCAAATAACTACGTACCGTATTTTGCCATCCAATCATACCTGCAATTGATGGTGCTAAAAACGCAGATACTGCTGTTCCTAAGTTCCCCATTCCATAGATACCATTAGCAAGACCTACTTTATCTTTAGAGAAATACTTTGGAATCGACGTTACACCAACAGCAAAGATGGCACCACCAACACCAAGGAAAAAGCCTGCAAACATCAACGCTCCTGGAGATGTAGCTTGACTTAATAAAAAGATAGGTACTAATAACACGATAAAACTAACTAAAAACACCCATTTCGCACCGATGATATTCGTTAAATATCCAAACGGCACACGTAACACAGATCCTAATATTACAGGAATTGCTAAAATAATAGAAAGCTGACCACTACTAATTTGAATATCCTGAGAGATAAATGGCATTAAAGGGGCAATAATACTCCAAGCCATAAATCCAGCAACTAAACTTAATGTTTGTAAAGCTAACTGTAAACCGCCACTCGACTTATTCATCATTCACTCACCTTATCTTTCTTCAATTCTAAAATCCTTAAAATGACTATCATAGGAAATTCCTCATATTAAGTGTAACGTTATTGTGAAAAAGATAACATAAGGAAATCCCCTAAACTCATAAAGGACTATCCCTAAAAAGCAGACCATTTTTAGAATTGAAAACGGCTAAACCTTTAATACAATAAGGTTTAAGTTATAAGTATTTATGACATATCCCAACCATTACACCACACTTATAATGCATTCTGTTAAAAGATAAAAGCTCGTCTTGAATTTCTCAATACAAAAAGGCTGAAATACAAATCATCAATCACTTTGTATTTCAGCCTTTATCATACATTGAAACTATATGGTATTAAAAATCAAGCAGTTTTTTCTTTAACGCAAATTCAACCAATTCAGGTTTTGATTTTAAATTGAGTTTGTCCATAATACGTGTTTTGTGTGCTTCTACTGTTTTAACTGACACAAACAACTTCTCAGCTATATCTTTATTGCCGTATCCTTTTGCGATGAGTGGCAATATCTCGAGCTCTCGTTTAGATAAAATTTTAAACGGATCATTAGAATAGTCGTCATTTTTGGATGACTGCACAAATTCTTTAACCAGTGATGTTGTCATTTTAGGGTCGATATACGTTTGTCCTTGATAAACAGTACGTATCGCTAATAATAATTGTTCATCCGGCGCATTTTTCAAAATATAGCCACTCGCTCCACTTCTAAGTACGTGGAAGAGATACTCTTCATCATCATACATTGTCAGTATTAAAATTTTAGTTTCCGGAAAGCTGTCCAGTATCTTACTTGTCGCAATCAGTCCGGACTCTCCAGGTGGCATACTCAAGTCCATAATTAACACATCTGGTTTATGTTCCATTACTTTTTGATATGCTTCTCCGCCATCTGCTGCAGTACCAACGACTTCCATATCGTCCTGAAAGTTCAGTATCATCGAAAATCCAGTGCGCACCACTGCATGATCATCAGCTATTACGATTCTCATCTTTATGTCCCTCACTTTTGACTGATCGGTACTTCGAGTGTCACAATTGTACCTTTCCCTTTTTGCGTTTCAATATTTAAATGTCCATTGACTAGTTCTGCACGTTCATTCATACCATATAAACCTAACCCTGAGCCTTTTGGTGATGCATTGGGATCGAAACCTTGACCTTGATCCGACACTTCTACATATAACGCGTCCTGATCTTTACGAACATTGACATCAACCGAATCGACCATCGCATATTTCATCGCATTGAATACCGCTTCTTGCACAACACGATAAACCACCGTTTCAACTTCATTATCGAACCGTTCATCTTGCATATCGAAATGATAATTAATCATCAATCCATAATTATCTTCAAGTTGCTTAAAATAGGACTTAAATGCAGCGTTAAGTCCTAAATCATCCAATGAAGATGGTCTGAGTTCTAATGATAAATTACGAATATCATCTATTAACTTCGTCATCAATCCTTCAATATGCTTTGAATGATCGACTAAAGTGGATAAGTCTTTTTGGTATTTTAACAAGCGTAATTCCACGTTAACATTGATGAGTTCTTGAATCACACCATCATGTAACTCTCGAGAAATACGCTTTCTTTCATTTTCTTGCGCTGCGATTGTTTTTTGCATCATGTTACGTTGATATACTTTTTCTTGTTGCTCTAATTGCGGTGTCACGTTTTGTAACGTGAACGCTTTAATGCCTTTTGCTTCGTCAACAACTTGATAAGATGCTGTAAATGGTTCAATTTTGTTTTCTGTTGTTCTCATAAACACTTGAAACGTTGAACCATTCATGCCTTCTGATTCTAAAAAGCAGTTATGACATGTTTGTAGTCCAAAATCATTAGTATGTCCTTCACATCTGCCGCATATTGCATTTGGCGTATTGCTAAAAATATTATGAGGCGATATCACGCGTTGTGCTGCCTCGTTCATATAAATGACCTTCCCCGCTCGATCGATAAAAATAATCATTTCAGATGTAACGCGATAGTAAGCGTTTAAAAATTGAGAGAGTTCATCATTTTTTGGTTCCACTATGTCATCACCTTATCTTCACTTGTTAAATTTCCAATACCTTTAATCTTTGAAATGTTTTGCGCAATCGGCGGCAGTGGTTTATGTGCTCTTTGTCCAAATAACAACACCCCTTTAACACGATGATTGTGCCAAAGCGGTATCGCAAGAAGTGAAGTCAGTGCCTCACTCATAATAATTGGAAAATTAAACAAAGTGTTTTGAATATCATCTGCAGTAGCATCAGAAATAATCATAGGTTTCCCCGTTTTCATGACATTACCTGCAACACCTCGGCCATGCCTTAAGACGATACGTTGATAACGATCATTAAGATTGCCTGAAACGTATCGCCATTTTATTTTAGTCGCGACATGGTCTTCTATAGGTAAGGCGATGCCAGCAAAATCAAATTGATATTCATGACGTAGTCTCTCTAATTCGTCTTGATACTCATACTGAGTAAAATCAATCTGTTTCACAGTCATCACTCCATATTAAATTAAACTTTATGCTTTCGGTAAATAATATAACTACGGCTTGCATACGAAACTGGTACGCTCCACACATGAACTAAACGTGTAAAAGGCCAACATGCCATAATAGTAAATCCTAATAGTACGTGTAGTTTAAATGCAAGTGGAACATGAGTCATTAACGTTGCATCCGGACTTAACATGAACAATCCTCTAAACCATATTGAAATCGTTTGACGATAATCAAAGTCTGGCGTTGTTGCATTTGTAACAAGTGTCGCATAACACCCAACAAATACGATAATTAACAATAGAATATTCACGAAAATATCTGATGCTGAACTTAATCGGCGTACATTTTGTTTTGTAATACGTCGTGCTGTTAATAAAAACATACCGATTAATGTTATTATACCAAAGATACTTCCAATATACACCGCGCCGATATGATACAAGTGATCAGATACACCAAGCGCTTCAAGCCAATGTGCTGGAATTAACAATCCTACAACGTGCCCCATAAATACTGGTATGATCCCTAAGTGGAATAATAAACTGCCCCATTTCAATTGTTTCTTTTCAATAAATTCACTTGATTTCGCAGTCCATGAAAATTGATCAAATTTATATCGTGCAATGTGACCAATGACAAAGATTGCAAGACAAAGATATGGAAAGATAATCCACAAAAACTGATTAAACATGTTGTGTCACCTCGTTGTCTTGTACAATACATCGTTTTAACGTTTCGCGAAGCCCGCGTATTAAATGACTATATGGGTTCTCTTTTTCTTCTAAATACTTCATAACTGGATACGTACCATCTTCAATAATCATGATGAGCAATTGGACATTCTCTTGTGCGCGACTATCTCCATCAAATTGTGCAGCATATAAAAATTCAAGCATTAACGGAAGATAATCTGACAGTTCAGAGCTCGGCATTTCGAGTCCAAACATTTCATAAAGCACTTTAAGCTTCGCAAGCATTTGCCCACGCTCTTTTTGTGTATCAAACTTATTGAAGGTCATATATAGCGTCGTTTTTTTGTTAAAATCAAACGTATCTGTGTACAGTGCTTTAATTTCTGACAAACTTTTCTCGTACATTCGTTCACGATATTGTTTCACATGAGGATACGCAGGGTGATCCTCAGTGAAAATATCGTTAAATGTTTTAGGATGAAAGGTTAACTTTTCCGGAAAACTCAATTGCTGACTCATATATCCTAATGTATCTTTATAATATTTCAGCATCTCAAGATCAATCACGGAAAATCCCTCCATAGAAATTATCATTATAAATTTCTTGTCCTGTTTTACCACCAGCACCTACTGGTACACCGCAACCATCACAGTTTGCACCAAAATGTTCGCCACCATAGCCTTGACTTCCTTGTGCAGTGTAAGTATCCATGTATTGCTCTTTATGTGATGTTGGAATAACAAAACGGTCTTCATGCTTAGCAATCGCAAGTAAACGATACATATCTTTAGCTTGTCGTTCAGTTAAGCCAACACGTTCTAATCGTGACATATCAAAGTCACGGCCAGTGTTTTGTGCACGCATATAACTTCTCATCATCGCCATACGTTGTAAAGAACCTTTAACCGCTTGTGTATCCCCTGCTGTAAATAATTCTGCTAAATATTGCACAGGTAAACGCATTTCTTCAATAGCTGGGAAAATTGCGTCAGGATTATGATTTGAATTTTTACCTTCAAAATAATTCATAATCGGACTTAACGGTGGGCAGTACCATACCATTGGCATTGTGCGATATTCTGGATGTAATGGGAAAGCAAGTTTATACTCAATTGCCAATTTATAGATTGGTGAATTTTGAGCCGCTTCAATCCACTCTTGCGCAATACCGTCTTTTTCAGCTTGTTCAATGACATCTTCATCAAATGGATTTAAGAATAAATCAAGTTGTTTTTCGTATAAGTCTTGTTCGTTTTCAGCTGACGCTGCTTCTTGAACACGATCTGCATCATATAAAAGTACACCTAAATAACGCATACGTCCCGTACATGTTTCTGAACACACTGTTGGAATGCCCGCTTCAACACGTGGGAAACAGAACGTACATTTTTCTGCTTTATTCGTTTTCCAGTTGAAATACACCTTTTTATAAGGGCACCCTGTCATACAATAACGCCATCCACGACAAGCCTCTTGGTCAACGAGTACAATACCATCTTCATCACGTTTGTACATAGCACCTGATGGACATGATGCTACACAACTTGGATTAAGACAGTGTTCACATAATCTTGGTAAGTACATCATAAACGTTTGGTCAAAATTAAATTTAATATCTTCTTCGATTTTCTGAATGTTTGGATCTTGTGGTCCAGTAATGTGGCCACCTGCTAAGTCATCTTCCCAGTTAGGCCCCCAATCAATATCCATACGGTTTCCTGTCATGACTGAATGTGCTTTCGCAACAGGTGTATGTTTAGCATCTTTCGCAGTTGTTAGATGTTCGTAATTATAAGTCCACGGCTCATAATAGTCTTTGATGACTGGCATATCTGGGTTATAGAAAATTTTCCCAAGGGCGATTTTATTAATACGTGTGCCTGACTTTAGCTCGAGTTTTCCTTTTTTATTGAGCGTCCATCCCCCTTTGTAACGCTCTTGATCTTCCCACTTTTTAGGATATCCAATACCGGGTTTAGTCTCTACGTTATTGAACCACATATATTCTGCACCCGGTCGATTTGTCCATGTGCTTTTACATGTCACACTACACGTATGACATCCTATACATTTGTCTAAGTTTAATACCATTGCCACTTGTGCTTTAATCTTCAAGCCAGTCCACCTCTTTCATCTTTCTTACCGCAACATATACGTCACGTTGGTTTCCAATTGGGCCATAATAGTTAAATGAATAACTAATTTGCGCATAACCACCCATTAATTGTGTTGGTTTTAAATGAATACGTGTAGGGGCATTGTGCGATCCTCCACGAGTACCTGAAATTTCTGAACCTGGTGTTTCGATATGTTTATCTTGTGCGTGATACATAAACATCGTTCCACGTGGCATACGATGTGATACAACTGCACGTGCTGTTACAACACCATTTCTGTTATATACTTCTAACCAATCGTTATCTTGAATATCATGTTGTGCTGCGTCTTCATTTGAAATCCATACTGTTGGACCACCACGGAATAATGTCAACATATGTTGATTGTCTTGATATGTTGAGTGAATATTCCATTTACCATGTGGTGTTAAATATCTTAATACAAGTGTATCTACGCCACCTTTTACAGTTTTATCTTTTGTGCCGAATACCATTGGAGGCAATGTTGGCTTATACACTGGTAATGACTCACCAAATTGTAAAAAGACTTCATGATCAATATAGTAACTTTGACGTCCCGTTAATGTTCTAAATGGTACTAATCGTTCAATATTCGTTGTAAACGGTGAATAACGACGTCCTTGTTTATTAGAACCTGGGAATACTGCTGTCGGAATAACTTCACGTGGTTGTGATGTAATATTTAAAAACGTAATTTTTTCAGACGCACGTTCAGCTGAGATATCTTTGAGTTCCATACCTGTTTGTGTCTCAAGGTCTTCATAAGATTTCTGTGAAACGCGACCATTTGAAGCGGATGAAACATTTAAAATCACATCAGCGACTTTACGTGCTGTATCGATTCTTGGCTTATTGTGTTTCACTGAATCATCATCCCAAGTTCCTACAATACTACGTAACTCATCATATTCTTCTTTTACTGAGAAACTTACACCATGCGCGCCGACTTTACCATTTTCAAGTAATGGTCCGACTGACACATACTTATCATAAACATCTGTATAAGTACGATCGACTACCGCGAAGCCAGGCATTGTTTTACCAGGAACCGCTTCAATATCACCTTTTGTCCAATCATGAACTTTACCATACGCTAGAGAAATCTCTTGTTTAGAATCATGTGCTAACGGTGACGTTACAACGTCTTTGAATGTGCCTGTTAAATGCACTCTAGACATTTCTGAGAATGTTTTACTTATCGTTTTGAAAATGTCCCAATCTGAACGTGATTCCCATAATGGATCAATAGCAGGATTAAATGGATGAATAAATGGATGCATGTCTGTAGATGAAATATCATGTTTTTCATACCATGTTGCTGCTGGTAATACGATATCTGAATAAAGTGGTGTAGCAGTCATACGGAAATCTAATGATACGAGTAAGTCTAATTTTCCAACTGTATCTTCACTCCACTCAATTTCTTCAGGTTTATCTGTTAAGTTCGGTTCTGCCATTAATGCTGATTTCGTTCCAAGCAAGTGTTTCATAAAGTACTCTTGTCCTTTAGCAGAACTTGAGATGAGATTCGAACGCCATACAAATAATGTTTTTGGATGATTTTTACGTAATCCAGGATTTTCAATCGCAAATTTCGTTTTACGTGTTTTAACATCTTCAATCGCTTTTTCTAAAATCGCTTCGTTTGTAAATTCTCCACGATCTCTCGCTTCTTCACCCCATAATAGACTGTTACGATCAAACTGAGGATATGATGGTAACCATCCATTTCGAGCTGCTAAGACGTTATAATCAGCTGGATGTTGTAATTTAATATTTTCTGCCAATGGTGAAGCTAAACGATCCACACCTGACTCCTCGTATTTCCATTGATCTGTCGCAAAATAGAACCAGCTTGTACCGTTTTGTAAACGTGGTGGACCTTGCCAGTCTTTCGCAAAAGCAATAGTGCTCCATCCCTCAATTGGACGACATTTTTCTTGACCCACATAGTGCGCCCATCCGCCGCCATTGACACCTTGACAACCACATAAGATGACTAAGTTCAGTACCGCACGATAGATTGTATCTGAATTAAACCAGTGATTAATACCAGCTCCCATGATAATCATAGAGCGCCCGCCTGTATCAATCGCATTTTGTGCAAATTCACGTGCCACTTGAGTAACTAAATTCGCTTTAACGCCAGTCACTTTTTCTTGCCAAGCTGGTGTATAGAATGAGTTTTCGTCGTCAAAGCCTTTGGATTCTAATGGATGATCAAAACGCTTAACACCATATTGACTTGCCATTAAATCATAAATCGTTGTAATTAAAGTTTCTTCGCCATTTGCAAGTGTTACACGACGTACTGGAATTGGTCGTTCAAATACACCATTGCCATTGTTATCGAAATAAGGGAATTGAATTGTTTCTATCGTATATTGACCCTTCGCAACAGTCATCGCAGGATCAATCGTTTGACCCGCTTCATTTTCAAGTTTTAAGTTCCATTGTTTTCCTTCTTCCCAACGTTGACCCATCGTACCGTTAGGAACTTGAATGGTATCTGTTAGTGTATCAATGACAACAGGTTTCCACTCACTATTTTCAGTTGTACTACCAAAGTCACTTGAACGTAAGAAACGCCCTGCTTTATATCCATTTGCATCTCGATCTAATCGAATCACAAAAGGCATATCCGAATATTGTTTTGCATAATTAATGAACATTTCTGACGGTTGTTCTTCATAAAATTCTTGTAAAATCACATGCGTCATCGCTTGAGCCAAAGCCGCATCTGTACCTGGATTTGGTGCTAACCAATTATCCGCAAACTTTACATTTTCAGCGTAGTCTGGAGCAACAGAAATCACTTTTGCACCTTTATAACGCACTTCTGTCATAAAGTGAGCATCTGGTGTACGCGTTAAAGGTACATTAGACCCCCACATCATAATGTAAGATGAATTGTACCAATCACTAGACTCAGGTACATCCGTTTGTTCTCCCCAAATTTGTGGAGAAGCAGGAGGTAGGTCTGCATACCAATCGTAGAAACTTAACATTTCTCCACCAAGTAAAGAAATAAAACGAGCACCCGCAGCATAACTAATCATTGACATCGCTGGGATTGGGGTGAATCCTGCAATACGGTCAGGACCATCTTTTTTAATCGTGTAAATCAATTGAGCCGCAATCAATTTAGAAATATCTTTCCAATTGACACGGATATGACCACCCTTACCACGTGCCTTTTTATAAATCATTGCTTTATCTTCATCTTCTACAATAGAGGCCCACGCCTTAATCGGATCACGATATGTTTCTAGTGCTTCTGTCCATAATTCCCAAAGTTTTCCCCTTACATAAGGGTATTTCACACGTAACGGACTGTATTCGTACCACGAAAATGACGCACCACGAGGACATCCACGTGGTTCAAATTCTGGCATATCTGGACCACAGCTTGGATAATCAATCTGTTGATTCTCCCACGTAATCACACCATTCTTTACAAATACCTTCCAAGAACATGACCCCGTACAATTCACACCATGTGTTGTACGCACAACCTTGTCATGACTCCATCTTTCTCTATACATCTTTTCCCACTCACGACTTTTATGCTCTAAAACTGACCAGTTCCCATTAAACTTTTCAGTCGGCTTAAAGAAATTCAATCCAAATTTTGCCATCTTCATCCTCCTCAATACACATCGGCATTCCTACTTAACTCAATTGTACAATTGTTCACAAATTCACGATATTAGGGAAATACCTAAAAATAACAAAAAAAGACTATAAAAAAGGTCATTGAGAGAGCGGTTTGGATTCGAGCAGAACCATAGCAATTCAAGAAATTGTTTACAATTTTGAAGAATTGCGAAGTTCTGTTGAGAATTCAGCTCTCGAAATGCCGTTCATCACCAAGGTTGTTGAGAAAGCGGTTAGGGTTTTAAAGAACCACTTCATATGGAGTCTCTTATCTAAAGGTTACTAACCACATTAAGCCTCCAGATGTTAGTGGTTCTTACAAATGCGACTAAGCGCATTTGTTCATTTAACACATGCACGTCATGGAATTCTGTTGACCTTATCAATATATGCAAATGATGCGTTGATTCAATGATTAATATGTAAAAAGGAATATAAAAAAGAGACCAGGTTGACCACTTATAAGTGTTCAATCTAGCCTCTTATTGTGATTACTATTGTTTTTGTGACTGTTTACGTCTATAACTTACTGCTAAAGTACCAACACCAATCATTGTTAGTCCTAATCCTAATGGTAGTGTTTCAGTAGTACCTGTTGCCGGCAATTCTGATGCTGCTGTTGCTTGGCTATGATGATTTGAATTTCCATCAGATGATGCCATTTTTATTGTTGGGTGTGATGCTTCTAAAGGTGCTTCTGTACTATCTGTTGTACTTTCCATTTTTGAATTGTTAGTTGTGCCTGTAGCAGTCTTAATTGTTGTGATTGGTATAACATTAGATGTTTGTGATTGTGTGCCATGTGTCACTTTTGTTGTTGGTTCGTGTGTTGCTACATGGTTTGGCTCTTCAGATACAACTGTGTCACTCGTTGTGTGTTGTGGTACAGTTTCTGGTTTTCCAGGTACTGTCGGTTCATTACGTTGAGACTCTTTTCCAACTGATGCGCCATTTTCTTCAATAGCTGAACCTCCAGTAGATGATGTGTCTTCTGATGATGTTTGACCTGATGATTCTGGTAAACCATTAATCATACGTACTGGTTCTGTTGTATCATATTGTGATAGATCTGCTTCTTTGAGATATTCAGCAAATACTTTGTCTAAAGAAACTCCTTCTTCACGTGGTCCGATTAACATATCGTAACCATCTCCACCTGAAGCTGTAAAATCATTTGTAGCAACATAATATGTGCGATTTAAGTCTAATGGTTCATATTGCTTTGTATCTTTATTGAGTACTTGAATTTCGTGAATACGTTGTCCTGGTTCTAGGTTCATATCATAATATACACGAATTGAATTTGAAATTTGAAGTAAGCCACCACTTGCAGCAAGTTGTTTTTGGCCATCTTTTTCTACTAGTTGTGCTCCTAAACTATGTTCAAATGCTTTTAAAACGTCTGACCCTTTAACTTGAATTTGAGCGATTGTATTTCCAAATGGTAAAACAGTGATGATATCATTTAACGTCACTTCACCTTTTCCAAGTGAAGCACGAATGCCCCCACTATTCGTTACCGCAAAGTCAGAAGGATGACTAAATCCAGTTTGACCATAAGATTCCATTGCATCGGCTATCGCATTACCAAGATTCGTTTCTCCAGTACGAACCGCGTCTCGCTCACCCATGAAATCAATCGTGTTATTTGGAATGATAACTTCTGATGTTGCTTTTAAATAAGCTTGGTTCGCATTATCAACTTGTTTTTGTAACGCAGCATCAGGTTGAATATTCGTTGTATCTTTCACTGAAATTAGTGATGCTTTTGCATTGTCAATTTGTGTACCATTATGGTCAAAAGTAATTTTTCCTACATTCGCAAGTGCTGTTCCTGTTTGTGCTAAAAGATTAGACCCAAACGTTTCTCCATTTTGGAGCACTGTATGAGAATGACCATCGATTACAAAAATCGGTACGTTATAATTTTGGTTTTGACTCAGTTGCTCTGTCAGATAATCACCGCGCCATTCTTTTTTGGTTGTTTCATCGATACCAAGATGAGATAAAATGACAAAAGTATCAACTTGTCCATTCAAACGATTCATCTCACGTGTAACACTTGTTAATGGATCTTCAAATGTTACACCTTTGATGCCTTCAGGTCTTGTTTTGGTTTGAGTTTCTGGTGTTGTTACACCAACGATACCATACTTCATTCCATTTTTTTCGATGATGACAGAAGGTTTAAACGCTAGCTCTCCGTCTTTGTATACGTTCGAACTAACGATTGGGAAATTTAACATGCTTTCTAATTTCTTAAGTTGATCATATCCAAAGTCAAATTCATGGTTTCCAGCAGTCATCGCATCATATCCGACAGCATTCATTGCTTTTGCCATTTCTTCACCTTTAGATTGGTTTGAAAGTGGTAAACCTTGGAATGCATCCCCTGCATCAACCATTAAATCTGGTTGTGCTTGTTCTTTAATTGTTTTTAATTTAGGCATTCCGATGACACGTCCGTCTTCTTCAACAATACGACCATGCATATCATTAGTATGTAAAATCGTACGTGTATCTGTATTTGCTTGTGTAGTTTGTGCATTAGGTTGTTGTGCTGCACGTAAAGTTGATTGTTGCTTTTGTTCATCTTGTACACTATTTACATTTGGTACAGATTGGGTTTGAGTTGAATCTTGTGTTGTTTGTGTCTCATTTGATGAGATTGTGGACTTGTTTTCTTGCGGTGTTGTTTCACTTGATGCAGTATTTTTAGCTGTTGGTGTAGATTCAGTTGTTGTTTGTGTTTCAGTTTGTGTCGCATCTTGTTGTGTTGCTAATGGTGCTGTTGGCTCTGATGTACTTGCTTTTGTCACATTATTTTGTGATACAGTCGTGTTCGTAGTCTCTGAGTTTTGAGGTGATTCAGCTGTTTGAGGTTCTACAGTTGTTGTGACCGCTTCACTAGCAGCTGTTTCAGTTACACTCGTATCACTCGATTGTGTTGACGGTACTTCTGTGGAAGATGCTATCGTATTATCTGTCTTAGCAACTTCTGAAACTGGTGCTTCTGTTGAATCTACAGTCGCTGCTTCTGTTGGTACACCATTCCACACTAGAAGTAGTCCGATAACACAACATAATGTGAGTACAAAAGGTATTATCCTATGCTTCATGTTAATCCTCCTTTTTATTGTATTCTCATTTATCCTAGCACATTTCATATGATTTGAATTAAGATTTTGTGAAATTCATTTGTGATTTATGTAAATTTTTTGACCATCTTAAAAAAGGTCAAGATTTTATGTAATTAGCGTTGAGTTAAATCTAATGAATGATTTAAAACTCTTACATCACATTTTATCTTGACCTTTATCAATTAATATTAAAATTGTTCAATTGCTTGTATTGTCGACTGATGAATCAGCTCTGTTATTTTCTCACGTTGTGTACGATGGTAGTGTTCATCATCTCGATAATCGAGATATGCAACCTTACCTTCTTCGTATAATTCATAAGCACGTGATAAACATTGTGCTCTAGGTCCTTTGAGCAGTACAACATTTGGAACTAATGGGAGTGAGGCATCAGAGCGAATATCTCTTGCTACATCACCGACAATTGTAATACCCGGACCAATTCGTTCTGGTAATTGCGATAATTGATCAATAATCGTGTGAACCGTGCCACTGATAATAAATTGATCATGACGTGATGCATTAAAAATAACTACCACTGGAAAATCCTTTTGAATATGGGTTTTAATTTGATTCATGATAATAGGTAAACGTTTAATTCCCATATAAATTGCTAATGTCCCATTATGTTCTAGCGTTGTAATATCAATATCATTTTCTTCATTTTCCTTAAAATGTCCTGTAGTAAAAGTGATATTCGTCGATACATTTCTTTCTGTTAATCCTCTACCCAGTTGACTTACCGCCGCACTTGCTGCTGTAATACCCGGAACAATCTCAAAATCAATACCATGCGCTTTCAATGTTTCAACTTCCTCAACAACACGTCCAAATATTGCCGGATCTCCACCTTTTAGACGTACGACTGTTTGATGTTGTGATGCTTTTTCAACTAACAAAGCATTAATGCGGTCTTGCTTAATATATTTAGTGTAAGGTGTTTTGCCAACGTGAATCCATTCTGCTTTCGGGTCAGAAAGTTGTAATATAAATGGATGAACGAGTTGATCATATAAAATCACATCTGCTTGTTGAATACATCGCTCTGCTTTTCGTGTAAGATAGAGCGGGTTCCCAGGACCCGCTCCTACCAAGTACACTTTCGCTTTTACAGACATATATAAATATCCCCATCAATCACTTCTACAGGATAAGTTGCGACACAACCTTCATCAGGTTCTTGTACTTCACCTGTATTTAAATCTATTTTCTGGTCATGTAAGGGACAAAACACGTAATGTTCACTTACTGTACCTTCAGATAGAGGGCCTTGTTTGTGCGGACAGATGTTATTAACAGCTTTTATGTCACCATTTTCCATTAAAAACAGTCCAATTTCTGTATCCTTTACTACTACTTTCTTACCAATTAAAGGAACTAAATCTGTGATATGTGCAACTTTTACCTTCTCTTGTAACATGATTTTACACCTTCTCAACTTCAAATATTTTTTGTTTCATGTCATCGTTTACAATGTCGCTCCAAGGCTCATCAGATACCGCTGCTTTTGCTTCCATAATGCGGTCAAACAGTGCTTGTTGTTGATCAGGGTCTAGTACGACTTCTTTAATATGGTCAAATCCTAAACGTCTTAACCAAGGTGCTGTACGCTCTGCGTAGATACCTGTCTCTCTATAATATTGCATGTATGCACCGCAAAGTCGGATTACTTCATCTTCTGTTTCAACTGTTGTTAAGTGTTCGGCAACTTCAACTGTTGTACCACCGTTACCACCTACATAAATTTGGAAACCATTTTCAACACCAATGACACCAAAATCTTTCACACCAGATTCGACACAACTTCTCGGACAACCTGATACACCCATTTTAAATTTATGTGGTGTATCGATGTATTCAAATGTTTTTTCCAATCGAATACCTAGACGTGTCGTATATTGTGTACCAAATCTACAAAATTCTTTACCGACACAGCTTTTAACTGAACGTGTTTTCTTCGCATAAGCTGAAGCTGATCGCATACCTAATGCTTCCCATACTTCTGGTAGCTCTTCTTTTTTCAAACCATACAACCCGATACGTTGTGATCCTGTCACTTTAACGAGTGGCACATTATATTTTTTAGCAACTTCACCTAGACGAATCAGTTGATCAGCATCTGTTACACCACCACGCATTTGTGGAATCACTGAGAACGTACCATCCTTTTGAATGTTTGCATGATAACGTTCATTCGCAAAACGTGACTCACGTTCATCTTCATGGTCATGTGGATAGACCATATTTAAATAATAGTTAATAGCTGGTCGACATTTCGGACAACCACCTTTGTTTTTAAAGTCTAAAACGTGACGTACTTCTTTTGAAGTTTTGAGGCCTTTCGCACGAATTTGTGTGACAATCTGGTCACGTGTTAAGTCCGTACAAGCACAGATGCCTGTCGGTGCACTTGCGACAAAATCGTCACCTAAAGTATGTTCTAATAATTCAGCAATTTGAGGTTTACACTTACCACAAGAATTTCCAGCTTTTGTCGCCTTTGTCACTGCATCTACTGAAGTTAATCCTTGATCTTGAATGGCACTAACGATGGTACCTTTACATACCCCGTTACATCCGCACACCGTTTCATCGTTATCCATATCTGCAACACTAATCGCATCTACTTCGCCTGCTTTATGCAAGATTGAAACGAGTGTGTAATCGTCAATCGTATCGCCTTTTTTCATCATGTTATAGAAACGATTACCTTCTTCAGTGTCTCCATATAATACCGCACCTACGATAGAACGATCTTTAATAAATACTTTCTTATAGATATTATCTACACTATTAAACGTTTCTACACCGTGTATGTCGTCTGTCTCATTAATGCGACCAGCACTGAATAAGTCACATCCAGAAACTTTTAAAGATGTAAACGTTGTTGAACCTTGATACCCTTCAGTTGGTCGACCTGTAATATGATCAGCTAATACTTTTCCTTGTTCATATAAAGGGGCAACAAGTCCGTATACTTTAGAGCGATGTTCTGCACATTCACCAACAGCGTATATATTCGGGTCACTTGTTTTCATGTAATCATCAACAACAATACCTCGACCAATTTCTAACCCTGCAGCACGTGCTTCTTTCGTTACTGGACGTATACCTACTGCCATGACTACCATATCCGCTTCAAGCACACGACCATCGGATAAGCGAATCGCTTCGACATGCGTGTCACCTATAATTTCTTGTGTATTCGCTTGTAATTCAAACTTTATTCCTTGTTTTTCTAAATCAGATTTCAGTAACTCTCCGGCCTTACGATCAAGTTGTACTTCCATTAACCATTCCGCTAAATGTACAACGGTTACATCCATACCTTGATCAACTAAACCACGAGCACATTCTAAACCTAGCAATCCACCGCCAATAACAATGGCTTTATGTTTTGTTTTCGCAGTTTCTAACATTTTTTCAGTGTCATCAATCGTTCTAAATCCAACAACACCTTCTAATCGTGAACCATCAATTGGTAAAATAAATGAATCAGATCCAGTTGCGATAATCATTTGATCATATGACACAATTTTACCTTGTTCTGTTTCAACATTTTGGTCGTCGCGATTAATTTTAACCACTTTGTCTCCTGTAATCAGTTGAATGCCATGTGATTCATACCATTCATAAGGATTCATAATTGTTTCTTCAACTGTCATTTTGTTTTGTAAAATGTTTGATAACATGATTCGGTTATAATTTGGATAAGGCTCTTTACCTATAATTGTAATATCAAAACGATCAGGATCACGTTCTAAAATTTCTTCAATTGTTCGAACGCCTGCCATACCATTTCCTATCATTAATAACTTAGTTTTTTGCATCATAATCCCCCTCTAATGATTTTAAAAATGCTTCAAGTTTTTCTGCATAATATTGTGTTTTTTGAATAGATTCTCCATCAGAACTGATATTGAATGTTACACCATCAAACGCCACAGTTTTCATATTAAAAAAATCAGATTGCGAACGGTCTCCCGTATGGTTCACCCATTGATGTCTCTTTGCATCTAAACGTACACGGTCGTTTACATCTTTATCATTTGTCGCAATGATAATTAAATCTGCTAATGCAATATCCTTCGCCTCATATTGCTTAGAAAAGCATTGTATATGAGCTGGTAAGTCCGCATTTAAAAATAAGGAATCAAAAGTCGGACTCACAATATCAATCGTGCAGTCTTCACCCTTAAGTTTCTGAAGCTTTCGCCATGCAATTTTGCCTCCACCTACTATGACAATGTGCTTTCGTTTAAGATTGAGTTGTATCGGATACATTGGACGCCTCCTCTAACTCATGAATACGTGCTAAAATCACATCTTTCAATATCGGATGAAAGTTAATAGCAGAAGTGAATACAATATCACTGGATAATTGCATCGCTTCAATTTGTCGTTTCGTACGATTGACTAAAAACCCATCGTAAAAGAAATAAGGAATCACTAGTATCCGTTGAAACCGTCGTGCTAGCGGTGGTAACGTTGCTTTAAAATTCAAATCACCATAGACCATTGCCGAAAAACACGCGTAGTCTAGTTTGGTAAGATGATTTGAAATGCGTTTTAAAGCGTTATCTGGCTCTTCAAAACGTTTATTACCATGTGCCAACACTACAATCGCTGTGTTATCATCAATTATTGCTTGATAATTTTCAATTTGTGCACGAACCCAAGTTTCCATTTTGTCATGTGTACCTAAAGGCTTCGCAAGTTGAAAGTGAATGTTTGGATAACGCGATTGCCATTCTGTTTTCATTTCGATAATATCTTCAAAATAATGGGATGCTGTAAATAGTAGTAATGGTACAATTTGAATGCGACGATAGCCTTGGTCAATACTTTGCTTGATACAGTGATTTAAATCGCGTGTTTCACTTTCTAAAAATGCAATGTCATAATCTAATTGCGTTCCTTCAAACAGTGAGTGCGTAAATCTCAGTAACGTTTCATTCAATTGTCCTGTTCGCATACCATGAATAACTAAAATGACTTTTCGCAACGTTACCACTCCTTTCAATTTCATTGTAAAATATTTCGCCGCTCTTTTGTGAGGTTATTCACAATAAAATAAAAAACTAGGGAATCCCCTAGCCTCTATGTTCAGGGGATTCCCTAGTTCGTTTGATTAACCCATGGCGGTGGTGCTAATAAGTCTTTATTATAACGTTCTGGAATCAAGACTTTAACCATCATTGCACCAATGTCACCTGTTTCATCTTCTTGTTCAAAAAATGTTTCATATCCACGTCTTTCATATAAATCTTTTAACCAAGCCATTTTGCGTGCAGAGGTCCCTAACACAACTGCAGGCGCTTTTAACGTATCTCTTAATATTGTTTCTTCAACATATTTCATAATGCGATCTCCATAGCCTTGACCACCAAAATCTGGATCTGTCGCAAACCACCATACGAATGGATATTTGGATACAGGATCTTTAGGCTCCCAAGGATATCGAATTGAAAGTGTTGAAATAATACGTCCATCTTTTTCTAAAACAAACGCTGTATTATATTTAATGTTCTTTTCAATCATTTCAACATCTGCATTAACAGAGGGCCATTCTATACCAACTTCTCTTAGCGGTGTAAAAGCGCGATACATTAATTTTTGAAGTGCTTCAGCATCTTGTAGTGTAGCCATACGAATTTTTTCTTTTGACATAAACATGCCCCCTTATTTTACTAGTGATACTTATAGAGTAGCAGAATCTGAAAATCCCCTCAAAATATGTGAACCCATTTTTCAAACTAAAAATAAAAAGGTTGAGACAAACAACTTCATACTCCTAGAATCTCGTTTGAATGATTCTAAAAGTAAACATTTGTCTCAACCTCTAATACTGTTGATCGTTACTTACGACGTGAACCATTGAGATAAGCATAAACTAATCCAATTAAGATTCCTCCGCCGATATAGTTTCCGATAAATGCAAACACGATGTTTTTCAATACGCCTAACCAAGACACTGCATCAATGTTATAGAAAATCATACCTACGAAAAGACCAGCATTATATACAACGTGTTCATAACCCATAAACACGAAAATAATAACACCGACTGCAATAAAGAAAGCTTTAGATAAACCTTCTTTAAATTGCATAGAAACGTAAATACCAACATTGATAAAAAAGTTAGCAAAAATCGCTTTCACTAAAATCGCGTGCCAAGTTGGCTCAATTGTTTTAGCATCAACTGTTGTTGTTAATGCAGCGATCATTTCAGGTGTCATCACTTTTGTAAAATACATTAAAATAAACAAAACAAATGCACCTAAAATGTTCCCTAAGAAACAAATGAAAAATAACCATATCGTCTTAGCAATAGTAACAGTGCGATAATAAACCCCTACAGTTAAATACATAAAATTACTTGTTAATAACTCAGAGTGCGTTAACACAATTAAAACTAAGGCGATACTAAATGCAATCGCTCCCATTAAATTAACTACCCCAGGCAGCGCACCATGCATTTGTGTTTTCATAGCCAACATAAATACTGTCACAATGGCCAATAAGAATCCAGACATCATGGATTTCAGTATGTATCTTGGCATCGCTCTATCAAGCATGACCTCTTTCATCGCAGCAGATGAAACAATACTTTCCACTGTGTCACGTGATGCAAATGAATCTTCAACTGATTTTGTTGGTTTTTGAATCCCCATTTTGAAACCTCCATATATGATATTTTTTCAAAAAATTAAATCAGCTTGCTATATCTATCATACATGAAAAACAAAAAACTTTGGGACAAAACCACCTAAATTTTTAACAGAAACGAATCATAAGTAAGATTAGAAATTAAAATACTATTGTGTGTATTTATCTCTAGTGATTTACGGCTTTCAACTATTTGCTATAGAAACTAGAATCACCTACTTCAGACCCTATTAACGATCCATTTTAGCGCGTTTCATAACTTTTAATCCATAAGAAAATACACCAAAGCCAATTGTTGTTTCTATTAACCAACGACATAATCCTCGCTGAGACAATGTACGTCCTGATAATGCTGCAATGCCACTACTGATAATATACAAAACTAAAATCTTCATATAACGCTTATTCATCTTTCTTCCTCCTCAAATATTACTAACACTATCATAAACAATCACTGAGTTATATTTGTGACAAACTAGCGAAAATCTGAACTAGCGTTAAAATTAAGGACATTCCCTTGTTATAATTTCATCATTTTATTTAACAATCATAGCAAAAGCCCTCATTGTAACAGGCATTGAAACATGCATATTACAACAAGGGCTCATTATATTTCTCGAGAAATAATATCTTTATATAGAAAATATTATCATGTTAGTTTTATAATAAACCAATCCATTTCCAGTAAGTCATACTAAACAGCACAACCAGTAAATAGCCAATCACTGTGATTGGAATACCTACTTTTAAGAAATCTTTAACAGTGAATGTTTCAGTACCGTAAGCTAACATACCTTGAGGTGAACTTACCGGTAATAAGAAACCAAAGCTGATAACGAATTGTTGTATAAGTACAAATCCGATAGATTGATCTCCTAGATTAATTGTTGATGTTAATGAAATAAACACCGGAATTAACGCTGAGGCTAAACTTGTAGCACTTGCAAATCCTAGGTGAATTAGAATATTAAATAAAGAAATAATCGCGATTGTTGCGATAATTGGCATACCTTCTAAACCAATAAAACCAAACGTTTTATCACTTAACCATTGTGCGGCATTTGTTTGAAGTAAAACCGTTCCTAATGAAATACCAACACCAAATACGATAATCGTTCCCCATGGAATACGACTTTCCGCTTCTTTCCAACTCATAATACCAACCTTAGGTAATAACATAAATGAAAGTGCGATAACCGTAATCGATGATGAATCAATCGGATGAATTAACTTTTCAGTTGACCACATGATAAGTAGAAATAAAGAAATCGCAATCAGACGCCACTCACTCGCTTTTACAGGACCCAATTCGTCTAATTGTTTCTTAACTAACTGTTTACCACCTTCAATTTCTGTTTGTTCTGGTGGTACAACTTTTAACATGATGAAATATAAAAGGATAGACATGATAATTGACCAAGGTGCAGCATATAAGAACCATTCACCCCATGACACATCATGACCTAATTGGCCGTTAATAAAGTTAACGGCTACAATATTTTGTGCTGCAGCTGTTTTAATCCCAATATTCCAAATTGACACAGCTTGTACAGCTGTAATAATTAACAACGCTGCAAGTTTACTATCTTTACTCACACCAAATGCGGCAACCATTCCAAGTAAGATTGGCACTACTGCACCCGCGCGAGCTGTTGCTGATGGCACAAAGAAAGCTAAAATAATCGCAACTAAAATTGCACCAATGACAATATTCTTTGTTTTATTTCCTACAAGTAATAACACCCATAATGCTAAACGTTTGTGTAAGTTAGTTACTTGCATAGCTGTTGCTAAAAATAACGCAGCAGCAACTAGCGCAACTGCACTAGAAGAGAACCCACTAAATGCTAATTTCAGGGCATTACTTGTACCAAAGAGGTCTGAACCACTAATAACCTCTCCACCTACTTTTGGATTGCCCAAACTCTCGGTTAAATTCTGTACAGGACTAAATCCAAGGAACAGAATAATTAACCCCATAATTAACGTTGCAGAGACCGGGTAACTTACCGCTTCTGTCACCCATAAAATGACCGCAAACGCTAAGATCGCTAATGCCGCTTTACCCATTACAGGTAAACCGTTGCCTGCTGGGATTAACATAATACCGATTAACACTATAAAACTAATAATTAACCAGATAGGCTTAAATGTTGTTCCAGTTTTTTTACTCATCGTCAACCACTCCCCTTTTTTCTTTATTTTAACAATAAATTGATGACTTTACATTAGTTAGTTTGAGATTTCACAATCTTTTTAAATTTTATATTGTAAAATACTCAATTTCAAGTCTAAGATGTTCGGAGACGTTGATCGCCTTCTTTAATCCAAGAGCGACTTACCATAATTTTGTAGATAATCCAAGTGATGACAATAGGTAGTATAAAATGAAACACTGCAATTAAGACATACGTTTCAACCGATGATCCCATTGTATGAATCGTCATGATTTGTCCAACGAAACCACTCGTTCCCATACCTGCTCCTGCCGCATTGTTCGTCATAGGAAATAACGTTGTCATAATCGGTGCTATGATGGCGCCAGATAAGGTAGGTGGCACTAAAATGAGCGGTCGCATTAAAATATTCGGGACTTGTAACATACTTGTACCGATACCAAGCGAAATGACACCGCTAATACCATTGTCTTTATAACCTGTAATAGCAAAACCAACCATTTGGCAAACACAACCAATTGTTGCTGCACCTGCTGCAAGTCCTGATAAATCTAACATCAATGCAAGCGCTGCACTCGAAATAGGCGCTGTTAAACATAACCCAAAGATCACAGACACAAGTATCCCCATAATAAACGGTTGTTGTTCAGTCGCAACAATAATCACACGACCTAGTGCTACCATAAATTGATTTAAAATAGGACCTAAAAATTTAGCAATCATACCACCAATAATCAGTGTCAGTAACGGTGTTAAAATAATATCAATTTTCGTCTTTTGCGCATAAAACCGACTCAACTCAACACCAATCAATGCTGCGATAAAAGCACCAACAGCACCGCCACCGAAATGATCAAACCCTAACATACCAACCGTAACAGCTGCGAAAATAACCAGCGGCTTACTTTTAAGCCCATAAGCAATCGCTGCACCAATTGCAGCACCAGTTAAACTTTTAGCCACATTACCAATATCAACTAAAAAACTTAAATTTAACTGCGGTATCAACGTTTGATTTCCAATCGTCTCAAGAATCAAACCAATAATCAAAGAACTAAATAAACCAAGCGTCATATAACTCAAGCCTTCAATAAACCAACGATGCAATAACCGCTTCATAACATCCCCCTCATTAAATTAAAAAATAAAAACATACATATCATATTATAGCAAAAAGGTCATTGAGAGAGCGCTTTGAATTTTAAAGAACCACTTCGGATGGCGTTACTTTTCTAGAAATAATCAACCATATTAAAACTCCAGACGTTAGTGGTTCTTACAAATGCGTTCAAGCGCATTTGTTCATCTAACACCTGCACGTTGCGAAGTTCTGTTGAGAATTCAGCTCTCGAAATGCCGTTCATCACCAAGGTTGTTGAGGAAGTGTTTAGCGTTTGAGCAGAACGATAGCTACGCTCAAAACTGGTTTTTAGTTTTGAAGCGAAGCGAAAGTTCTGCCGAGTACGCTACTTCCGAAACACCGTTCATCACCAAGGTTGTTGAAAAAGCGGTTAGAATTAGAGTAGAACGTAACAACTTGTAAAATCGTAGTTTGATTTTATCAAGATGTGGAGTTCTACCGATAATTCTGCTTTTGAAACACCGTTCATCGCCTCCCACCAAATATGGCAAAAGGTCATTGAGAGAGCGCTTTGAATTTTAAAGAACCACTTCGGATGGAGTCACTTATCTAGAAATAATCAACCATATTAAACCTCCAGACGTTAGTGGTTCTTACAAATGCATTCAAGCGCATTTGTGCATATAAAACCCTATGTAACAGATACAAATCCACGACAAAAAGGCACTAATGCGTGGGGTTGCCGCATTAGCGCCTATAAAATCAACTTTGTCCTATTGTCAATTTAAGGAGGTTTCGGGATATTATGAAATATACAGAAATGAGAGTAAAATTGATAGCTCATTTCGGAAAGCCACTTTATTTTAAGTCTCAGGTATCTTCTATTTCAATCGAACAGTGAACACCCTCTGTACGTGTATCAACTGTTCTATATTAATCATACCCTTATTTTAGAAAGAATACATCGGACGTTAGTTTGGACTTTCAATCAGACTAGAGGACTAGATATATTTTTTGGATTTACATCATATTTTTCGTTTACAAATCGTAATGGTTCCTATATAATAATTTTTGAGGTTAGACATTAGACTATTCGCTCTAACGGATTGATGAACGGTATCTATTTTTTGTTAAACGTTATTCGTTTATATGTTTAGGCCTTTATCTATAATGTCGAATCCTCTATATGGCGCATGTCATACTTTGATTAAGTATGCGTCATATCATATATTAGCTAGGTGTCAGTCATTTTCTAACTTGAGTCTTCCATAAACTCATAGTTACATTGTTATAAGTTTGAGTGTAGAAAATCACTCGAGCTTCTCTTCCCCAATCATGGAAGTTGAGATAACTAGAAGTTAACGTTTACTATCGGTACCCAATCAATAGTTAACTGTAAATCACTTCTTTCTCAACTTCCATTTATTTTTTTGCAATCTATTAATTTCATTATATTTAGAATAAGTCAAATTAATTTACCTTTTTTCTACCTCTCGTTACAATAGAATTAACATTTGATTCTGTATTACAGTTTTAATGCTTCATATTCGTATATGGTATAACTTTCATTAAACTGTTGTAGAGTATCAAATAATACAAATTGGGAGGCAGAAATTATGAGTGTAAATATTAGAGATTACATTTCCGAACAATATGATTTATTCATTGGTGGGGAGTTTGTTAAGCCAGAATCTGGTGAGTATTTAGATGTATACAATCCTGCAACAGGAGAAAAACTTTCTCGAGTTGCCAAAGCAAATGAAGCTGACGTAGATAAAGCGGTTAAAGCTGCTCAAAAAGCTTTCCCTGAGTGGAGCCGTAAACCAAAGCAAGAACGTGCGGACTTATTACGCAAAATCTCTGAAAAAATTTTCGAGAAAAACGACTATTTCGCAACAATTGAAAGTTTAAACGCAGGTAAAGCAATTCGTGAATCATCAAAAATGGATATTCCATTAACTGCAAGACACTATCAATATTTTGGAAGTGTAGCTGATACAGATGAAGGTACACTTAACAATATTGATGATAATACAATGAGTTTAATTCAACATGAACCAATTGGTATCGTTGGTGCGGTAGTAGCTTGGAACTTCCCAATGTTACTAGCATCATGGAAACTTGGTCCAGCACTTGCTGCAGGTAATACAGTAGTAATTCAACCATCATCTTCAACACCATTAAGTTTAATTGAATTAGCAAAAGTATTCCAAGAAGTATTACCTCCTGGTGTTGTAAACGTAGTAACAGGTAAAGGTTCTGAATCTGGTAGTGCCATTTTCAACCATGAAGATATTGATAAATTATCATTCACAGGTTCTACAGCTGTCGGATATAAAGTAGCTGAAGCTGGTGCGAAACGTATTGTACCTGCAACATTAGAACTTGGTGGTAAAAGTGCTAACGTTATCTTAGACGATGCTGATTTAGATGTAGCACTAGAAGGTATTCAACTGGCTATCTTATTCAACCAAGGTGAAGTATGTAGTGCAGGTTCACGCTTAATTGTTCACGAAAACATTTATGATGAGTTAATGCCTAAATTAATTGAAGCATTTAAAAATATTAAAGTCGGTGACCCACTTGATCCAAATACACAAATGGGTACACAAACTGGTCAAGCTCAAATTGATAAAATTCAAAGCTATATTGACTATGCAAAAGAAAGTAATGCAAAGATTCACGTTGGTGGAAATCGCATCACTGAAAACGGCCTAGATAAAGGATTCTTCTTTGAACCAACAATTATTGAAGTTGAAAATAGTGACGATAAACTTGCGCAAGAAGAAATCTTTGGTCCAGTGCTTACTGTCATCAAAGTTAAAGACGATCAAGAAGCTATTGATGTCGCTAATAACTCTGAGTACGGCCTAGCTGGTGGTGTATTCTCAACAAATATCAACCGTGCATTAAGAATTGCTAAAGATGTTCGTACAGGTCGCGTATGGGTTAATACGTATAACCAAGTACTTGAAGGTGCCCCATTTGGTGGTTACAAAAAATCAGGTATTGGACGCGAAACATATAAAAATGCAATTCAAAGCTATCAACAAGTTAAAAATATCTTTATTGATATTAGTAACGAAACAAAAGGTTTATACTAATCTAAACCTAAAAGACCCCACACTATTTAGTGTGGGATCTTTTTTGCATTAAAATTTTAGATAATAAAATTTTATTTATTTTATATAAAATGATAAAATCATGGCTTTTACATTTAATAATCTTCCAATTGAATAACTTTAGATGAATTTCATTAAGCTGCTACAAGCGTAAGTGCATATGCATATAATTTTTCAGCATCACCGAAGCTCAAATCATCAATTGTGCGATATCCAGAACGTAAGTCAGAAATAACACCTTGATTTACACCAGTATGATGATAAATCTCATAGCATCCTTGATTAGAATTAATAAGTTCTACAATAGCTTCTCTCATTCTAAACACTTCCTTTTATATTTTTTACTTTCCCTATCTATAGTGTAACCTTTCATGCTATAAATGAATACCTTTTTGTGATTGATTTCACATAATGTTCAAATATCATCTCTATTGTTTCTATTTGAAATTATAAATCTTTTTATGACATAATAACCATAAAATTAAAAATGATAAAACCAATATAATTTATATTTTTAAATCCTCTACTATAACTTTCAAATCTTTCAAAATTATGCCTCTGAAAATTAGGAAAATTTAATCTTCTTAATGTCATAAAATCGTCACAATATCACTTATGCTTAAAAACTTTAACGCTTTAATGTGAAGTAGCGTAAAAGCGTTAAGGTGATATAAGGCTTACCGCATTTATATATTTCACAATCTATATAAAAAAATTAATTGATTTTTTAAAATTGTTGATAGATGTCATCTTATAAGATTCAAAGGGGTTGCACGCGCTTACAATACGCTTTATTATTGTGGTGCATTAAAGAATAAATAAAACAAAAAAATATATTTTAGAGAGAAGGAAATGGTTATGGATTTCATTTTAGGGATTGGCACATTACTTGTCGTTTTATTAGCGATGACTTTATTTTTAAAGTTTGCGCCAAACGGTAAGGTAAGTTTACAAGCACTTTCAGGTGCTGCGTGTGCGACATTTTTACCTGAAGCGTTTTTAAAATATGCAATCGGGGGAACGCTTCCTGGTCAAATCGGTGAATATTTTGTTAAATTAGGGGATTTCACTGGTGGATTAAGTGGGATTGCAGTCGGAATTCTAACTTGTATTAAATTCGGTGTAAATCCAGTATTCGCTGTATTAACAGGCCTTGTATTAATCGATTTCAAACTTTTACCTGCGTTTATCGCAGCATACTTTGTTGCTTTTGGTTTAAAAGCAATTGAAAAATATGTTCCAGAAGGTATTGACCTTATTGTTGTGATTTTATTATCACCAGCAATCACATTTGCGATTGCATCATTAGTATCACCTAGCGTTATCGCAGTGTTAAAACAAATCGGTACAGCAGTTACAGCTGTAGGTGACAATAACCCTTACGCACTAGCACTTGTTATTGGTGCGATTGTTCCAGTTGTGGGTATGACACCATTAAGTTCTATGGTATTTACAAGTCTTCTTGGTTTAACAGGTATCCCAATGGCAATCGGTGCTCTTGGTTGTATGGGTAGTTCATTTGTAAACTATGTTATGTTTAGAAAGTTACAAATTGGTAACAGAGGTAAAGCATTTGCAGTTGCAGTTGAACCTTTAACTCAAATTGATACAATCGCGAAGTATCCACTTCAACTTTACGGTACGAACGCTATTGTAGGTATGGTTAACGGATTAATCATTACTGCAATGGGTATTGTAGTAAACCAACCAGGAATGGCAACACCAATTGCGGGTCCAATCGTAGCATTAGGATTCAACGACAACATGAAAGTTATCATTACTGTAATTATTGTTGCGATCACTAGCTTAATTTTAAGTTTCATCATTGGAACAATTATCAGCAAGAAAAACCTTAACTTTAGCTTTAAATCAAGACAAGTTGAAAATCAACAAGCATAAACTTAAGTATAAATTAAGGAGTAGATAAATTATGGCACGTACTAAGGATTACCAAAGTGCATTTGATATTATTGGTCCAGTTATGATGGGGCCTTCAAGTTCTCATACTGCGGGGGCAGTTAAAATTGCACAAGCTGCAAGAGCTGTATTAGGTGATACACCAGACTCAATTAAAGTACACTACTATGAATCTTTTGCTGAAACACATAAAGGTCACGGTACAGACTTAGCAATCATCGGGGGATTGCTCGGCTTTAGTACTTTTGATGAACGTATTAAACAATCAACAAAAATTGCTAGAGAGCAAGGCATTCCTTTTGAATTTATCGAAGAAGAAGGTGCAAGTTTAGGTGAACATCCTAACTGTGCATTAATTATTATCGAAAAAGGCGATCGTCATGTTGAGTTAAACGGTATCTCAATTGGCGGTGGCGCATTTAAAGTTAAGAGTATCCATGTTAATAACATGTGTATCTTGCTTTCACATACACCAAATATTCTTGTGATTGATGGAGCATGTGAAATCTCTAAAATCAATCACTTAATTAACGAAATGGTTGAAAAAAATGTAGATATTAACGAAGAAATTAAAACAATGAGCGACGGACGTTGTCTACTTGCTTTACATTTAAATAAAGGAATTAAAGAAGAGTTATTAGAAGATTTAAGAGAAACACACTCTGACTTAAACTTCTCGTACATTCAGTAATTGAGGGGGACTATAATAATGTTTGATACAATGAAAGAATTAATAGAATACGCAGAGCAAAATGATAAAAGCTTTTCCGAAATCATGATTGAGCATGAAATGGAAACACGTGGTATGTCACGTGAAGAAGTATTTGAAATGATGCAACAAAACCTTGACACTATGCGTGATGCTGTTAAAAAAGGTACAACAGGTGAAGGTGTTAAAAGTGTAACTGGTTATACAGGACAAGATGCGATTAAAGTTCATGAATATAACCAAAAACATAAAGCATTATCTGGCTATGACATGATTTCAGCTGTTGAAGGTGCAATTGCAACAAACGAAGTGAACGCTGCAATGGGTATCATTTGTGCAACACCTACAGCAGGTTCATCAGGTACGATTCCAGGTGTACTATTCAAATTAGAAAAATCTCATGGCCTTGATAACGATCAAATGATTAAATTCTTATTCTCTGCTTCAATGTGCGGTATGATCGTTGCAAATAACGCATCAGTAGCTGGAGCAACTGGTGGTTGTCAAGCAGAAGTTGGTACAGCTTCAGCGATTGCCGCAGCAGCTGCAGTTGAAACATTTGGTGGTACACCACAACAATCTGGACATGCACTTGCTATTAGCTTAAGTAACTTACTTGGATTAGTATGTGACCCTGTAGCAGGATTAGTAGAAATTCCATGTGTGATGCGTAATGCTATCGGATCAGGTAATGGTTTAATCTCTGCTGACTTAGCACTTGCTGGTGTTGAAAGTCGTATTCCAGTAGATGAAGTTATTATGGCTATGGATAAAATTGGCCGTAACTTACCTGCTTCATTACGTGAAACTGGTATCGGTGGTTTAGCTGGTACACCAACTGGTCAAGCAATCAAAGAAAAAATCTTTGGTGAATCAAGTAAAAATGAACTTTTCT
Source organism: Staphylococcus canis (assembly GCF_016238445.1). Taxonomy (GTDB): domain Bacteria; phylum Bacillota; class Bacilli; order Staphylococcales; family Staphylococcaceae; genus Staphylococcus; species Staphylococcus canis. Next base: position 84,621 of record NZ_JABANU010000003.1, read on the forward strand.
CATAATATATTTTACTGATGGGCAATTAACGCCCATCAGTTTTTTACTTTATTTTACGTAATGTTTGCTTTTGATAGCATTCTGAATGAGTTCTTTTCACAACATATTTAGACTCTTTTTGTTCTGATTCTTTGTGTTGAAGTTGAAATACAACAAAATTATATATGAAAAAGATAATGATACTGAGTGACAACGACTGCATTAATAAATATTCCCAAGTCCCTGCGATAAGATAAGTTTCTGCAATAGTTGTTGTTACGACCATTGCTATAAATAACAACATTAGTTTTTTTAGCATATAGCTCATCCCCTTTTTATCTCTCAAACTACATCCCCTTTGAATCTTACTATTAGTTATACCATTTTTTGTCATGAAAAGATAGTACTTTTCAGAAAATTCTTTATCCAATGTATCCTTCATTTAAATCAAAAAAATCGGAGCACTTTATCCGTGCATCCGATTATCAATATATTTTTATTTTTTACGATGTTGTTTAAAGTCGATAACTTTTCCTCTTTGTTGCTGTTCTTCTTGATCCATAATTTTCATATACTCTTTAAAGGTATAACCATGGTAGAGCCAACTACGTATTTTCATAAAAATAGGTTTGACTACATTCTTACCCGTTGAAGCTACACGTTTTTTTAAGATACCATCTTCAACCATAGCGTTAAGTACATTATCGATCATATCATAAGACACTGCATGTCTCATCATTGTTAAAAGTTCAACAGCTAGCTCATCAGGTATTGCATTTAATGGATTATTTTTGATTACATTTTTATCCAACCATGTTAGAAAGTCGATTTGTGTTTCTTCATCTATACCCATAACCCACTCTTTGTATCTCAACATTTCTTCGATCGTCTCTGGCATATAATAATTGGCATCCTTCATAAAATGTGGATAATCGATTACTTCAAGTTCTAAACCTTTACTCACGATGACCCCATTTTCCTCTCTAAAATTAATCATTTCCGGATTCACACGTTCTACGCGATTAATCCATTTTTGAATGTCTAATAAAGAATAAGATTCACCCAGATATTCACGATATACTTCTTGCAATTGCGTAAATGTATACAATCCATATAAGTTCGTAGCCGCCTCTAATAAATCATACGCCAGTTGTATTTTACGTAGTGATTCATTTTGTTTAATATATTGTTCAACCTTATCTAAAATTTCGTCAGGTATCCATGGATAAACATAGCCATCACCTTCGTCAACACCAAATAAGATAAAGTTGTCTTGAATTTTGAGGCGTGTTTCAAATGAATCTCCCCATGCGTTATATTGATTTGTCATAATTAATGCAAGCTTTTCATCTTCATTAAATCTATCTACTGTTTGATTAAAGTACTCTTGAGTTACTAAGTTTGTAATGAAATGATACAACATTTCATCTTTGTTGAGACTTGAATATCCTTTAATACCATATTGCTTACATAAATCCTTGATTTCTTTCACTTTATAGTGATGCATTAATGTTGTAATACTACTGTGTCCACCCCACAAAGATTCTGCATCAAAACCGCCTAACATATCATTCATTTTTTCATTAAAAAGTGCTCTCTCATCATCCGATAGACCCGCTAATAGCAAATCCATTTCATCTTTAAATTTATCCACGATTCATCACCCATGCTTTATATTTATTATTATTTACTATTGTAATGGTATTTAATTCATTTGTGAAATCAAATTACCATTTATTACGCAATTTTATGTATATATTTCGATACATTTGATTGATTTTCCTACCTAAAAAAGACTAGGTCAATGCAAGGAGGCTCGCCACCTCACTTACATGACTCTAGTCTTTAAGTCATTATTTAAATGATTTAAGTGCTTCAGCTACATCTGTATCTCCTGTTAACACTTGGAATTCTTTACCGCGATGCGCTGAATCTGTTGCTACTTCATATAAAACACGCGCTACATCTTCACGTGGAATTTCACGTTTATCAGGGTTTTCGAATAATTCAGCTACAACTACTTTGCCAGTACCTTCATTATCTGTTAATCCGCCTGGGTGTACGATAGTCGCTGTTAATGAACTATGTCTTAAATAGTCGTCCACATAGTGTTTAGCAATTGTATATGGTTTTAAATCTGGTACAGCATCAAATGCTTCGCGTCTAGAATCATATGTTGATACCATCACGAAATGTTCGATATTCGCTTTTTCACTCGCTCTTATCGCTTTAACTGCACCATCTAAATCAACAATGATTGTTTTGTCAGCACCAGTGCTACCACCTGAGCCGACTGAGAATATTACTTGATCAAAGTCATTAAAGATGTGTTGTAGATCTTCAATTGATTGCTTTTCAACATCAACAATTTCAGCTTGAATACCATCTGATTGTAGTGCTTCTTTTTGTTCATTTTGACGTACACCTGCAACAAAGTCCTCATTATTTTCTTTCATAAGTTGAACTAATTTACGTCCTACGCCACCATTTGCACCTAAAATTAATGTTTTTGCCATTTTTAATGACCTCCTATATCTAAAGTGAAATCAAAATCTCAATCTTTTTTTCTACATTATCATTATGCGATTAAAATGTGTTCCAACAATAATATTCCCAATTATTACCCAACTTAATCATGATATGTTTAGATTTTCAAATTTATCAACGTTTTATTTATTAATTGTGACAACTTTTCAATCAAAATATTTCCGAATTGTGACACTTCATAAAACGCTTACAGTTATATAGTGATTGAATTCACAATTAGTGTTACAATGATTGTGAAATGATGAACATATCGATTGGAGGTTTATTATGATTAAGGATAGTAAAACAACTCATAATGCTTGGGAAGGGTTTACAACAGGACGTTGGACACGTAACGTTGATGTACGTGAGTTTATTCAATTGAACTACACTGGTTATCAAGGCGATGATAGTTTCTTAGCAGGTCCAACAGAAGCTACTCAAAAATTATGGGATCAAGTAATGCAATTAACAAAAGAAGAGCGTGACCGTGGTGGCATGTGGGATATGGATACAAAAGTACCTTCTACTATTTTATCTCATGATGCAGGATACCTTGATCAATCTTTAGAACAAATTGTTGGTGTTCAAACAGATAAACCATTTAAACGTTCAATGCAACCTTTCGGTGGTATTCGTATGGCAAAAGCAGCATGTGAAGCTTATGGATACGAATTAGACAAAGAAACTGAACATATCTTTACAGAATATCGTAAAACACATAACCAAGGTGTATTCGATGCTTATTCTAAAGAAATGTTAGCATGTCGTAAAGCAGGTATTATCACAGGTCTTCCTGATGCTTATGGTCGTGGCCGTATCATCGGCGACTATCGTCGAGTAGCATTATATGGTATTGACTTCTTAATGGAAGAAAAACAACGTGATTTTAACAACTTATCATCTACTATGACTGAAGACACAATTCGCTTACGTGAAGAAGTTTCAGAACAATACCGTTCATTAAAAGAATTAAAAGAACTAGGTAACATCTATGGTTTCGATTTAAGTCGACCAGCTGAAAATTTTAAAGAAGCTGTACAATGGTTATACTTAGCTTATCTTGCTGCAATTAAAGAACAAAACGGTGCTGCGATGAGTTTAGGTCGTACATCAACATTCTTAGACATCTATGCTGAACGTGACTTAAAAGCAGGTACAATTACAGAATCTGAAGTTCAAGAAATCATTGACCACTTCATCATGAAATTACGTCTTGTTAAATTCGCACGTACACCAGAATATAATGCGTTATTCTCTGGAGACCCAACATGGGTAACTGAATCTATTGGTGGTGTCGGCATTGATGGTCGTCATATGGTTACGAAAAACTCTTTCCGTTTCTTACACTCATTAGACAACCTTGGCCCAGCACCAGAACCAAACTTAACTGTACTTTGGTCAACACGCTTACCTGAAAACTTCAAAACTTATTGTACGAAAATGAGTATTAAAACAAGCTCTATTCAATACGAAAACGATGATTTAATGCGTGAAAGTTATGGCGACGACTATGGTATTGCTTGTTGTGTATCTGCAATGCGTATTGGTAAACAAATGCAATTCTTTGGCGCTCGCGCTAACTTAGCGAAAACATTATTATATGCGATCAATGGTGGTAAAGATGAAAAATCAGGCGCTCAAGTTGCACCTAACTTCGCACCAATTACATCAGACGTATTAGACTACGATGAAGTGTATAAACAATTTGATGAAATGATGGAATGGCTAGCTGGCGTTTACATCAACTCTTTAAATGTTATTCACTACATGCATGATAAATACAGCTACGAGCGTATCGAAATGGCATTACATGATACTGATGTGCACCGTACAATGGCAACTGGTATCGCTGGTTTATCTGTAGCAGCAGACTCATTATCTGCAATTAAATATGGTGAAGTTCGTCCTATCCGTGATGAAAATGGTCTTGTAGTAGACTTTGAAACTTCTGGCGACTTCCCTAAATATGGTAACAATGATCCTCGTGTTGATGATATCGCAGTGCAACTTGTTGAAAGCTTCATGAAAAAATTACGCAAACACCAAACTTACCGTAACTCTGAACATACAATGAGTGTGCTTACAATTACATCAAACGTTGTTTACGGTAAAAAGACTGGTAATACACCAGATGGACGTAAAGCAGGCGAACCATTTGCGCCAGGGGCAAACCCAATGCATGGTCGCGACTCAAACGGTGCATTAGCATCATTATCTTCAGTAGCAAAATTACCATATGACTGCTGTAAAGATGGTATTTCAAACACATTCAGTATCGTACCAAAATCACTTGGTAAAGAAGAACATACGCAACAACAAAACTTAGTTGGTATTCTAGATGGTTATGCATTACAACACGGTCATCACTTAAACATTAACGTGTTCAATCGTGAAACATTACTAGATGCTATGGAACACCCTGAAGAATATCCACAATTAACAGTACGTGTATCAGGATATGCAGTTAACTTTATTAAACTTACACGCGAACAACAACTAGACGTTATCTCACGTACTTTCCATGAAACAATGTAATCATAATTTGACTTAATAGAAAGATGAGGGATTCAAAATGAAAGGACATATTCACTCTGTTGAAAGTTTAGGTACAGTAGATGGACCAGGTCTACGCTACATTATCTTCACGCAAGGTTGTTTGTTACGCTGCTTATATTGTCATAATCCAGATACTTGGAAAATTAATGAACCAACGCGTGTCGCAACAGTAGATGAACTTGTCTCAGAAATCGTCCCTTATCGCCCATATTTTGAAGCATCTGGGGGCGGTGTAACAATCAGTGGTGGTGAGCCACTCTTACAAATGCCCTTCATCACCGCCCTATTTAAAGAACTAAAACGCCATGGTATTCATACTTGTATCGATACATCATTAGGTTGCGCCAATGATTCCAAAGCTTTTAAACGTCACTTTGATGAAGTATTACCTTATACAGATCTATTGATGGTCGATATTAAGCATATTAATAATGAAAAACATAAAAAATTAACTGGCCAACCCAATACGCATATATTGAACTATATTCGCTATTTAGCTGAACAAGATAAACCGATTTGGATTCGCCACGTACTTGTACCGGGTCTCACAGACGCCCCAGAAGACTTGCGTGCACTAGGCGATTTTATTAACCAACTCAGTAACGTTGTGAAGTTTGAACTATTGCCCTATCATCAACTCGGCGTTCACAAATGGGAAGCACTCGGAATTAACTATCAGCTAAATGACGTTACCCCTCCTAATGACGAAGATGTAGAAAAAGCTTATGCGTTAGTCGGTTTTAAAGGCCATACACCTTTAACGCCCGTATCCAATTCATAATCCTTTAAATGATATAAAATTGCGTACTTGTCTACTCCCCCGACAAGTACGCTTTTTAATTGTTTAATCTATTTTAGCACCTTATAACTTCTGAATTATTTGAATATTTTCAAAACACCTATTGTAATCATATATATTTTACTTCATAATATAGTCATCAATGATTTTTCATTTAGTTGTTTAACCCAATGTAAAATGTAGCAGATGTTATGAACATATCGACTAAATGAATACGTTACATATTTTTAAGGATCATCACTCATTTCATACTGATCCTTATGTTCTAGCCATTACGACAAACTAGGGGGATTTTTTATGGAAACAAATCAAGAAAAAATGACAATTAAAAAGTTTAGTTTCAACGTTTTAAATGGACTTGCCATTGCGATTGTCGTTGGTCTCATCCCGAATGCCGTATTGGGAGGACTCTTCCAATATTTAAGTCAATTTAGCTCTGTATTTGGTACATTACACCAAGTTGTACTCGGGATTCAATATACGCTACCAATTCTTGTAGGTGTATTAATCGCACTACAGTTCAAATTTAATCCTATGGCAATTGCTATTGTAGGATCAGCGTCCTTTTTGGGGTCAGGGGCTACACAAGTTACTGAAGCAGGATGGCATATTATTGGTATTGGGGATTTAATTAATACGATGATTACCGCAGCAATTGCTGTATTACTTGTATTATGGCTTGATGGTAAACTTGGAAGTTTAAATATCATTTTACTACCTATTTTAGTAGGTGGCATTCCTGGCTTTATTGGATTACTTACACTACCTTATGTCAGCAAAATCACACTAGCAATTGGTGAAGTTGTTAATACATTTACACACTTACAACCTGTATTAATGTGTATTTTAATTGCAGTGCTATTTTCGTTTATTATTATCTCGCCTGTTTCTACAATTGCAGTAGGATTGGCAATCGGCATTTCGGACATTGCTGCTGGTGCGGCGGCGCTTGGTGTTGCCACAACCGCTATTGTGTTATTTATTGGTACGTTACGTGTTAATAAATTAGGTGTACCCATTGCAATTTTGCTCGGTGCGATGAAGATGATGATGCCAAACGCAATACGTTATCCTATTATTTTATTACCGATTGGACTCACTGCGGCTATCACTGGTGCATTTGGAGCGCTTGTTGGTATAGAAGGTACAAAAGAAAGTGCAGGATTTGGGATTGTTGGATTGGTCGGCCCTATTAAAGCCATCGAATTAATGAATTCAGGTGCTTGGACATTAGTGCTTGTTGCTTTGGCTTATATTATTGTGCCGCTGATTTTTGGATTTATCATTAACTATGTCTTATCACGTGTACTAAAGTTATATACATCCGAAATTTACAAATTTGATGCTGATCAATAGTCTTTGACACTCAATAAATGAAGCGGACTCAACTTAGTATAGTTTACATTGAGTTGAGTCCGCTTTCTTACGCGCTATAACGATTATTGTTTCATTTGACGTTTAGGTTTTGCTGAATACTTACTATGTACGCGCATCATCGTATCGATACGACTTTCTGCTAAGTGTTCTGCTGCTTGTAATGGTAAAATATCTTGCTCTTTTGCAATCGCGAATATTTTATCCATTTGATCATAAATTCCTTTAATTTTTTTCGTAGCACGTTCACGATTGTACCCTTCAAGTTCATCAGCAACATTAATCACACCACCACTGTTTACTACAAAGTCTGGTGCGTACATGATGTCACGTTCTTTTAACATTTGACCGTGTTTATCCTCTTCTAATAATTGGTTATTCGCACTACCACATACCATCTTTACTTTAAGCGCTGGAATTGTTTTATCATTTAAAATACCACCTAAAGCACATGGTGCGAAAATATCAGCATCAACACTGTAAATATCATCAACACTTACAGCTTCAGCTCCAAAATCATCCACAGCACGTTGAACTGCTTCTTCATTAATGTCAGCAACAATAAGTTTTGCTCCTTCTTCATGTAAAAATTCACACATATTATAAGCAACATTACCGACACCTTGTACTGCAATTGTTTTACCGTCCAGGCTATCATCACCAAATGCTTCTTTAGCAGTACGTTTCATTGCATAATATACACCGAGTGCTGTCATCGGACTTGGGTTACCACCTGATCCGTACGATTCACTGACACCACAAACATATGGTGTTTCTTGATAAATCATATCCATATCTTCTACGGTTGTACCGACATCTTCTGCTGTAATGTAACGACCATCTAAACTATTAATATAACGACCTAACGCTCTGAAGAATGCTTCTGATTTATCCGTTTTAGGATCTCCAATAACAACCGTTTTAGCACCACCTAGATTTAAACCTGCAGCTGCATTTTTATAAGTCATACCACGTGCTAAACGCATCACATCAACAATAGCATCTTCTTCAGAATCATAATTCCAAAAACGACATCCACCTAATGCCGGTCCTAATGTTGTATCATGTATACAAATGATTGCTTTTAATCCACTTGTTTCATCATGACAAAATACAAGTTGCTCGTAATCATATTGCGCCATTTTTTCAAAAATCATTTTCATTCCTCCTCTTTCTCTCTCCCTAGGATTACACCATTATCATAACATGTAAACGGTCTCAATGTTTTCTGAAAAATATAGTATAATATTTATTTTATTCTGTAGACGCTTTAAAGTAATAAAATAAAATTTAAAGATTACCTTAACAATCAATAATTAATGATATTAGAGTATTTCTATCATATTAGAAGTGATTGACACTATTTTATTTCTGTATTAAATCATTCATTTATAATTCCGACTTTACCGATAATATTTATTATGATAACTTTATGTGAGAAAGGAGTTACATCATGTTAAATGTCCAAAATTTAAATCATTATTATCATAATCAAAAAGTTTTAAATCAAATTTCTTTTTCTCAACCTAAAGGTACAGTTACAGCTATTATTGGCCCAAGTGGTTCAGGAAAAACTACGCTCTTACGTACTTTAAATGTACTAGCTAAACCTCAATCGGGTATTATCGAAATTAATCATCATGCTGTGGACTTTAGTAACATACATAAAAAGGATATTGCACAATTACGTAAACAATCCGCAATGGTTTTTCAAAATTACAATTTATTTCAAAATAAAACAGCACTTCAAAATATTACAGAAGGACTAATTTATGGGCAAAAATATTCAAAATCAGATGCCGAACAACGTGCTTACGAATTATTAGAAGAAGTAAACCTTAAACCCTTTGCGCATCATTATCCTATTCAGTTATCAGGGGGACAAAGCCAACGTATAGGCATTGTTCGTGCACTAGCACTTGACCCTCATTTATTGTTGTTAGACGAACCAACATCAGCTCTGGATCCTGAATCGATTACAGGCATTTTAAATCTTATTAAAACAATTGCACAACAAGGAATGACAATGACACTTGTTACGCATGAAATTCAATTTGCTGCAGATGTTGCAGATCGAATTTTATTCCTAGATCAAGGTGAAATTGTAAAATATGGCACGCCAGAAGAGGTTCTAAATGACACAGCGCATCCGCGTATTCAAAAGTTTTTAGATCGGATTCAGTTAGGGACGGTGAAATAATGAGACACATCATCAAAATCCTACTTGTGTTAACAATACTTGCTACGCTCACGAGTTGCCAGAATCAAAACGCGACTGATACTACGCAACGTCAACCTGTCAAAGTAGCGCTATCCGCAGAAATTAATCCTCCCTATCTTTATACTGATCAAAATAATCAGTTTATCGGATTAGATATGGATTATATGAAATTATTAGAACAAAAGTTACCACAATACGATTTTCAATACGAAGTGGGTCAGGAAGAATCTAATTTGATTGGTATTGGTGCAGGAAAGTTTGATATGGGCATTAACTGGTTTTTTAAAACACCTGAACGTGAAAAGAAATTTTTATATCAAGACGAACCTTATAGTTACTCTTTAACAATGCTTGCTGTCCATCGTCAAAATCAAGATATCCATCAACTTGACGACTTAGTCGATAAGAAATTAACACCTATGGCACCGAGTGGAGGACTATTTTCAATTCTAAGTCAGTACAATAAAACACACGACCCAAGTATTCCACTTGATATCATTCAAAATCCATCAAACGGTGATCATTTGAAAATGGTAGGACAACAACGCAGAGATGCGATGTTCATTAACTGGAATACGTATACTGCAATTCAAAAAGAATTACAACAAGACGTAAAAATAGGCGGTATTGTCACAAAAGAACCGATCCACATCATTTATAACAAAGAACACCAACAGCTTCATGACGATATTGATCAAGCAACACGTGAACTTAAGGCAGAGGGCGAATTACAAAAGTTGTCTCGAAAATATTTTGATATTGATATTTATCAAGATTTAGAAACGATTAATCAAAATAAAGCAGAACTGGAGGTAAACTGACATGGAGACGAACTGGGCGCATTTATTTCAACAAGTTTTACAACAATTACCGCTTACTTTATTCATGATTGTTGTTTCCCTCTTTTTCGCATTACTACTTGGGCTCGTCTTAACTATAATTCGTATTCGACGCATCCCTATATTAAACGCTGTGATCCGTGTATTTCTATCATTCACAAGAAGTACACCTTTGATTTTACAACTTTTCTTAGTATACTTTGCGTTGCCTCAGATACTGTTGTTAGTCGGGATTGACATTAATCATTGGGGACGATTGTTTTTTGTAATCCTTGCATTCACATTACATACAAGTGCGTATTTATCGACGATTATGTATGCAGGATATCACTCTGTATCCTATGACCAAATTGAAGCCGGTTTAACGGTTGGAATGCGCTATGATCAGATTTTAAGACGAATTATATTACCACAATCATTACGAAACATATTACCTAATCTCACAACACAAGTGATTGAATTAATTAAAGATACATCGCTCGCATTCACGATTGGTATTATTGATATGATGGGCCAAGTACAATTGATTATTGGTAATAACTATGGTCTCGGTATGTTAGAGGTGTATATCGTGATTTCCATTATTTATTGGGCACTCGCTTTGATTGTTCAAGGTGTACTTACTTTGGTTTCAAGACGTACGAACCGCCCATATCAAACGTAAGGAGGCATCAAAATGTCATTTATCATCACAACCTTTTTAGAAGTACTTAAAGGATTACCTTATACTCTACTCATTACGTGCATTGCGATGCTCATAGGTTTTTTAATTGGTGGGCTATTTGCGTGGATTCAGTTAAAGCCTATTCCTGTACTCAGTCAATGTGTAACGGTTTATAACTCATTTATTCGTAGCACACCACTGATTGTACAGTTATTTATTTTTTATTATGGCTTACCGACGTTGATTTTATGGATCAATCATACTTTTCAACATGATATTAATCCCGATATTATGCCACCTTTAGCCATTGCATGTGTTGCATTTTCTTTTCACGCGATTGCTTATTTATCTGAAAGTATTAAGAGTGGCTTATTATCAGTACCACGTAGTCAAATGGAGGCTGCACAAACTATCGGATTAAGTCAGTGGCAAGCGTATCGTCGTATCATAATTCCACAAGCTTTAGGTTACGCTTTACCTAATATTGAAAATCAACTGATTATGTTAATTAAAGGAACGTCGCTTGCTTTTGCGATACAAATTCCTGAAATCATTGGACGTAGCCAAGTGATAGCAAATGAAGGATATCGCTTTGTTGAAGTATACACAGTCGCTGTCATTTTCTATTGGGGCATTGCGATACTGTTAGAATTTATTTTTCATCGCTTTGAACTCAAAACAACACGTTACCTTAGAGTCAAATCATCTTAAGTGCAATATAGGTAATCAGCATCCTATTTTAATTGTTTTTAATCACTGAATATAGCTGTTTCCCTAATGTTCATTACCTCACAAACTTTGTATGATAAGAGTAATTACAAAGTTTAGAAGGGATGTTATTTCTATGATACAACATACTGAAAAAGTAGCCGATGTTGTGACAAATTATCCAAAAACAGCAGATGTTTTTCGTCAATATGGTATTGATTTTTGTTGCGGTGGTCAAATCGCGATTGATAAAGCGGTTGAAAACAATAAACGTGTTGATCTCAAAACATTGTTAGAAGCATTAAATGAAGCAGCTCAAGTGCCAAGTAGTGGTATGGAGCCTAACTTTTTAAATGTACCATCACTCATTCAATATATTCAGTCACGTTATCACGAAACGTTAAAAGAAGAGTTCAAACAACTAACACCTTATGTCACAAAACTTGCTCGCGTCCATGGTCCTAATCACCCTTATCTTCAAGAACTTAAAACCGTGTATGATTCATTTAAAACCGCTATGTTAACACATACTGATGAAGAAGATCATGTTTCATTTCCAAAATTAATTCAGGCGCACCATGGTGAAACGGTTGAAGACTTAGACGCTACAATTCAATCTTTAGTTGACGATCATACAGGTGCAGGCAACAAACTCGAACAGATGCGTACATTAACTAATCATTTCCAACCACCTTTAGAAGCTTGCGGAACTTGGCGATTAGTGTATCATCGTCTTGAAGCATTAGAAAAAGAAACACATCAACATGTACATCTTGAAAATCATGTTCTGTTCCCTAAAGTCACTGTCTAAATAAAGACAAACGTAAAAAATAAGAGGTTGAGACACAAACCTTAATGGTTCCGTCTCGACCTCTTTTCAATTGATTATTATGTAGATGCTGAGCTTGCAGCATTTTGACGCGCTTCTTGAAATTCATAATAAATTTGAAATAATAATATAAGTAACATATCACTATAAGGTGACGGCTCAATAAATAAATCATGACGCGATGCAATTTTGAAAAGCTCTGACTTTGTTGTCATAACTACATTTTGCATATCATCAGTCACTTTAACTGCCTTTTTAAATAAAGATGACGTCAGTTCTAATTGATACCCAGATACATCTTTAAATACTAACTTACTACGCCAACTGAGTTTAGTGCGTAATTCTCCAATATAATGGTCATCTTCATATAGTTTCCATCTTTGTTTGAGTGGTGATGATAAAAATGATTCACGTTCTGACCTCAAAGTTGTCTGATTATCCGTAATGGTAAAATTATGTTTCAAATGACCAAGATACCCACTGACTTTTTGAAAGTCTGATTGATAATATAATGCCATTTCAAACACGACTTCATCTTTTTCATTTTGTATAGGTATCGTTTTCGTGGAAGCATTAAAGAAATTTTCTTTATAATGATATGTATGTTTCAAGATACAAGTCTCCTTACATTCTATTTTGTTACCTTATAAAATTTAGCTATTTGATAGGCTAGGCGTTCTAAATCAACCTTACCGTCTTTGAGCGCTTCTTTTAATGTTGTCGGTCCTTTTGATACACTAAATACAGCATCAATTCCATGTGCTTCTACTTGTTCGAAGCCTTCTCTAAGCACTCCTGCTATAGCAATGACTGGTTTTTGGTACACTTTAGCCGCTTTAGCAACACCGATTGGCGTTTTACCATAGATGGTTTGACCATCTATACTCCCCTCTCCTGTAATTACTAAATCACTTGATTGCACATAGTAGTTAAAACGCGTTTTCTCAAGTACGATCTCTATTCCACGCTTTAATACAACATGAGGAAAAACTAATAATGCTGTTCCTAATCCTCCCGCTGCACCCGAGCCTGGAATATGCGCGAGATTTCGTCCGATTGTGTGTGCTAATACAGTGTGATAATGTACCATCCCCGCTTCTAGCACGTCAATCATCTCAGGTGTGGCGCCTTTTTGAGGGCCATATACATGTGTCGCACCATTCAAACCTATTAAAGGATTCTCAACGTCACATGCCACTTCAATCGAAATCGCTTCTAAACGTGTATCTAAAGTTGAAAAATCAATAGAGACGATATCTTTTAAATACTGTCCGCCATACGGGATTGCTCGTCCATCCTTATCTAAAATTTGTGCGCCAAGTGCTTGTAGAAACCCTATGCCTCCATCATTCGTAGCACTCCCACCAATACCTAATATAATATGCTTTGCGCCTCGATCTAATACATGTTTCACCAATTCACCAGTACCATACGTCGTTGTACGTAATGGATTACGTGACTCTAGAGAGATTAAGTGTAAACCTGACGCCTCTGCCATTTCGATTATCGCTGTTTGACTTTCCTCTACAAAACTATATTGCGCGTGAACCGGATCACCAAGCGGCCCTGTCACAATATGAGTATGTATATTGCCTAATAATGCATCATGTAATGCTCGAAACGTCCCTTCACCACCGTCTGCCATAGGAAGCTTCGTATATGTTACTGTATCTCCAAACACACGATACCACCCTTTTTCGATAGCAGTCGCTGCTTCCATCGCTGTCATACTTTCTTTAAATGAGTCTGGCGCAATCACAATATGTTTCATAGTAACACCTCCTGAAATTTTTCATAGCTATAGCTATCATTTTCAAAAAAGCAAGGTCGAAATATATACTTTTCAAACCTTGCTTCATAATGGTTACGCTGCTTCAGCGACATAAATTTTTCGGGTTTTCCAAACGCCTGTTGCTTCATCGTAGTCATCACATGTAATTAACGTTAATTGATCTTTTGTCTTATTCATCTCATCTAAAACCTCAACTTGATAAGGATCGACATCTTGAATCGTTGTAATCTTATAGCGCCGTTTGTCTTTACCAACTGTAAACGTAACCTTATCGCCCTTTTTAGCCTTATGCAAATCTGTAAATTGATAATTCAATGCGTAATCCGTATGCCCTGCAATAGCAATATTTTGATCACTTAACGTTTCATCCGCTTCTGCAAAGCTCACACCACGTTGCAATTGTTGTGGTGTCGCTGGACCTGGATAGACGGGTTCTTTAATGTTTACTGACGGTACTTCTAATACCCCAACAACTTTCGATTTATCTTTAGGCACTTCTGGTGTTTGAGATTGTTTTTCTTTCGAACTCGACTCATAAGCTTCTATTTTATTCTGATTATCCTGATGAATAAAATACGCCTCGATTTTAGGTTTAAAAATGAGATAAATACCGCCAAGTATCAAAATTACTCCTAAAAGTGGCATTAAAATACGTGATACATTTTTCATACTAAGAGACGTCCTCTCACTGTAAATTTACATTCATTGTACCATATTCAATCGATAAAATAATACATTCTGATAGTCATACAAAAAAAGGTAGATGAACGGATAGCTGAGTCAAACGCTTTTTCAAACGCTTGAATCATTCCGCTTTCATCTACCTTATTAGATTACTTTGCTTCTTTACGAATTAATGGTTGGTCTGGTTTTACGAAGAACCATAAAATCACACCTAATACGACTAAGATTAACATCGAACGTAATGTTGCATCCCAACCCATTTTTTCAGCTAAAAATCCTGCAAGTGTCGGGCTGACCATTGCTCCAATATTACCCCAAAGGTTCATCCAACCTGAAACTGTTCCAGAGAAGTTACGACCAATGTCAGTAGCTGAAGCCCAGCTCATTACCATAGATAATCCAATACCACCAAGACAGAGTGACATCCAGAAAATATTACCTGCTAAACTATCAGAAGCTACTGCAAAGTTTAGTGAAATACCAAATACAATAAACCCAACTATTGCAATTGAAGCACGTGCAATAAAACGAGAACGTCCTGTGCTTAAAATTTTATCAGAAATAGCGCCACCAGCCATGATTAAAATAAACATGAGTAACCAAGGAATACCTGCAATTTTACTCATAGTAATAAAATCAACATGGAACTCTTCCATAAGATAAGTTGGTAACCAAATTAAGAATAATGTAATACAGAACTGAACAATGAAATATTGTGCAGCAATTGCATAGAAACTAAAACGTGTAAAGAAAATACCCCATGGTGCAGATTTTTTCTCAGTCTCTACAATATCTCTATTTTCCAAAATAAATTGTTTCTCTGCTTCATTGACCATTTTGTGATGTTCTGGTAAGTCTTTTGCGATAATTACCCATAAAATAGCAATTAAGAATCCTATAACCCCGAAAATATAGAATACTGCTTGCCATCCGAACGCATTATATATCGCAATCGTGATAAAAGGTGCGATAACTGGTCCAAAATACGATCCAGCTAACAATGCACTCGATGCACGCCCTTTTTCATTTCTACTAAACCAATGTGTGTTAAACACCGCATTTGATGGATACATTGGTGCTTCACCAACTCCGAATAAGAAACGTACAAAGAATAGTAAACCATGGTTTTTTACAATCCCTGTAAGAATTGTAAAAGCACTCCACCACAGTAATGCGATAGATAACATTTTTTTAGGACCAAACTTCTCAGCTAAAATCCCTGATGGTACTTGCATTAACGCATACCCTAATGCGAAGAATGATGCTAAGTAACCAAATTGTGTTTTTGTTAGATGTAAATCTTCCATCATTGGCCCTGCAATATATGAAATATTAGAGCGGTCCATATACGCAATTACCCCGATTAAAAAGAATAAACCTGCGAACATCCAACGTACTTTTGTTCTTTTTTGACTCATAATAATATACCCCGCTTTCATTCAGTCATCAGATGACCTATTCAATTAGCTTCCTGATAATACCACATAACGTAAGCGTTTACAATAGTTTTTATTTATTTTGATTCAAAATTCAATTGTGCAAAATATCACATAGTCCTAACCACTTGAAGGATTACATTTCTCTTCGCTACCATAGTATTATGTTTCTAAATGATGAAAGGATGTTTAAATGAAACGATTACCTTTAGGTTTTATCATCAAACTCATTATTTTGAGTTTAATGATTAACTTTACAATCGATCAATTATTACCCAGTGTGACACGTACGAGTAGTTGGCTCATTGAAGGGTTACTCACCATTGTGTTATTAATTGTTTTAACACTATTATTTTTTAATGTTAAAACTGGCAGAGCTAAAATGATTCCACGTCAACCACTTGTCTACATTTTCAAATTACTCGTCCTAGCAACTTTAGTTTATTACAGTGTCATCTCATTAGTGCATCTTCATATGTCATCTATTCTAGGTTCGATTATTATTGGTGCTTTGACTGGATTTATTACTATGCTTTTAGCAAACTTCTTCTTCAGTCGTCCACCGATAAAACGCAAATAAAAAAGCTCAGCACAAGGTTTGGGTTCAAACGATGAGGACAACATAAACTCAATGTCCTCGCCCTAATACCCATGACCTTGTCTGAGCTTTTTCTATTATTTAATTACATTTGATGTTGATGGCGATATCGACCATGTACAAACCAGTACAGCAAAATAGCAAAAAATAAACAGAAACCGACAATAATGTACATCATACGATAACCAACAATCGGTGTAATGAGTCCAAGTAATGATGGTCCAAATCCTATACCGACATCTAAACCAATGAAAAATGTTGAAGTGGCTAAACTGACTTTGTCACGATCCGACACTTTAACAGCCGCTACATTCCCAACAGCTGTCATACTACCATAACCAATACCAAGTAATGCACCCGATAGTAACAACATCCATCCTGAAGACGTCATAGCAAGCACTAATAATCCGACACCAAATATAAATAATACTGGATAAGCCACAACATTTTCATGATAGCGATCCATTAAACGACCTACAAATGGACGGGTCACAATTGACGCAATGGCGTAACAAATAAAATAATAACTTGCGACTTGCGCAAGATCTAAGAAATTAGCATAAATCTGAATAAATGATAAAACTGATGCATAACCGAGTCCACAAATTAAAACGACTATCGCAATTGGAATCGCAGGCGTTGAAATAAATTGCGAAATATGGAAGGATTTATCTTCAGCACGCATCGGCTTTGCTTCAAATTCGACATGTACAAAAATAGCAAGTACTAACGCCATAACCGCAATGACAACACATACCATAAATAATACAAATGCAGAATAATGGTTAGATAAATATAAACCTAAAAATGGCCCAATTGCAGCACCTAAAACCAAGCTTAAACTAAATAAACTAATACCTTCAGCACGACGACTTTGTGGCGCAATCATAGCAACAATTGTACCTGTTGCAGTCGTCGCAACTGCCATAAAAATCCCATTTAAAAAACGCGTAATAATTAAGAATATTAGTGAACCTTCTATAAAATAAAAACATTGCGTCACTATAAAAAAGAATGTCCCTAG
Organism: Staphylococcus canis; assembly: GCF_016238445.1. Classification (GTDB taxonomy): domain Bacteria; phylum Bacillota; class Bacilli; order Staphylococcales; family Staphylococcaceae; genus Staphylococcus; species Staphylococcus canis. The sequence continues at coordinate 102,653 of NZ_JABANU010000003.1, forward strand.
TAACAAAATTTTCTTAGGCCCTACAATATCTATCAAACGTCCCGTCACAAACCGTCCAACTAAAGCCCCAACAATGAAAATACCTGAAACTAATCCAGCAATACTTTCAGATACATGATAAACATCTATCGTATACTTTGCGATGACAACAATTAGTAAATACATCGCCAAATAAATTGAAAAACTCACACTAAAATTAACAATATAATCCTTTGTAAACAAACGTTCTCCCTTAGTAGACACAATCAAACCTCCTCAAAATAGTTTGCCTAGCTAACCAATGCTTTACATTTTATCAGAAACTGGATTATTGAGAAAGTGCTTTGAATCATAGAAAACTACCTCATAGCGCATCACTGATTAAAATATCATTTATCTGGTTTATCAATATTAGTGATGCTTACACACGTATTTGTTCATTTAACATTTGTGTATTATGAAGTGCTTCTCATCTCTCTTTTCTCACCGCTTCACCACATATTTATGATAGTCTCAATGTCATTCATTATTGATACTACCTATGTTTTCAATCCACTTCACTATCACAGCCATTTGTTCCATTACAGTATCGAATATGGTTTAATATAGATGTAAGCGCTTATATTATAGTGATACAACATGCGCATTGCTTTCAGCATACATTCTTTTTGATTTTCTGATTGTGAGAATGTAGCCTTAAAGAAAGCAAGCTTAAAATATAGAAGAGGTGTTACAATCCATGCTTGAAGATGAACTCAAAAAACAATATCTAGATTTATTAGCTGAAAAGTATGATTCTGAAGAAAAAGTAGCTACTGAGATTATTAATCTTGAATCTATACTCGAACTCCCTAAAGGAACAGAACACTTTGTCAGTGATTTACATGGAGAATTTCATGCCTTTCAACACGTATTACGCAATGGTTCTGGTAATGTTAAATCTAAAATTCTTGATATTTTTGGTTATCGTATTCCAGAAGATGAGATTAATGAATTGATTGCTTTAGTTTATTATCCTGAAGATAAACTAAAAATGATTAAAAATGCCTTTAAAACTCGTGATGAGCGCTATGAATGGTATGAGCGAACAATTCCTCAACTTCTTGAAATCATTACATACACATCATCTAAATATACACGTTCTAAATTACGTAAAGCACTTCCCCAACAGTACGTGTTTATTATCGAAGAATTACTGTACAAAAGTAATAAATACAATAACAAAAACAGTTATTACTCAAATATCATGCACCAAATCATCAAGTTAAATCAAGCCGATAAACTTATTATTAGTTTAGCAAACACGATTCAACGTTTGGTCGTTGATCACTTACATGTTGTAGGAGACATTTATGACCGTGGTCCACATCCAGATAAAATTATGGATACGTTAATTGATTATCATTCTGTTGACATTCAGTGGGGTAACCATGATGTCTTATGGATGGGGGCGTTTTCAGGGTCTAAAGTATGTCTAGCAAACTTACTTCGAATTTGTGCGCGCTATGATAACTTAGACATTATTGAGGATACGTATGGGATTAATTTACGACCGTTACTCACTTTAGCTGAGAAACATTACAACGATAATCCTGCTTTCCGTCCTAAAAAACATCCTGAAAAAACACCTTCAGAATCTGAGAGACTGCAAATCACAAAAATTCATCAAGCGATTGCTATGATTCAATTTAAGTTAGAAGCACCTATTATTAAACGCCGTCCTGAATTTGAGATGGATGAACGTTTAGTATTAGACCGTGTAGATTATGATAGAAAAACACTAAATATCAATGGAAAAGATTATCAACTTTTAAATACATGCTTTACAACGATTGATCCTAACGATCCTACCAAACTATTACCTGAAGAAGAAGAGGTTATGAATCACCTTCTCACATCAATTCAAGAGTCAGAAAAGTTACGTCGTCACGTTGACTTCCTTATGAAAAAAGGAAACCTATACTTACGCTATAATGGTAACTTACTCATCCATGGCTGTATTCCTGTAGATGAATCAGGTGAAATGGAAGGCATGGAAATTGATGGGAAATTCCTTGCAGGTCGTGCCCTTATCGATGCGTTTGAAGAACACGTGCGTTTAGCTTATGACCATATAGATGTTGAAGATGATATTTCTACAGACTTAGTATGGTATCTATGGACCGGAAAATATTCATCACTCTTCGGTAAACGTGCTATGACAACATTTGAACGTTACTTTATTGAAGAAAAAGAAACACATAAAGAAACTAAAAACCCATACTATCACCTACGCGAACATGAGGATATGGTGAAAAAAATGTTGGAAGAATTTGAAATGGATCCAAATCAAGGTCGTATTATTAATGGACATACACCTGTTAAAGAACGTGACGGTGAAAATCCAATTAAAGCGAATGGTAAAATGCTTGTCATTGACGGTGGTTTCTCAAAAGCATATCAATCTACAACAGGGATTGCCGGTTATACGTTACTCTACAATTCTTTCGGTATGCAACTTGTAGCGCATCAAGAATTTAACTCAAAAGAAAATGTACTTCAAACAGGTGAAGATGAATTATCAATTCGCCGCATTGTTGATAAAGAACTTGAACGTAAATTAATTCGTGATACAAATAAGGGTGAAGCACTTCAAAAAGAAATTGAAATGCTCAAAGCATTAATGAGTTATCGTTATATGAAATAGTGTCCCCTACTTCCTTAAACATCTTACGTCGTGAAGCTTGAATATCACTTCACCTCGTAAGATGTTTTTTGATGTAATTAGCAAAAATATCTCATTTAAATTCGCATTTTTTGAAGTATCGGTGTAAAATTTGAGAGTGCGAAATTCCAAAATTTTCAGTTCGCATCATTTCATAAGCAAATGTGCTATGACATTATAAGTATTTACCTTGATTTTACATGAAGTCTTATGTGTAATATAATGATGTAAGCGTTTACTTATGAAGTGCATTTATTGGAGGGGTTATGTGTGTATGATGTTTTAGAAAAAATCAGTAGTCTTTTATGGGGGGCACCCAGTCTCATTCTATTGACCGGGACAGGGTTATTTTTAACCATTGTTTTAAAAGGACTACAATTCAGCAAATTACTGCATGCGTTTAAACTTGCCTTTATTCCAGATAAAAGAGAGGCTGAGAGTGCGGGGGATATTAGTAACTTTAAAGCACTTATGACATCGCTTGCTGGGATGATTGGTAATGGTAATATTGCTGGTGTTGCCACTGCTGTGACTTTAGGGGGTCCTGGAGCAGTGTTTTGGATGTGGGTTGTCGGCTTACTCGGTATGACAACGAAATACGCCGAGGCTTTATTAGCCATGAAATATCGTGTGAAAAATAAAAATGGCGAATATTCAAGTGGGCCAATGTATTACATAGAACAAGGATTAGGTCATCGTTTTAAATTTTTAGCAGTTGCATTCGCTGCTTTCGGTGCGTTTGCTGCTTTAGGTATTGGTAACAGTGTACAATCAAATACGATTGCTGATGTCATGACAACAAGTTTTAACGTACCTGGTGCGATTACAGGTATCATTCTTGTGATTTTGATTGCTTTAATCATTTTCGGAGGCTTAAAACGTATCAGTAATGTGGCCGGCTTCTTCGTACCAATGATGGCCATTTTCTATATCGGTGCAGCGGTGACAATTTTACTAATTAACTACGATAAAATTATTCCTGCATTTGGCTTAATTTTTCACTATGCCTTCTCACCTGTATCAGCAGCTGGAGGTTTTTCAGGAATTATGGTCATGCAAGCTGTACAAAATGGGGTATCTAAAGGGATTTTCTCTAACGAAGCTGGTTTAGGGACAGTTGCGTTAATTTCAGGAAATGCGAAATCTGAACATCCAGCAATTCAAGCTTTAGTAGCCATGACAGGTACATTTATCGTAACGATTGTAGTATGTACAATGACTGCACTTGTCCTACTTGTAACAGGCTACTGGGACCCAACAGGTGGCTTAATTTCAGGTGTTACACATGATGCTAATCTTGAAGCTGGGGCTTTAACAAGTATGGCATTTGGTTCTAGTCTAGGAACACTGGGTGAATATGTAGTATCACTCTCTGTCATCTTCTTTGGATTCTCTACAATCATTGCATGGTTTGTGTATGGTGCAAAATGTTTTGAGTACCTATTTGGTGTCCGTTTTGTAATGTTATACGGTGTCGTATACGTTGCTGCAACATTCATTGGTACTGTCGCAAACTTACGTACAGTATGGTTATTTGCAGACATTGCGAACGCCTTAATGATGATTCCAAACTTAATTGGTATCTTATTCTTATACAAAGTGATTAGAGCATTAACAAATGATTACTTTAAACCATCTATTCACCATTCATAAAAATACAAAACTCGGATGACGTCTCAACTGTCAATCCGAGTTTTACTTTTATCTTGAATGTTTTTAAAACGATGGACAGGGTATTTTTTAATGAGGTGAAAATAAATGAAACAACAAGCAGTAGATCAAATTAATGCAGTGATTCGTGAATCTCGTATTGGTGTCCTTTCAACGGCGATTAACAACATACCCAACAGTCGTTATATGATTTTTTATAATGACGGATTGGACTTGTATACGAAAACAAGTAAACAAACGCCGAAAATTGAAGAACTACGCAGTAATTCCAACGCGCATGTCTTACTTGGATATGAAGAAGGTCAACATCAACCTTACATTGAAATCGAGGGACAAGTTGAAATTGTGACGAATCAAAACACAATCGACTGGTTATGGAAAGAGCAAGATCATAGCTTTTTCGATTCAAAAGATGATGCAGATTTAGTTGTTATTCGCGTCATTCCATCTCGCATTACGTTATTGAACAGCAAAGATAGCGATACACCTATCACTATTGATGTTAGTCACTTATAAGCAAATTGAATATGAGACACATGATGAGAACCACTAACAGATGCAAACTTGAAGGACAAATTGAAACCTAAAAGTTACTACATCTCGAAGTGGTTCTTTAGCATTCAAAACGCTCTCTCAATGACCTTATCCTTGTTGGAGTTGGTACATTTTGTGATAGATGCCGTTTTGAGCGATGAGTTGTTCGTGTGTGCCTTGTTCGACGATTTCGCCTTTGTTGAGTACTAGAATTTGGTGTGCATCTTGTATCGTAGACAGGCGATGGGCGATTGCGATTGTAGTTCTGCCGTCGCGCATTTTAGTCAATGATTGTTGGATGTGTGCTTCTGTTTCTGAGTCAATGTTCGCTGTGGCTTCATCTAAAATCAAGATTTTAGGATCCATAGCCATTGTGCGTGCGAATGCGATAAGTTGACGTTGACCACTAGAGAAGGTACTTCCTTTTTCAATCACTTTATGTTGATATCCACCGTCTAGACTTTCAATAAATGTATCAGCATGTACAAATTGTGCTGCTGCTTTGACTTGTTCAAATGTCATAGTTGGATGATACATTTTAATATTCGATTCAATTGTACCGTAAAATATAAAAGGATCTTGTAGTACCAAACCAATATGTTGCTTCAGTTGTTGTTTCGAAAATGATTTAATTGAAACACCATCTATCTTGATATCACCACGATGAAATTCGTAAAAACGCATGAACAAGTTGATGATTGAACTTTTCCCTGATCCTGTATGTCCTACAAGCGCTACCGTTTCACCAGGTTCCACAGTGAAATTAATATTTTTCAATACATCGTGTTCTCCATCATAACTAAATGAAACATTTTCAAATTCGATACGTCCTTTCCCAATTTTAGCGCTGTTATCAACATCTTGCGCTGGCTCTAATGTTTCGTTATCCATCATTTTAAAAACACGACTTGCAGAAACAACTGCTTGTTGAAATAAGTTTAAATTTTGACTCACTTGGTTAATCGGTTCAAAAAAGCGTTGCATATATTGGATAAACGCATATACTACACCAGCTGTGACAACGTGACTAAAACTCATGAATCCAAAGTATGCGAGTATCATGACTACTGCAAATGTAGACAGCATTGTAATCGCTGGTCTTAAGAGCAAGCCATCCAGACGTATCGTTTTCATTGAATAGTCATAATGTTCATCATTAATAGTTTCAAATTCTGATCGTAAACGTTGTTCTTGATTAAATGCTTGTATTATTTTCATACCTTCTATGGATTCACCTAATTTCGCATTTAAATCAGATAAACGTTGACGTGTTTGATAAAAATAGACAGAAGCGTACTTGCGATATAATCCTAAAATAATAAATATAATAGGAATAAAACATAATGCGAAGAAAGCAAGTTTAATGTCTAATAAGAACATCATCACAAAACTTGCGATTATCATGAAAAAGGCAATCAAAAATGATGATAATACACCTGTAAACATTTCCACGATAGCTTCAGTATCGTTAGTTAGTCTCGATACGATACTCCCACTTGGCGTTTGGTCATAAAAACGCATCCCAAGTCTGCTAATTCTATGAAATGCCTCAATCCGTAATTGTTGAATGACTTTAAATGCTAAGTATTGTAAGTAGTAAATACTTAAATACGTTGTAATAGCACCGATTACTTCAACACCGATAAAAATAATGAGCAAAAATGTAAGGTCACGTTTTGGAAAGTGATTCACCGTTAAATATTGGTCAATAAACACTTTTACAAGATACGGTACTGACATATTTGCAGCTGTAGATATAATAAGAAATCCTATTGCCAGTACAATAAGCTTCTTAAATGGAAAGGTGTAACGGAGCAAGCGCCATAACGCATGCAATTGTTGTTTAAACGAAAGTTGTAAATTATTGTCCTCTCTCTTATTCACGATGGCCACCTCCCACTTCACTTTCTAGATCACTCGTTAACTGACTTTGCATCGCTTGTGCATTGAACGTCTCATAATACCAGCCTTTTTGTTGCATTAATGTATCATGTGTACCTCGCTCAACTACTGTGCCATCTCGCATTACGATAATTAAGTCAGCATGCATCACAGCACTCATTCGGTGTGCTGTTACGATGTTTGTCTGTCCTTGACGTGCTTCTTTTAAGTGCTGTAAGATTGCGGTTTCTGTTTCAGCGTCAACAGCTGATAACGAATCATCTAATATCAGCACTTCCGGTTGAGTAATTAAAGCACGGGCAATCGAAATCCGTTGCTTTTGTCCTCCTGATAATGATACCCCGCGCTCCCCGACTACCGTATCATAAGCCTCAGGTAATGATAAGATATCTTCATGAATATGACTAATCGTACTTGCTCTGTACAATTCATCTTCTGAACTATGAGGCGCACCAAACAAGATATTTCCTCGTATTGTTGATGAAAATAGGAAATGTTCTTGAGGGACATATCCGAACTGTGCACGTAATTGCTCAATATCATAATCTCGTATCGGTTGATTTCCACACAAAATATCTTCAGGACGCTCTGTATCAAATTCTCGCAGCAGTAATCGAATGAGTAAGCTTTTACCTGCTCCTGTCGGTCCGACAATCCCTACTGTCATGCCTTTCTTAATTTCAAATGTGACATGTTCTAATTGTGGTCGTGTATCACCTTCAAATTGAAAATGTTGAATATCAAACTGAATATTTCCTTTTGGTGCTTCCTTTATTTTCGGATCATGCTCAATACCACTCGGTTCACGTTCAATCTCTTTAATACGATCATAGGATGCAGCACCACGTTGAACGATATTAAAGAAAAAGCCTAAAGCAAGTAGCGGCCAAACGAGCATACCTAAATATGTTGTAAATGTAATGAGTTGACCGATAGTAATACTGTCGTTGGTTACCATCATTGCGCCATAAATAACACTTAATAAATAACTTAACCCAATAATGGTTTGAATCGTTGGATCGAATAGTGCATCTATTTTAGAAACGCTCAAGTTCTTAGCAACGACACGATTACTTAAGTTTGTAAAATCCGCTTCATCGCTCTCTTCATAACCGAATGATTTAATCACTTTAACCCCTGCAACGCTCTCTTGTGTCTTATCATTCAGTTGACTGAATGCGCCCTGCGCCTCTTTAAATCCTTTATGCAATAAGCGCCCGTAATAACTTGTAAGTATCACTAAAAACGGAAGTGGCACCATTGCAATTAACGTTAATTTCCAACTAATAGTTGTCGCCATTACGACTAACGTCATGCCGCCTGTAATCACTGCGTCTGAAATCGTTAATACACCAATACCTGCAGTACTTTGAACAGCACGGATATCATTTGTCGCATGCGCCATTAAATCACCAGTTCGATATTTTTGGAAAAATGACGGACTCATTGAAGTATACTTAAAATATAAGCGTTGACGTAAGATTCGTCCGAGTTTTGCACTTGCGCCAAATAATTTCAATCTTGAATAAAAACGTAAGAAATATACAAGAATCCCTGTACATGCAATAATCAGCAGGTAGCCTGTTAGATTTTGATATGTGAGTGTACGCTGTGTCATATGGTCGATAACAATCCCAATCATCTGTGGTGGGACGAGGTTTAAAAAGGCAGTAATCATCAGCGTTATGAATGCTAAAATGAATCGCTTTCGCTCACGTTTAAAAAACCAGCCTAATGCTTTAAAAATACGCAAGTTCAGTCACCTACTTTCTTTTAGTTCTAGTTCAATTGCAATTCAATATTTACTTTACAACACATGTCAAGTATACCTTGAATTTTGCATTATTAACTTCATGATATACAATAGTGTAAAGTTCTCAAAATTTTTTGTCTATTATATTAAGTTTTAATAGGTTATAAATAGGATATCTATAATTACAAAATAAATATAGGAGGTCTTATTGTGTCAGAGATTACAGTCACCCCTGCATATAAAACATTACCAGAGGCAGGCTTTTTAAATTACTTAGCGATGCAAGAGATGACACACCCTATAGTAGGTACAAATAGCAGTCAAACGATAGAAGCGCGCTTATATCATTTATGGCGTCAGCGCAATAATCGATTTAGTTATGATTATAGTTGGTGTGCTAAAATAGATGGGCATGTTGCTGGTATTGTTACAGCACTTCCTGTTCAAGAACTTGAACGCATTGAAAAGCATACGGTATGGCAACTCATCAAAATGCGCGGATTTGATTTAATCCATCATCTTTACCATTACTTTAGTCAAATTCGTGCTTTACTCGCTTTAAAAGAAGGCTATCAAGATGAATATCATATTTCATTATTAGCCATTATGCCAGAGTATCATCGTCAAGGGGTCGCTACACATTTGTTGGCACATGTCGAACAATTCGCCAAACATTTAGGCTACCGTAAACTGTCACTGACTGTCAAAAAAGACAACGACAATGCAATTCGTGCTTATCAAAAAAGTGGCTTTATGATTGTGAATGAAATTGACGAAGCTCCTTATCATTTATACCGTATGATGAAAACATTAGAACTTTAAACAAATATAAGAAGGAAAAGAGGAAAATGAATGTCAAAATTTGATCACGTGCATCCACCTCAAAACTTTGCACGCCACCACAAAACTTTATTAGTAGTTAAACATTATACGTTTACATGTGATAATCGGATTTACTTTTCTGAGACGAATCATATCGATTTAGAAGATCACACCTACCATTTAGAAATGGAAGTTTGGTCAAAAACAGACGACCACGGATTAGCTGTAGACTTTAATGTTATTGATGATATTTATAAACAATATCTACAACCTTATTTAGATGGACAATTATTGAATGATACACTTCCTGACATGAACACAACTGTTGAAAATATTGCACATTGGATATGGTTACGTTTCAGTGAACATCTACCTGAAGATGTTTCTATGAACAGTATTGCACTGTATGAAACACCTGACCAAGGTATTCGTCTCACACGTAACATAATGGCTCAATAAAAAGTACACCCCATTTAGCCTCTATCTTCAGACTAAATGGGGTGTGATTTTTAATATATCAATGATAAGCATGAATAATTTGTTCGATGACATCAACGAGCTCAGCTTCACGCTCAACATAACGATCTGCTTGGTAGCCTTCTTTCGTTGCAGGGCGATTACGTCGATTAAACCAAACGACTTGCCATCCTGCATCAATTGCTCCTACTACATCATTCTCAAAATTATCACCAACATAAAATGTAGAGGTTGGATCTAACTCTAATGCTTCAATTACTTTATCAAAAATAATACGGTTTGGCTTTGATACTTGATGTGCACCAGAAATGTAAATATGCGATTCAGGTATCCATTGTGTAAGGTTAAGTGCCTCAATTTTTGCACGTTGTCGATCCGCTTCGCCATTCGTGATGATACCCAGTACGATAGGTTGGGTAGATAATGTCGACAATAAGTTTCGCATCGTATCAGATAATTCAATACGTTGTTGCGCAAACTCATAATCTTGTTGAAATGCACGTGCCTTTTTTTCAGGTAATGCAATATCAAATTCATTCACCGCTTCAGTAATGCGATACACATGCATCTCACTCAACGTCATACGACCATTTTGAGTAGCTTCAAATACTTCATCACTATAAGCTCTGAAACGTCGATACAATGCTTCTACACCCATATCACTATCCGCAAAATGTTGGTAATATGCATACTCAAAAGCTTGTAATTGATCATATAACGTGTCATCTAAATCAAATATAAGGGCTAAAGTCACTCGTGTACCTCCTAGATTTATCTCATCCTATTTAGCATTATGGATTGTCTATATCTATATACCCACTTTGAATATCATATTCGCATATTTTACAAATTGATGCTATTGTTTAACACTATTATTTTCTAAAGCGTGTTGCAGTGTTTGAATAAATTCGATAGTTGATGGAATGCCATCCTCTTTAAAACGTCTCACAATTTCACTACCGATAATAACACCGTCTGAAGCTTGAGAAATGTTTTGAACATGATCTGCTGTACGTATACCAAAACCAGCAAGTACTGGAACAGACGCTATACGTTTAATTTCTTCAATATGTTCTAACAATTCTGGATGGAATGTGCCATTTTTACCTGTTACTTCATTCATTGTTACCGTGTAGATGAAGCCTTCTGCATGTTTCGCGATATGTTCACGTCTTTTTGGGTCGGCAGTCATCGCAATTAATGAGATGAATTTCAACTTACGATTCGGATATTTCTCTTTCAATTGCTCAATGTATTCATGTGGCATATCTGGAATAATGAGTCCATAAACACCAGCGTCTTCCGCTGCTTTAAAAAAGGCCTCTTCTCCGTAAGTTTCAATAGAATGCGCATAGGTCATTAACACAACTTTTGTAGACAACTGTCCTTGAACAGACTTCAAGTCATCAAATACATCTTGAGTTCGTCTTCCAGATTGAATGGCGCTTTGACCCGCCTCCATAATGACAGGACCATCTGCTACTGGATCAGAATATGGAATTCCAATTTCCACATAGTCTACACCTGCTTGATCTAATGCACGTAATTCATCTAGCATCGTTTGACCACCCATAATATACGTCACAAATTGCTTATGCATCTGTTTCTCCTCCTCTATTTTGTGTGTATTCACGAATTGTTTCCATATCTTTATCACCACGTCCAGAAACCGTCACTACAATGATGTCATCTTTATCCATTGTCGGTGCTAATTTTTCAACATAGCTCAACGCATGCGCACTTTCAATAGCTGGAATAATCCCTTCTAATTTTGAGAATCGAATTAATGCTTCCATCGCTTCAGTATCTGTTGCAGTTTCATATTTGACACGTCCAATATCGTGGTAATAACTGTGCTCAGGTCCTACACCTGGATAATCAAGTCCTGCTGAAATTGAATGTGCAAGCTCAATTTGGTCTTGATCATTTTGAATTAAATACATTTTAGTACCGTGTAGAATACCAACTTTTCCTTTATTAATCGCTAGTGCGTGACGATTTGTATTTGCACCTTGCCCTGCTGCTTCAACACCATATAATTTCACATCGCTATCTTCAACAAATGGATAGAATGTTCCAATCGCATTTGAACCTCCTCCAACACATGCCACAACTGCATCAGGTAAACGTGACTCTTTCTCTAAAATTTGTGATTTAATCTCATCACCAATTACGCGTTGGAAATCTCTAACCATTGTCGGGAATGGATCAGGTCCTAATGCAGACCCTAGAAGATAATGTGTATCTTCGACATGTGCAACCCAATATTGTAACGCTTTGTTCACAGCATCTGAAAGTGTCCCTTGTCCATCAGTAACTGAGACAACTTTTGCACCTAATAGCTCCATTCTAAATACGTTTAACTGCTGACGGCGTATATCCTCTTCACCCATGAATACGATAAGTTCCATATCGAATAACGCCGCAACTGTCGCACTCGCTACCCCATGTTGACCTGCACCTGTTTCAGCTACAAGTTTACGTTTCCCCATGCGCTTAGCTAGTAACGCTTGTCCAAGTGCGTTATTAATTTTATGTGCACCTGTATGGTTCAAATCTTCACGTTTTAAATAAATTTTCGCGCCGCCTAATGCTTTTGTATAAGAATCTGCGTATGTTAATGGAGATTCTCGTCCTACATAATGTTTAAGATAATATTGATACGTTTCTATAAATTCCGGATCATTTTTTGCTTCATTATAAGCTTGTTTTAAATCTTGAATTGCTGGCATTAATGTTTCTGGTATATAACGTCCACCAAAATCTCCGAAAAACCCATTTTGATCAACTTCTAATTGTATATTTGACATGTGATAATCTCCTTTCAAAATATGCATAATTTCCTTCATTTTTTGTTCATTTTTAATCCCTTTACGACTCTCAATGCCACTTGCAACATCCACACCTTGAAGTTCTGGGTATGTGCGCAATAGCTCTGGTAACGTTTCTGTGTTAATACCACCTGCAATGAGAAAGGGCACGTTTGGCATCTCTTTTAAATATCGCCAATCAAATGTATGCCCTGTACCACCGTATGCTATAGAGGGCGTGTCGATGATAAATTGATCAACGACATTTTGATAATCTTTAATACGTTGCATTAACGTTTCATCACCTGGTAATGCTCGAACAACCCGTATCTTTGGAAAATGTTCTCGTACACTTTGTATAAACTGAGGTGTCTCATCTCCGTGAAATTGAATCGTATTAATATCTGTTTCAGTCAATAGCTGTTGTATTACTTCAAATGTGGAATTTACTACAACAGCCACGCGATCAATAGAATCTGGAATGTCTTTTGATAATTGTTGAACCTGATCTATTGAAACATAACGCGCACTTTTAGGATACGTTATAAATCCAATCGCATTGACGTCTTGTGCTACTGCTGCTTTAACATCTTCTTTTTGCGTAAATCCACAATATTTAACGTACATCTGTAGTCGCCCTTGTAATTTGATTAAAAGTTTGTATTAATTGTTCAGGTTGTGATGCTTTCATTAATGTCTCACCTACAAGTATGCCTGATACACCTGCTTTCGCTAATCGTTCAACGTCTTCTTTTGTTCGAATACCACTTTCTGAAATATAGTGCGTATCAGGTACTTTCGTCTGTAATATATCTATAGAATGACTCACATCTGTTTGAAATGTTTTTAAATCTCGATTATTGACACCAATAATGTTTGGATTAAGTTGATGCGCACGTTCTAATTCTTCAGCATCATGAACTTCAACTAACACTTCTAGTCCTAAACTTACCGCGTAATCATATAATGTTTGAAGTGCTTCATCAGTAAGAATATTGACAATCAGTAAAATAATAGATGCACCTGTTTGATATGCAAGGTCAATTTGTTTTTTGTCTATGATAAAGTCTTTACATAAAACGGGTAAGTCCGTATGTTGTGTTAAAGTGTATAATCTTTCATAACTGCCATCAAAATACGCTTCGTCAGTTAATACAGATATGGCCGCTGCATGTTGATAGGCATTTAATTGGGTGAATAAATCTCTTTCTGGTATATCAGAAACCGTTGGACTTTTAGATTTGATTTCAGCGATGACATTGATGTGTGGTGTCTGATTCAAAGTTTCACTTAATTTTGTTTTATGACTGACATCCATTTTGTCAAATTTCGCAAGCTTTTGTTCATAATAGTTGCTGTTTAGTAATTCTTTTTTATATTCGACAATTTCATCTAATATTGTCATACTTTCACCCCTCTTAAGACTTGATATTGTTGATAAGCTTGACCAGAGTCAATCAATTCTGCTGCTTTAATAACACCATCTTGAATTGAAGCGACTTTTTGTGCAGCATATAAAGCAAGTGCAGCGTTTAATATTACAACATCTCGACGTGCTGATTGATCTTTTCCTGTTAATATATTCAATGTAATCAATGCGTTCTCTTCAGGTGTTCCGCCTTCTAATGCTTTATCGTCTGCATAGCGTAATCCATAATCTTGAGCATTGATTGTGTAGCGACGAATACCTAACTCTTGAGATACTTCGATAATTTGGTTATCCCCTGATAATGAAGCTTCATCCATACCATTGGCACCGTGAACTACTAATGCTTTTTTACGTCCAAGATGTTGGAGTACTTTGGCAATGTCTTCCATTTTAGAATCATCGTACACGCCCATCACTTGATAATCTAGTGCAAATGGATTAATAAGTGGACCCATAATATTAAATACTGTCGGTGTCGGCACCATGCGACGAACAGCTTGGAGATGCTTCATTACGGGATATGCTTCTGTTGCACTAATAAAAGCAAGTCGCGTCTCTTGGACACGTTGTTTAACATTGTCTACTGGAGTTGATGCGACATCTAACTCTTCTAATAAATCCGTACTCCCTGACTTTGATGTAATACTTTTATTACCATGCTTGATGACAGGAACACCTGCACTTGCAACAACAAAAGAAGCTGTCGTAGAGATATTAAAACTATTTGATCCATCTCCACCTGTACCACATACACACATAGCATCTGGATATTCATATTGTGATTCGTATGTTGAATGAATCAAACTCTGTGCGAGATAATATAACTCTTCAGGTGTCTCTTTTTTCATTGTAAATGCTACAAGTAAAGCTAATTTCTCTTTATCTGTCATTTCTGATGACAGCATTTTATTCATAAATTCGTCGATATCTACTTTGGTTAAAGATTGATATGTCATCATTTTTTGAAGTAAAGTCATTCGGCGTCCACCTTTCTATAAGCATTAATAAATTGTTCAATTACAGACTTAACTTGTATACTTGCAAATGATTCTGGATGGTACTGTATTCCAAAATGTAACTTATCTTGGTGTTCAAACGATTGGATGCAATCAGGTGTTCGAGCTGTTACTATTAATTCTTTTGGTAACGTTGCTTCATCACAAATAAGTGAATGATATCTCATTATTTCTGAATCTTCTGATATATCTTGATACAAGATACTTGGTGCTTCGAGTTGAAGTTTATCTACTTTGCCATGCATGACTTGTGATCCGACGCGAACATTCCCACCATAGTAATGGTAGAGTGCTTGAGCGCCTAAGCACACGCCAAGTATTGGTTTATTTTGATAATGGTTAATAATGTGCATTAAATGTTCTGTATCAGCTGGATGGCCAGGTCCTGGTGAAATTACAATCGCATCAGGTTCTATGTCAAATAACGTTAAATCATCTGGATATTTAATTACCACTTCATCAAATTCACGTAACATATCGACTAAGTTATACGTAAAGGAGTCATAGTTATCAATCATTAATATCATAATGACACCTCCAGTAGACTTTGCGCTTTCAAACGCGTTTCTTTTAATTCTTTTTCTGGAACTGAATCATAAACTACACCACAGCCTGCTTCAACATTCACATAAGTGTCATCAATGACCATCGTACGAATGGCAAGTGCTAAATCCAAATCACCATTACAATTAATGTAACCCACGCCTCCACTATATACGCCTCGCTTTACAGGCTTTTGTTCATAGATGCGCTGGATGGCTCTTAGCTTCGGTGCACCTGATACCGTACCTGTTGGTAGTAAACTTGCAATAATATCTATAACAGATAATGATGGGTTAATTTTCCCTGTCACTTCACTCACGATATGCATCACATGTTCATACCGTTCAATCAACATTAATTTTGGTATTTCAAGTGAGCCTGGCTGTGCGATTCTTAAAATATCATTTCGACCTAAGTCGACTAACATGCTGTGTTCACTTATCTCTTTTTCATCTTTTAGTAGCTCCTGTTCTAATTGCTGGTCTTCTTCGTATGTTTGACCTCGTCGTGCTGTACCTGCAATTGGATTTGTCATGACTGTGTCACCTTCAACTTTGACAAAGCTTTCAGGAGAACTTCCCACTAAAATTTGATCGTCCATATTCATATAAAACATATAAGGACTTGGGTTTTTTCGCTTTAAATTCTGATACAGTCGATAGCTGTATGCTGCTCGCTTATCTCCGAAGTGATGACGGTACCGATAAATACGAGATGGCACGATTTGAAAGACATCTCCTTGTTGTGTCAGAGATTTAAAATACGAAACTTGTTGTAAAAACTGATCGTCCGCTTCACTCGTTTCAATCTCGCGTGGTAAAGCATTCGATGGTTCATCAAAATCAAACAATTGAACATTTTCAAATTCTGTAATCATCTTTTGTAGTCGTTCATTGAGTTTAGTTTCATCAATTCCTGAAAACAAGTTCGTTGTGATAACATAAATTTGTTCTTTATAATGATCAAAAATATAAGCTGATTCAACCATGTATAAATGGACATCTGTTCCATTTTCTTCAATTGGTGTCTCTTTTAAAACTGGAAATGCATGACGCACCACATCAAAGCTAAATGCACCAATAAAACCGGAAACGAAAGGTAATGGTTGTAAGGCCTCATCATGAATATCATGTTGATACATTGCGACTTTTTCTTTTAAAGCTTCAAAAGGCTGATGTGTAATTGTTGTAGTATCTGCGCCTAATGTCACTTCTAGTGCGTGTTCTGTTAACTTTAGTTCACCACTTTTATCAAAAGCGACAATGGAATAACGTCCTTTCATTTTTTGTGTTGAAGCACTCTCTAATATCATTTTTGTTTGACGATGTCGCGCTAATGTTTCTGGGTTTACAGATGCATTCAAAATACGATACACATATTTCATACCGTCATCCCTCCTTTTTATTAAATAAAAAACCGCATACAAGTTTCCTAATTCAGGACGCTTGCACGCGGTACCACCTTCATTAATAGTCTAAAACTATCCACTCAATGATTATTCAATTTGTTGCTTTCAGTAAAACCCAATTCACTTGAGGAGGTATGAACTCACATCAACCGTTCATTTTCTGACACTACCTTAACCTCAACCTACTTATTTTTACCTCACAATAAAACAAAGACACCACAATAACACGTTACTATAAGGACGCGTTACCGTGGTGCCACCTTAGTTTCAAAAGTTGAATCTATCGTTCAACCTTTTATACTCTTTACGTTATTGAATTATCTTTTAGCTTGATTGCCCAATTCACTCTTATGTTGTGCTAACTTGCATCACCCGTTAGCTTTCTATTTGCTACAACTCATAAAAGCTACTCTATCAATCCGCTTTTTTTATGATAGTTCATACTATATAACGTTTTAGATTAATTGTCAATACTTTTACACAATTTAGACTTATTTATTTTGTTCAGCAAAGCGTTTAGAGATTTTTTCCAGTTTTTCTGGAGCATCTTCAACCGCCATGTGCACTTCAACAAGGTGTAATTGATCTGGTTTTTCTTCAATAGCTTTCATTGCATCAAATAACTCTTGAGAAGTTTTTACATCATATGTTGGTGTATCTGGTGCGCCAAACACTGCTGGTAATGCTTTGTAATCCCACATTTGAATATCGTTATATGGTTCTTTTTCACCATGGATTTTACGTTCAACAGTATAACCGTCATTGTTAATTACGAAAATAACAGGGTGTAGTTGTTGACGAATCATTGTTGAAATTTCTTGTACTGTTAATTGTAAAGAACCATCACCAATTAATAGCACATTGCGACGACTTGGATCTGCAATTTGAGTACCTAATGTTGATGGTAATGTGTAACCAATAGAACCCCATAACGGTTGACCGATAAATGTTGCACCTTTTGGCATAGCTAAACTATAGGCACCAAAGAATGAAGTACCTTGATCTGCTAAAAGTATATCATTTGGACGGATAAATGATTGCATCACTTTGAAATAATTTTCTTGTGTTAATGGTTGATCATTTAAATCATATGCATCATCTTCAGGCCATTCATATTGAGGGAATTCACCTTCGAATTTGTAATCAATATTTTGTAAAGCTTCTACAATACCAGGTAATGATGGTTGTTGAATGACTTCACCATCCACTTTCACATCTTTATGATTGAGTGTCACAATCACATCATCCGCAAAACCTTGTGAGAAACCTGATGTTGCTGAGTCAGTTAATTTCGCACCAAGTAAAATCACAACATCGCTTTCATCTACATATTCACGGATACGTGGTTCAGCAACACTACCATCGTAAATACCCATATACTGTTTTGATGATTCGTTAAATGATGATTTACCTAAAGATAATTGCGCAACTGGTAAATTTAATTTTTCAGCTAATTGTTCTACTTCTTTGTGTAAACCAAAACTATTAATTTGGTGTCCTGTGATAATTACAGGTTTTTTAGAGTCTTTTAAAAGTTTTTCAACTTTAGCCATTGTTGGTTTTAAGTCGAATGATTTAACTTCTGGATATTCAACCTCTTCAGGCACTTCAATTTCTTTCATTGCTACATCAATTGGTAGGTGAATGTGTACAGGACGTTTATTTTCTAATGCTGCTTGAATTACTCTTGGTACTTCAGTTAACGCATTTTCTTCAGTTAAATAAGTTTGAGCTGTTGTAATTGGTTCAAACATTTTTTGATAATCATCAAATGTACCTTCACCTAAT
Source organism: Staphylococcus canis (assembly GCF_016238445.1). Taxonomy (GTDB): domain Bacteria; phylum Bacillota; class Bacilli; order Staphylococcales; family Staphylococcaceae; genus Staphylococcus; species Staphylococcus canis. The sequence continues at coordinate 121,489 of NZ_JABANU010000003.1, forward strand.
GAGTGGTGAACGTAACGTTTAGCTTTTTCAACTTGAGTTGTTGGTGCCCCTGTGATCGCAATAACAGGTACATTTTCAGCATAAGAACCAGCGATACCATTAATCGCACTCAACTCCCCTACACCAAATGTTGTAACCATTGCAGCAAGACCTTTTATACGTGCATAACCATCAGCAGCATAGCTTGCGTTAAGCTCGTTTGTATTACCAACCCAATCTAAATTTGGATTTGCAACAATATCATCTAAAAATGCTAAGTTAAAATCGCCAGGTACTCCGAAAACTTTATCTACATTTTGTTTTGCAATTTCGTCAAATAAGAACTGTCCTACTCGTTTCTTCATGTAAAACATCACCCTTCTATATCTGTTTATCTTACAATTCACATTGTACAGAAAGGATTAAATTAAGTCAATCAACTTGACCTATACTAAAAAAGATACACTTTGCACAACAAAACATCTATACTTAAGACGAATACTATTTCTGCATCACAACTAGAAAGGACTATAAATAATGCATTCAATTTTTAGAGGATTATTATTTACGACAACTATCGCTATTATCGCGTCTATACTAGGTTCTATATTTCCAATTGTGGGAAGTGCGATATTCGCTTTATTGATTGGCATGCTCATTAATAACATTTGGAATCTTCCACATACACTACATTCTGGGATTCGATTTAGCAGTAAAAACATTCTACATTACAGTATTATCGTATTAGGATTCACCTTAAGTCTGAAACAAATCGGAAACGTTGGATTACAAACCTTGCCTATTTTAATGATCACATTAACGGTTTGTTTTATAACAGTTATCATATTGTTGAAATGGTTAAATATTGACAAGCATATTGGGATTTTAATCGGTGTAGGGACAGCGATTTGTGGCGGTTCTGCTATTGCTGCAACAAGTCCAGTAATTAAAGCGCGTGACGAGGTTATCGCATTAAGTCTCTCAATTGTATTTTTGTTTAACCTTGTTGCTGTTATTATATTTCCAGCTCTAGGTCATTATTTTCACATGAGTCAACACGCATTTGGTGTATTTGCAGGAACAGCCATCAATGATACATCTAGTGTTGTCGCAGCGAGTGCATTATATGGCTCAGAAGCTTTAGAGAGCGCAACAATTGTAAAACTCACACGCACCTTATTTATCATACCTATAACACTTGGTTTAGCTTGGTGGACTTATAATAAGGAAGAAAATCGTAATGCGGCGCGACAATCCTCTATGTTCCAACTGATTCCTTACTTTATTATTGGATTTCTTATAACGTCAATGATCAGTACTATTTTTCATTTTCCAGTTGAAGTGATGCATTTTTTTAAATCGATTTCACTATTTTTAATCACTATCGCATTGGCTGGAGTCGGTTTATCTGTTCGATTCAAGAGCTTCAAAACAGCCGGGTTGAAACCTATTATATTTGGACTGGTAACTTGGTGTATCTTAATCATCATAAGCTTAATTATCATATTGATAAGTCATCTATCATTTTGAATGGGTTAAAGGATTATATTAAAAACAAAAACAGGCGATCTTCATATCATGAAAATCGCCTGTTTTCTTATGAGTGATAGCTTAACTTAACTAAAATTATTATTTTTCCTCTTGGTTTTTACGACGTCTACCTACTAGGAATAATGATCCTAATCCAGCCATTAAACCACCGAATAGTGCAGTGTTATTCGCACTGTTTGAACCTGTTTCTGGTAATGCATGAACTTTCATTTCAGTTGTTTTACCTTCGTGATCTTTCACTACGATAGTAGCATCATCTGCATGAGCATCTGTTGATGGTACTGTAATTGTCCAGTTACCCTCTTCATCCACTTCGCTATTTACAACATCACCGTTTGGTAAAGTAACTTCTACTGTTGTATTTGGTTCACTTGATCCTGTGATCACTGTTTCGCCAGTTACAATAGCGCGACTCGGTTCAGAAACATTACCATTTTGATCTACGTTCACTACAGTGATTATTTCGCCGTCTTCTAACGTTTCTGTCGCTGGTACGTCCACTGTCCAGTTTCCGTTTTCGTCCACTTGACCTGTCACTTCTTCGCCGTTAGGGAATGTCACAACTACTGTTGTTCCTGGTTCACCTGTTCCTGTTACGACTCTGTCTCCTGGTTGTGGATTATTCACTACTGGTGCCTCTGGCGCCACTGTGTCTGTTACTGTTCCTGTTGATGGTGTTGATGTGTTACCATTGCCATCTTTGTTCACAACAGTGATTGTTTCACCTTCGTCTAATGTCTCAGTCGCTGGTACGTCCACTGTCCAGTTTCCGTTTTCGTCCACTTGACCTGTCACTTCTTCGCCGTTAGGGAATGTCACAACTACTGTTGTTCCTGGTTCACCTGTTCCTGTTACGACTTTGTCTCCTGGTTGTGGATTATTCACTACTGGTGCCTCTGGCGCCACTGTGTCTGTTACTGTTCCTGTTGATGGTGTTGATGTGTTACCATTGCCATCTTT
>NZ_JABANU010000030.1 GCF_016238445.1 Staphylococcus canis
CTCTCCATATTAGAGTAAGCTTGATATAGCTCTTTCGATTGATTCAGTCAATCAGTCTATCAGTACGTTGTACTGTGTTTTATCGGAATTAACGTTGACATATTGTCATTCAGTTTTCAATGTTCATAAAGTCTTTAAATACCTTAACATATTTTTAAAATGTTAACAAGTATTTAAAATACTTTTCTTATTTTAAAAGCTTTTCTCAAAAGATTCAATAGTAAATTTTACACTTTTAAATCTTCGTTCAAAAAACTTTTGTGCTTTTTTCAGCGACTTTTAAATCATATCAAAGTTGCTAATTAAAGTCAACAATAAATTTCAATTTTTTTGTCGTTTATTGTTTTAGCGATTTCGTTCGCTCACAAGAACTTATTCTATACAATTTGAACTTACATTGCAACCCCCAATTTAAATTTTTTTAATCTTTTTCTAGTCATGCGTGTAAATATATTTTTATATTAACTTTATAAACTTATATCGTATGTAAATCATTCTTTAAATACACTATTTACAATTATCTTATTATCTATAAACTCAAAAAAGAGGCAGAGCTTTCTATGATATAGCTCCACCTCATATTTTAGCTTATTATTTTTGTGTTTTATCTATAATTTTTTTAGCCATTGACTGATAAATTTTCCCGATTTGATCTTCCGGTTGATAAATAGAAGGTGAGAAATCTTTTGGCTCCCATGTTGGTTGTCCTAGTGGAAGTTGTCCTAATAATTCAACTTGTAATTCGTCCGCTAGTTTTTGACCACCACCTTGTCCAAAAACATATTCTTTATTGCCTGTTTCTTTACTTTCAAAATAAGACATGTTTTCAATAACACCTAAAATAGAGTGCTCTGTATGCTTAGCCATAGCCCCAGCTCTAGCCGCAACAAAAGCAGCAGTTGGGTGTGGTGTTGTTACAATAATTTCTTTACTTGAAGGTAACATTGTATGTACATCTAACGCAACATCTCCTGTGCCTGGTGGTAAATCAAGTACTAGGTAGTCTAAGTCTCCCCATTTCACTTCAGTAAAGAAGTTCGTCAACATTTTACCTAGCATTGGACCACGCCAAATTACGGGTGCGTTTTCTTCAACAAAGAAGGCCATTGAAATTACTTTAACACCGTGACGTTCAACAGGTAGTACCGTTTTGCCTTCAATACCTGGCTTTTGATCAATCCCCATCATGTCCGGTACACTAAATCCATAAATATCAGCATCGATTAAGCCAACTCGTTTACCTTCGCGTGCAAGTGATACTGCAAGGTTTACTGCAACTGTTGATTTACCAACGCCACCTTTACCTGAGGCAATCGCAATAAATTCTAAGTCGTTATCACCAGCAAGGTACGATTCGATCGTTTGTTGTTCTTTTTCTTCAGTACCTCCAAATTTTTCAACTGTTTCTTTTGGCAATTCTTCAAAACGTATGCCAACTGTTTTAGCACCATTTTCTTTAAGTTTTTCTACAATTGCCATTTGAGTGTCTAGTTGCGTCTGTCCACCTAATTTTGCAATGGCAACTTTAACACTAACGTGCTCTTTCTCTTCTTTGACAGATACATTCACAATGCCATCTGTTTCTTTTAATGGTTTATTTAAAATTGGATCTTTAATTTCTCCAACAAGTTGTTCAACTTGTTCAACTGTTAACACATGGAACATCTCCTTTTAATACACATTTGATTTTAGTTTATCAAAATTCTAAGCGCTTGCATAAGGTAAAATCTTAAAATTTAATAAATACGGGAGTTCCCTACATTGATTACACTTTATTTTACAAAATATAAAAAGCACCATCCAAATCAAAGACCTGAATGATGCTATCGACAAGACGTTTCTTGAGTTAATAGAATGACATGCGTTTTTAACTTAATTTACGTACATGTTTATGTTTTTTCTCTTTACCACGATCACGAATAAAGAAACTGATAATTAATCCAATGGCTAAGAATCCAGAAGTTACGGCGAATGCAAGGTTCACACCTGAAGCCATTGCTTCACGTGTTGCAATTTCGCTTGCCATGCCTGTAGTTGGTTTGTAAATTAATGCACCAAGAGACATCATTGTAACCATTAATGCCGTACCCATTGAACCAGAAATTGTTCTTAACGTATTCATTATTGCTGTTCCGTGCGATACCATATGGTTTGGTAATGCGTTAATTCCAGCTGTATTTAAAGGCATCATTAACAATGAAATTGAAAACAATCTTACTGTATAAACAATAATAATATAAGTAAACGACGTATGAGCTGTAAGATGTGTCATCATCAATGTTGAAATAAGTAAAATTGTAAAACCTGGAATAACTAATATACGCGCCCCTACTTTATCATAAATTCGTCCTGTTACTACTGACATAATCCCGTTGATAATAGCACCTGGCAAAATAACTAATCCTGATAACATTGCTGAAAGTGCTAATGAGTTTTGGACATAAATTGGAATAAGTAATGCAGGACCTACCATTGATGTGAAAGCAATCATTGATGTAATAGATGTAAGTGTAAAAGTAGGTGTAAGGAATGCACGTAGATTTAATATTGGATTATCAATTTTAAGTTGTCTCGTAATAAAGAAAGCTACAATAATGATACCAACAATGATACTGATAATAACAACCATATCATTAAATCCGCGTACCCCAGCAATACTAAATCCGTATAACATAATACCGAATCCAAGTGTTGAAAGTACGACCGAAAACTTATCTAAAACGACATTTTTAGTTACACTATAATCTTTCATATATATGAATCCGAAAATAAACCCGATAACCGCTACAACGACAACGACTAACAGTGGTGCTCGCCATGAATAGTTATCGACTAGGATACCAGATAATGTGGGACCTATAGCAGGTGCAAATTGGATGACTAGACCTGAAAGGCCCATCGCAAATCCACGTTGATTTTTAGGAAATAATGTAAAAAGCGTAAATTGTGTCAGTGGCATAATGACACCTGCACCCATTGCTTGAATGACACGTGCTGTCATGAGCACACCAAAATTTGGTGCAAGCATCGCAACGATAGAACCAATTAAAAATGTTCCCATCGCAGCAATATATAATTTACGTGACGGTATACGATCCATAAAATAGGCTGTCAACGGAATCATAATACCGTTAACGAGCATAAACCCTGTCACAAGCCATTGGGAAGTACTTTCATGAATTTCAAGCCCTCTCATTATGGCTGGAAGTGCAGTATTTAAAAGTGTCTGATTCAAAATCGCTATAAATGCACTGATGAGCATAACTGCGACAATAATATTCCGTTGTTGCTTATCAATGACTACGTTGTTCTCCATACGCATCCTCCTATTAACTTTATCACAATATAATATTTTACGATGATAAAGTTAGCTTAGCAAAATATCTGTTTCATTCATCACCCATGAAAGCGCTACATCACAGCAATTACAGTCTTATTTTTTTTGATTTAAGTCTTCGGAATCGGGATAAAAGATTTCTTTACATAGATAAAGAAAAGCAATAATTACCATAAGCACCCATAAATCTATATGCACTTTCTCATAATGAATATGAATCAAAAAGTAAAACATAATAACCATTAAACTGTATGTTAATAAATGAAAAGTTAATCCCTGTAAATAAGGGTGATGAGGTAACTTTTTGCGTAGCCACTCCATCACATATTCCACTATAAAAGAGGTAAAATAACCAAAAACGATATAACTTCCATAATAAATTAAATTTTCATAAAAGCCTTGGTTATACGTAAATGTCCCTAAGCCAAAGTAAATGAGTATTCGACTTAATCCGTATAATCCAAAAGCAAGCATGATAAGAAAAGTCATACCAGAAATTACAAATATGGAGAGTATGATTAATAACGATAATAAGTTAAAAACATTAAACTTACCTTTCATTATACATCCCTCCTCCAATCATCTTTATTTGTTTACCCCATTTCACCAAAACTACATCAATGATTTTCGCGATTTCATCATCCATATCATTAATAAAATAGTAATAAGTACAATACTAAATATCATAATATTTTGTATAGGTACATGCGTAAACTGCAATTTTAGTGCATAGATATACCCAATCACTGCTGAACCAACAGAGTTACCAAGATTACGTGACAACGTGAATAAAGACATCGATTTTTTCATATGTTCAGATGACACATGTTCTTGAACAAGTACACTATCTTTAGTATAAGCCGTACCAAAACTCATACCTGTAAAAAATAATACAATAGCAATTACTATAGGATGAAACGCATTAAAAATGAGTAGTAATGATCCTAATATAAGGATACTAAATGCAGTGATGTAAAGTGCTTTAATTGATAACTTCATCTCTATTTTATCTAAATTAAAATTTAAGAATAACCATCCAATTGATAATGGAAAAATGACTAAACCACTCTGCAAAGGAGTCAATCCTAATGTGTCTTGTAAATACGTTGGAATAAAAACATTAAATGCAATTAGCACCATGGCTACTATAAAATCTGTAAAGAAAGCAAATTGAATTAACGATTTAAACTCTTGAATAGGAATAAACGATACTTTTTTACCTTTGGAATACCGCACTAAATAGAATGCAATACCCACAAAAAGTAATAAAGCGATGACATTCATCCACAAGTGCTCTGTATACAATACAGCAAACATCAATAACATGATCATTACATAAAAGAGGAACATTCCAAAGTAGTCAATCGCATGTTTAGATAGATTTTCAGATTTAAATTGATAGGCATATAAGACAAATCCTACCGCAATCAACCCTATAGGGATATTAATAAAAAAGAGCCAATGCCACGTTGACACTTCTAGTATAAATCCACCTAAGAATGGACCTAGAATACTTGAAATCCCCCATACACTCCCTACAATACCCATCACTTTATAGCGAAAAGGTATTTCAAAAGCAAGTTTAGGTACAATTTGTGCAATTGACATATTAACACCAGCACCAATACCTTGAATGAAACGCGCAAATACAAGCATCTCAAAACTTGTACTTAGTCCTGAAAGTAGACTCGCCCCAATAAATAATATTAATCCTATTAATGTGACATAAATGATTTTGATTCGGGACATGAGTTCACTAAGGATTGGAATTGCTAAAACAATCCCTACAAAATACACTGTAAATACTAACGATATAGGAAGTTGCGCATTTAAATCATCACGCATAGTCGGTAAAGCAAGTGATACGATAGACGATTCAATTGCTGCCATAAACATGATGAGTATAAGCGAGAAAATAACACTAATTCGTTTAAATCCCATATCACTCATCCTTTCTTAGTAGTTCAATTTCGATTAAAAGAAAAAATCGAATTATTATGCACTGGTCACGCGTATAATAATTCGTCTTTCTCGAACTTCAATTATTAATAAACACATACTGCTATCAATATGTATTCGCTCAATTACATAAAATAAAGTATGCCAATAAAGTGAAAAATCGATGCAAGTAAAATAAATAGGTGCCAAATCATATGAAAATATGGCTTATTTTTTTGTGCATAAAACCAAGCACCAATCGTATAGGCCACACCGCCTAAAAATATGAACAATAAAAATAACCACAATCCTTCATGAATAATAATTGGTAAATAAATAATACCAACCCATCCCATAATTAAGTAAATCAATAAACTTAACTTAGAATTCACATGCGTGGATATTGCTTTATATAGGATACCCCAGATGGTCGTTCCCCAAAGAATAACCATAATCGTCCAACCTAACCATCCACCGACGAGTACTATTGAAACAGGTGTATATGAACCTGCAATCGCGACATAAATCATACTATGGTCGATAATACGTAAAACATACTTATGTTTTGAAGCTTGTTGCATCGTATGATACACCGTTGATGACATAAACATCATAAACAAACTAATTACAAAGACAGATACACTTATCGCCATCCATACACCAGATGTAATATAGCTGTATACTGCAGCATAAGGCAATAATAAAAGCATAAGGAACGCAGCAACACCATGTGAAACTGCGTTACCTACTTCTTCACCAAAAGAAAGTGGTGCAATATCTTTAAAAGTATGTTTTCGAGGACTTCGTGTAGCTTTAGTGACTGACATATCGTCACCCCTATTCAATAATATTTAAACGTTTTAAGTCTTCTGTTGCTGTTTCTACACTATCTTTACCTTCTCGATTTTTAAGCGGACTAAATTCTTCGTCTCTTGGCACTTGAAGTGTCATAAATGATGTTGCATATTTAAAAATATCGAAATAGAATAATTCAAATTTTAATGTTGGTCGTTTAACAATACCAAAATCCTCATCAAGTTGTTCTAATTCTTTAATAGCTAAATGGTAAGGTAAAGCTTTATCCACAGCTGCTTGAATAAATGGTACCTTAAAAGCATGAATACCGATATTTGCATTTTTTAATGTATTTGCAACTTCAGGATCAAGTTCTGAATATTCGAGTACTCTATCCTTGCCATCGCTGACAACAAGACGCCCAACACTTTCATATGCTTTTGGCTCTATAGATTTTGATGTAACATCTTTATGATGATGAACCGTAAAGCCTGCAAACACAGGATCTAAAACGCGAACGAGTACATTATCAATGTTATTCATAAAAATGTAGTCATTACCGCGGTCTACCATTTGTTGTAAGTAACCTGCACGATCTAATGATTTAAATACACCACCGTTACCATTTGGTGTTTCCATGATGAGACCGTCTGTATTAAAAAGGAGTTGTCCTTTTTCATTGAGTGCAATGATATTGTCTTGTTTAAAGAAATAAATATGATTAGCATCATAACCAAAATAATCATGTTGCTCGAAATAAGCACGTGTCTCCTCATCATTGATTTCACTTGTCATAATGTACCAATCAACTGTATAACCAGTTTGGGATTTTAAATCAATTAATTGGCGGGCTTGCAATTCAAAGAGACTCACGCCTTCAATTTCGAATGATCCTTTAGGGCCCTTATAGCCTAATCTAGTCCCTTGACCACCTGCTAAAAGTAATACAGCAAACTGACCCGCTTTAATCGCAGCAATCCCTTTTTCATAGTACATATCACGAACCTCTTCTGATAAGGTTGCTTTACGTTCAAAGTTGATTTCTTGGATATTTGAAACATCTTCAATTTTAGTCTGATTGAGATAAACTGCTTCATACATGTCTTTGATTTCTGATAAGTCAAGTTCATCTACTTTTGATTTTAATCGTTCTTTTTCATTAGAACACATCATTTTTTCATATTCTATAAGATGTGCTTGATTATACTTTTCAAGTTTATTTTTATCTAACATATTGAGATACTCTCCTTTAGCCATAAACTAGGACAAGTCATTCATTTTATTCCCCATTCATCTTTAATAAAATTACATCATTAAGATAGTAAATGCTGTAAAATGCTTTTCATAGTAGATTCAAATAATACAAACATTGTCATAATACTAAATGTTGATGCAAGTGATAAATCTACGATACCCCCTGTTTTAAAATGGATAGGGAAACGCACACGTATTGGCAGTGGAAAGAATAACTTCACGCCACGTGGTGTTAACATATCTAATATCACATGGGAAATCATACCACAAATTACACCAATCATATAGTAAAGTGGTGTTTGAAGCATATGTAAAAGGAAATAAAAGATGAAAATAAACAAAATTGAATGTGTCAATGTACGATGGCCAAACATATGTTTTACCAATAAACTCAATAAGCGAAAATGCCTCCCAATCTTACTTTGAGTATGACAAATATCTGGAAAAATGGATGCAACCCCTGATAAGACAATACATGTTACACTTTCGAATAAGTCAAGTTGAAAATGTCTAGAAACAACTGCACCAATCAGTAGTCCAGCTGCAGAATGTGTTTTACCAGTCATTGTAACCTCCTTTCATACATAGACGCATTATAGCATATTTCCCCATAAAACACGAACACATTTTCGGTGTTAACACATTTAATTATTAGTATGACACATTTTAAAAATTAGTATCTCATATTACTTGTCAAAACGTTTTCATTCAGTTATACTGTGACTAACAAATAAGTTAAAGGATGTGTCGTACAAATGGCAATGACAGTTAAAAAGACGGACAAAGAAGTACATATTCAATGGAGAGTTGCAGACATTCACATTCCTAATGAAAAAATTGTCAACGTTAGTGAAGATAGAGACATTCATGCAGTACCTGAAGATGATAAAAAAGTATCACGTATCGGTTCTACATTTGGTAAAACAAATCGTGTAATCATTGATACTGATGATCATCAATACATCATTTACACATTTAATGATAAAAAAGTATATAACGAAGTCACGAAATAGACGATTTCTAATAGATAACCCCGCATCTCAAACATGCGGGGTCTTTTTTATACTTTTTAAAATACAAGGTAAGCGATAATTACAATAATTGGTAATGTAATTACTGTACGTATTAAAAAGATTGCAAATAACTTCCATAAACTTACTGGAATTTTTGAACCTAAAATCACGCCACCAACCTCAGATAAATAAATTAATTGACATACACTTAATACTCCTACAACGAAACGTGTGAGTTCACTTTCAACACCTTGAATTAAAATAGACGGTAAAAACATATCCGCAAACCCAATAATCAACGTTTCTGATGCTTTCGTTGCGTCAGGCAAATGCATCCATTCAAGTATAGGCACAAATGGTGTACCAATAATTGTAAATATTGGTGTATAGGTCGCAAGAATAGTTGCAAGCGTACCAATTGTCATAACTACAGGGATTACTGCAAACCACATATCTAAAACAGTTTTAACTGCTGTCGCTACATATAACTTAAAATTCGGTGCATAATAGCCTGTTTCAACCGCTTCTTCATACCCTTTTTTAATCGTGGCTTTATAATCAACTTGCGCATGCTGATGACGTTCTGGTGCTTGACCATTCATATACGTATCTTCTACTTGGCGAAGCGGCCAAATTCTAGGCATAATTAAAGCTGCCACAAAACACGCTATAATCACCGCACCGTAGAAACTCATAAAATAATCCATTAATCCTAATGTATCAATAATCACGATCGCAAATGTTAACGAAACAACACTGAACGTTGTAGAAATAACAGTTGCTTCCCTTCTAGTATAAAGACCGCGCTCATACTGTTTACTTGTAATCATAACACCTACTGTACCGTCTCCAATAAATGAAGCTAAATTATCTACTGCTGAACGTCCCGGTAGTGTAAACAATGGACGCATCACTGGCTTAAATACTGGTCCTAAAAACTCTAATAATCCATACTCAAGTAATAATGGTAAAAATATAGCCGCAAAAAAGAATACAGCTACAAGAGTTGGCAATAAATCAGAAAAGATTAATTGTCCCGTATCCTCAGAATAAATCCACGAAACGCCCCACTTAAAATACGTTAACCACACAAATAGGACTGCAAGGACACGTACAAGTACCCAAGTCCAAGTCACTTTAAATGTATGCACCATAAATGAAGGGACTGACTGGTGCTTGACTGGGATTAAACTGTAAATGACTGTTAGAATACCTGACAATGTAACAATTAATAAAATAATCCATGGCATTGCTGGTCCAACAAATGATTTAAATAGTGATGCTAAATAAGCAATCGGTAAAGTTGTCGTAGTCGTGCCATCTTCTGTCACTGGTACTGGGATTAAGAACAAAATAATACCTAGTAATGATAGTATAAAAAATTTCGCTTTACCTATATTTTGTTGTGTTCTAGTTAGTTTTTCCATCCTTGTAACACCTTTCATCTAAGCAAAAAATGCCTCTTTCCTATGCATAATTATTATACAGAGGAAAGAAGCATTACGCAATAACAAAATGAATAAAGATTCATATTTACGTATATTAAATAATCACATTTTTCGTAATACATATAAGAAGTACGGCGCGCCGATAATCGCAATTAATACACCGACTGGAATGTCAATAGGCGGTGCAATAATACGTGCAATACCATCGGCACATACCATCAGTAATCCACCGATTAATCCTGACATTATAATGATATGTGTATGCTTATGTCCTACGATGCTACGCGCAATGTGCGGTGCGATTAATCCTAGAAAACTTAAACCACCAACGACAGAAATCGCTGCACCTGCAAGCATCACAGATAATAAAAGTAATAGCATTTTTGTTCGATTTACATTTGTACCAACTGCTGTTGCGACGTCTTCACCAAGATGCAAAATATCGAGCTTTCGACCATTGATCAATATAATCGGAATGGCAATAACAAGCCATGGCAAAATTGCATAAACATGTTGCATAGATCGACCAAACAAACTTCCAGTCAACCAAACTAACGCAATATTCGCTTCCATTGGGTTTCTGATTAATAAATATTGCACTACTGCCATAGCAATTGCTCCAATGGCCATACCGATTAGTGCGAGTTGAGAGCCTTTAATGCCTTTGTAACTAATTAATAGCGATAAAATAATACTGATTGCGACAGCACCAATGAACGATGCGAGTGGCAGTATAAATAAGGGTGCAGATGGAAATACGATGATGACAATAACCGCAGTTAAGCTTGCCCCTTTTGTAATCCCGATAACATCCGGTGATGCAAGCGGATTTCGTACAATACCTTGTATTACTGCACCAGAAATCGCGAGCGCGGCACCGACTAACACTCCTAGAATCATACGTGGTAGACGATATTCTTGTAATATAAAGTTATCGCCATGCCATATTTCTGAAATCACTTCTTGTGGCGACATCAATACAGCTCCAGCACCTAAACTTAGAACTGAACCAACAATGAGTAATAATACAACGATTATATAGCGTTTTGTATAATTAATATTCATCGTGCTTTCACTCCTCTCATTGTAATCAATAAGAAGTACAGAGCACCGACAAATGATGTAACAATACCTACGGGCGATTCAAATGGGTAGGCAATCAATCGGCTTAACACATCTGAAATCAGTAATAAATTTGCACCCATAATCATTGATAATATAATAATTAAAGTATAATTACGACTGACATAGTACTTCACAATATGAGGCACAATTAAACCGACAAACCCAATGGGCCCTGCAACAGCAACACTTGAACCTGCAAGTACTACTACAATTACACCTGCTAATGCGCGAATCAGTTTCGTGTTTTGACCAAGCCCTGTCGCCAACTGATCTCCTAAATCTAATATCGCCAATTGTCGTGCTAACAGTAGCGAAGCAATGAGTCCACCTACTATCCAAGGTAGAACTTGAATAATATTCGGCCACTTAATCGTATGAATGGCACCAACTAACCAAAACATTACCGTTGTCGTCGCATCTTCATTTAATAAAATAATCCCTTGCGTCAAACTTGTAAAAAAGAGATGAATCGTCATCCCCGCTAAAGCTAACTTAACAGGTGTCATTCCCTTAGTTGTATCTGCTAACATATATACAGCTAATCCGCCTAAAAAGGCACCGATGAATGCAAACACTACAGAATTTGCTGCAAGACTTGGTACTAATACAGTGATTAAGACGACTGTGAAAGATGCACCCGCATTAACCCCAAAGATTTGTGGAGAAGCTAATGGGTTACGCGTAATCGCCTGCATCAACACACCTGCAACAGCCAACGCAGCACCTAACAATAAAGCACCAATCATACGAGGCATACGAACATTATGTATTAAGAATGTTTCTTTTGTCTCTTTTAAATGAAACATATAATCAATTAATGAGTTGAAATGAATCTGAGATGAACCCATTGCAAGATTTAAAAATATAGCAACAATAAGAAAACATACGCTCACACAAAATGTGAGCGTATTGCGTTTTCTTTGGTGATGTCCATCTTTAATTGTTGAGGTTACTTTTGACATAAGAAATCACCTTTATTCAAAACTTTAAAAGAAAATTATTTTTCTTTGCCTTCTTCTTTAGAAATTTGAGCTAGTTCTTTTGCAATCTCTTCAGATGAGATTAATCCACGTGATTTCGCCCAAGTTAAACGATCTACAACATGTACACGATCGTTTTGAACTGCATCAATTTTATCCCAAACAGGGTCTGCTTTCATTTTAGCATAAAATGGGTCGTCTTCACCATTGACCATGACAAACATACGTTCAGGATTAATTTCAGATAATTGTTCTGAGTTCATATTGAGGTAAGGCGCATTTAAATATTCTGGTAACGTATCTGCTACTTCTTTTGTTAATGCTTCTTTAAATCCTAACTCTTTTAAGAATTGACCAACATATGACTTATCTGAATGTGCGAGTGCACCTGATTGTGAAATAACCATTGGTAACACTTTTAAGTCTTTATCCATTGAAATTTCTTTTTTGTATTTGTCAATCATTTTGTTGTGTTCTTTTAAACGTTCTTCTGCTTTATCATCTTTTGATAACGCTTTACCAATTGTTTTAAATGCTTTGATATTGTCTTGGTAATTTGAATCTAAACTTGGTAATAAAATTGTTGGTGCAATTTTATTAAGTTGCTCATATGTTCCTTTATGACGGTTGTTGTCCGCGATAATTAAATCAGGTTTTAACTCACTAATTACTTCTAGGTTAGGTTGTTTACGCGCACCTACTGATTTGTAGTCGCCAATATTTTTACGAATTGGCTCGATGATATTGTTTTTATCACCATCATCTGCAATACCAACAGGTTTAACACCTAATGCGGCAAGTGCGTCTACAAATGAATACTCAAGTGCTACAACACGTTTAGGTTCTTCTGGAATTGTTGTTTTACCACCATCGTGTTCAATTGTTACGCCTTTCCCCGAATTGTCTGAGCTGCTTTTCTTATCTGAGTTGCCTGAATCACTTACGCTACTACACGCTGCCATAATCAATATGATTGTAAGCAATAAAGCTAAACTTAATAACTTTTTCCCTCTCACAACTGTCTCTCCTTTAACTATGTAATACACTTCTTACTTTTAGTTTAATTGATAACGATTCTCATTGTCAATATCATTTTGAAAAACTTTTTATTTTTGTTGATTTAAATCCGTCAATCAACGCTTCAATCCCATCATCATGCGTGTAATGCTTTGTCAAATAAGGCATATGCATACTTTGAGCAATCGCATTATAACTCATCTGAAAAATTATACGGTCTCCGAGTTGATAATAGTCTGTCATCCCTAAATCAACCAAAAGAATATCACTGGTGCTACCTATTATTTTTAAATGATCGTCTACTACTGTTAAACCATTAACATTTGTATCCAACTGACCGATATCCACTAACGCTTGCATATACGTTTCGTTACTTTCTATATCATATCTAGGTTTAATTTCAATTATGCGTCCCTCAAGTAAAAAGGCATCTTCATAAAGTTGTGGAACTCGTTCGTTATACGACGTTTCATAACCACGCAACCAGGTTTCACCAATTCTAAGTTGATTGATACGACCAAGGTCTTGAGTCATCATTAAGGACAGCATACTAGAATTCCCACCAGATATGATTTCAAATTGAACCCCTGACTCCGCTTCAACTTTCATAATAAATTGATGTATTCGTTCAATATCTTCGTGTGTTGGTGGTAAGGGTCTAAAACACATAAAGTTAAAGGCTAATCCTAAAAGTCTAATCCCATCAAGTTGTTGAACATCCTGAACCATCTCAATCACTTCTTCAGCGAGTGCACCCTCACGTCCATCTTTCCAATCCACCATAATCAAAATCGGATGAATGACGCTTTTCTCAATTGCACCTTCATTCAAACTTTGAATGGTTGCACGTTCTGTTTGAATACTGACGCTTGTTAAATCGACAACGTCCGTCACTTCATTGGGAGAAGCGCCTTTGATCATCATATAATGAATATCACTTTTGTGGTCAATGAGCGAAAGCCTTGATTCAGCAACCGAGTCAAAACCGACTGATTGTAATACTTCAAGAATCTTTGCATCACCTGCGACACCTTTAGTCACGGGTATCATCTGAATACCACGCTTTGTTAATAAGTGTTGCAACATGACGGCGTTGTATCTCAATTTACTTAAATTAATGTGCAATTGTGCCAACTAAGACACCTCTCCTTTTAATGGATTATCCAGTTGAATTTGAACGTATTTCTTCACTTTTTGTTGCATACGCATATTGAGCAAGGCTTTAACTGTTACTGTCTCACCAAATAAAATGCGCTTTAATGCTTCTGAATGTGCTTGGCGATCTTGAATTGCATGTGTCACAACTTCTTTGACAATACTGTACATATTCACTTCTGATACATCATAATGCGCATGAAAGTGATGAATCAGTGTACCAAGTTGATTTTGGATCACTGCATGTTGAAATTTCGCAATGACATCATCAATATTATCCGCAATTAAACTCGTATTCGTCACTTCAACATCAGGAATTTGAATCTTTAAAGTGTTAAAGTCAATACGCGTACCTCCTAAATCTCTTACAATAAAACGGTAATCATGCGTATCGAGATCCACTTCAACTATCGTATTTTGTTGGTGCGCTTCTAAAGCAATGCCATATGTTTGGATATATCCAATTAATGGTGTCACGAGACGTTCAGTAAATTGACGGATAAAGTGGTAAATCGTATCCCTATTGATTTTACCGTATAGATATTCAATTAAACTATCGACTGTTACTTGACCATCTACAGGATTATATTGCGTCAATGCTGCAGTCACGAGTTGTAAAGCGTCTGCACGTTCTTCTGGTGCATGGCGAATAATCATCGCAAACTGTCGTGCTAGATCTGGATCCACATCAATATATGCACCATAGGGTTCTGTCGCAACTTTTAATGACGGGTAAATTTCTAATAAGCCTTGTAATTGATGACTTAACTTTGGCCCATCGACTGTCGTTACTGTCGAAACTGTACGTACGGCACTTGTTGCTTGTACATTGACTGGTAACTTCACATGAAACGGTTTATTTTGAAGTTGCATCGTTCGGAATGATAAGGTCGCTTTACTTTGTACATGGAATGGCGTTGGAATAATACGGTGTGCAGCGATATCTGCTTTGAACCGCTCTACAATAACATTGTCATATTGCCATGGATGTACAAACATCACGCGATACTGTGTTAAAGATTTATCGTACGACGCTATAAACTCTTCCAACTGAGTGTGATATTCAGGAATCACTTGATTTAAAATAAAATTGTCATCCTGTTGCATCGCTGTCTCAACTAGGTTGTGTTTATCAACTAGGACAATACGTAGTGGTATATCTTTCATAAATTCAGGTGCATAATGTTTCATTTCATCTGATGTTAATGGCAATTTTGTTTTTGTTAAAGGATGTGATGGATGCCCTTCCCAAATCATGCCTTCTGTATAACCTAACCCTGAGTTCGTTTGATTATATTTTGACAACCACATTATAAAATTTTGTCGCTTTTCTATATTCGAATGCTTAAATTGATACGTATGTATAGCTGTTCGCGCTTGATATTGTGCGTAGCTTAACGCTAAACCTTGTCGGCTGGAAATCAATTCCTCACGTAAGCGTTCATGAAATTCAAGATCAAAATGCATCTCTAAATACTGTAGTAACATCTCTAAACTTGACACTTCAATTTGAGTTTCTGGATTGATATACAGTATCGGTCCAGTTAAGTCAAACTGATAAAATGCACTTTGGGTTGTAAATGTTGCCTGTAAAAGATGTGACTGTCGTTTAACGCTAATAGAATGGTCTTTGATTTCAATTTGTACATCATCTGGAAAAATCCCTTCTTTCACGCAGGCTAAGAAGACTCGATATTGAATATTTTGATCTGCTTGTTGTGTATTAACGCTCATGACTAACGCCTCCATTCAAAATCATATTAATGATATACCCAAGTGTTGCGATAACTATAGTCGCAATACCCATAATTAAAAAAGTTTGTAAAATACCAAATGCTTCTGAAATCATTCCCATTAGCATGGCACCTAACGGTATCATACCGCGATCCATCATAATAACACTTAAAATTTTCCCTCTATGTTCATCTTGACTATCATTTTGAAAATAAATTCGATTCGATGTGCGTGCGATTTGTCCCATTAACCCTACTAAAAATATGACGATAAATAATGCATAAACACCTGCAGGTTCAATCAGTAAAAGTCCTACACCAAACAAAATTGAACTTACAAAATAGACGTGAGCAGTTTTAAAATAGTTTAAAATTTTGGGTATACATATAGTGGCAATAATGCCACCAATTGCACTCATCGTCATTGCAGTTCCAAATACAGTTGAATTATTTGGAAATCTGTAGTCGGTTAAGATTGGCATCATTGTGGTATAACAATATCCCGTTGCCATAATTAAAAAAGATGTAAACATCAGACGTCTTCCAGCATGGTGCGTTTTTAAATATTGCCAAGCAACTGCTAAAGACTGAGTCGATTGAGATGTTGTACGTTCTGTTTTAATATGAAGCGGTAAACACATCATGAGTGAGATGAGATAACATAAAGATTGTACAACAAATGCAGCGTATACATCGAATAGCGCGATTAAAAAACCTGCGAGTGCTGGACCGATAGAACGACAAACATTTAATATAAATGAGTGGTATGACACAGCTTTTGACACACTTAAACGGTTAGAAAGTTCTGGTAAAATTGCTTGACGTACCGGTGTTTCAAGCGCACTAATGACACCACGTATCAGCGCATAAAAGTAGAGTATGTATATGGACACATCTCCTGTAATAATCAGGACTGTCAACATTGTTGTCGTAATGAGTGAACAGCTCACACTTATTTTCACAAGCAGACTTTTCGAATAGCGATCAGCTAACGCGCCTGCCCATAAACTTAAAATAAATATCGGAACTAATCTGAAAAAGTTAATATATGCAAGATCTAAAGCATTATGATTGATTTGATACGCAAACCAATTTAATGCAATTTGTCCTGTCCAATTACCTAGAAATAAGAAGAATGAACTTGAGAAAAACCATTTGACCAAAATCAATCACCCTCTTCAATTGATAATCATTCTCATTTCCGATATGATGAATTATACGAATCATCGTCTCATTTGTAAAATAAAAAGAACGAGGTGTTCCAATGGATTCAAATCAAAATGTCACTAAAGATGATTTAACACACTTAACTCAAGAAGAAATGGCGTGCTATGAAACGCTTACTCAACATGATAGCGTATGGGCACAAGCTTTCTTAGATTATGTTCAATACGGACGGGATAAAATTACCGCCCGCCTTGTAAGTTCTATTTACCGTGAAAATTTAGTGCAAGGTTTTGATCATGCACGTATATTACATGCCCATCAATTACCAGAATCTCCAATTCATTCAGGTGATGTGCTATCACTTCATTTTACATATACAAAACAAACGCTTTGTAGTGCTATTGTTGGCATACATGCGTTTCGTCGAATTGATGTCCAAGGTCCTTTTTATTGGCAAGACGGTCATCATTTTAAACGTGTTGCGCATCCAAATGAGATATTAGATATCATTATTCAAGAAGACGACACGTATCAAGGGGATGCTGCGGAACAATTTCGCGATGATCTTGAAAACAGTGCGGCCAATATGATTATGGCCATAAGTTATCAATCATTATATGGTCATCCCATGAATATTGATACTTTAACGAGAGAATCGGACCCTTATCTGTTATCTGAAGAGCGTGTGATTGAGGGCCATCCGCTTCATCCAGGCGCCAAATTACGTAAAGGGATGACAACGTTTGAAACGATGCGCTATGCTTCGGAATACAGTCAACCGATAAATCTTAAATTCATACTTGTACATCAAGATGTTATTCGCGTACAAAGTGTCCATCATTCCTATACTCAAACCGTTTTTCAAATGTTTGATGGTCTTAAAAAAGCAGCTCAAGCGGCATTAACTACTGAATCATTAGATACGTATCACGTCATGATTGTCCACCCATGGCAATACGACCATGTTATGGACAAAGATTATACTGATGCATTACAGTCTCGTAGCATTATTCCGATCGACTACACACATACGTATTATGCAGGCCTATCATTCCGTACATTAATGCCTAAGTATCCAGATGTATCACCACATATTAAATTATCAACAAATGTGCATATTACGGGTGAAATTCGAACGCTTTCCGAACAAACTACGCATAACGGCCCACTCGTCAGTCAAATCTTAGATGATATTACAGCCAATGATACATGGTTTGACACTGTACCGGCACAACACATTGCCGAAATTGCCGGGGCACATTTTTATCAATCTAAAGATGCTGATGCAGTACAAGAACGTCGAAGTGAACAATTAGGTACACTCTATCGTCGCAATGTATATCACTATGTAGAACCTGATACAATTCCTGTCATCGCTTCAAGTCTCATTGTGGCAGACTCGAAAACAGATATCCCTTTAATTATAGCGTTAATTGAACGTTATATTTCAATACATCCAGAGTTAGAAACATCAGAAGCCATTAGACAGTGGTTCCAAACGTATGCGACAGCGCTTATTGATTTTGTGATACCATTATTGGTTAAGTATGGCATTGCTTTAGAAGCACATTTACAAAATACGATAGCTGTGTTTAACCCTACATCTGGGACATTAAATCAAATGCTCGTTCGGGATTTTGAAGGATTACGCATTGATGCAAAGCAACTTGCCGCGATGAATTATAAAACGGATCACTTCCATGAAAAATCGCGTATTTTAACGGATAGTCAAACATCCGTGTTTAATAAAGCATTCTACTCAACCATTCAAAATCATTTAGGTGAGTTAGTGGCTCCAATTGTGAAGTATTATCATATGCAAGGGTTAGAACAATTATTATGGGATCAAGTACGTATCAGAATCCAGGAATTATTTACTGTCTTTAGAGCAGCGGACCTTGATGAATCACGTTTAGATCGTATCGAAGGTGTTTTCTTCCACGATACTATTGACTATAAATGTGTCACGACAATGCGACTATTGGATGAAGCGCACCACTACACATACGTCAAAGTTCAAAACCCATTAGCATTAAATTCTAGCAATTAATTCATTTATAAAATCTATATTAAAATAAAAAATAGTCAAACTTTCGACACATAAAACAGATTGTGATAGACTTTAAAAGTATGATTTTGCAAGTTGTTTCGATCATAGATTACAATTTTGCATAAAAATAGAATATATTTAAAGGAGTACTACTATGACTGTTATGCGTACATTTACGTTTATGCTGAGCGTGTTTATCGTCGGAATGGTGGAAATGGTCGTAGCTGGTATTATGAATCTGATGAGTGCAGATTTAAATATTTCTGAAGCATGGATTGGACAACTTGTGACAATCTATGCATTTACATTTGCACTTACGGGTCCAATTTTAGTCAAACTTACAGCGCGTTTTTCTCCAAAATCTGTTTTACTGGGTGCTATACTCGTGTTTGTAGTAGGAAATTTAATGATTGCACTCTCCCCTAATTTTATCGTGCTGATTATTGGACGTATCATTTCGTCAGCGGCCGCTGCGCTGATTGTTGTTAAAATTTTAGCTGTAACGGTCGTGTTAGCTAAACCTGAAAATCGCGGTAAAATGCTGGGGATTGTTTATACAGGATTTAGTGGTGCTAATGTTTTTGGTGTACCTATTGGAACATTGATTGGTGACTGGCTGGGTTGGCGTTTTACGTTCGGTCTTATTATTTTGGCAGCCTTAATTTCAGGTTTCTTACTCACAGTATACTTACCGAAACGTTTAGCGACGGACGATGACGTTGAAACAGAATCAACAGCTCAACAACCTATCCAACATAAAGGTGAAGTCGTTAAGTTGTTGGCAATTACATTTTTACTATTAACCGCAAATTCAGTGGCTTATATTTTCATTAATCCACTCATCTTATCTGGAAATCACACGATTCAATTCGTATCACTCGCATTACTCATTGTAGGTGTAGCTGGTATGCTCGGGACATCTATGGGTGGCTATTTTACAGATCAGTTGTCCCCTAAAAAATGGTTATTTACAAGTGTGACGTTATTTATTATTGTGGTCTTAATTGTCAACCAACTGTGGCACACAAGCCTTCTCTTACTCAGCTTCTTATTTATGTTACACATTTTACAATGGAGTACAAATCCTGCCATTCAATCAGCGTTAATTGATCAAGTTGAAGGCGATCACAGTCATGTTATGAGTTGGAACATGTCCGCTTTAAATGCAGGAATCGGCTTTGGTGCATTACTAGGCGGTGTGATTGTTTCAAATATTAGCTTATTTGCGACACATTATGTTTCGGCATTACTTGAAGTCATTGCGCTTATCCTCATTGTAACGATACAAAAACCGAAAAAAACACACAGTTCTCAAGCATAAATTGATACGGCAAACTTCGCATTAAATTGTGAAGTTTGCTATTTTTAAATCGAGTAGGAGAGTAATCATTAATTGACCACTCGTCCTCTCACACCACCGTGCGTACGGTTCCGTACACGGCGGTTCAATATCTTGCGTAAGCAGACTCTGCGAGTCGGGTTAGTGGTACTAATC
>NZ_JABANU010000031.1 GCF_016238445.1 Staphylococcus canis
ATAAATATCTCTCCTTAATTCGTTTGTTGGTACTTACAATTATAGAGATATTTGTGCCGTTTTTATATTAAAAACTAAAAAATAACGGCTAGTGAATATTTCACCAACCGTTAAAAGTATAGAGCCAGAAAAGTAAATTTAAAAGGCAAGACTCCTGTTGAATACAGAAATCTTGCCTTAGGAAAATAGCTTAATCAAAAAGTTCAACTTTTTGGGTTCACTACAACATTCTGACCTCTTTTTATATTTAAATGTATCATTATAAGTGTGCTTATGATTTGGATTCATTTACGAAAAATGATGCTTCATATTCAGAAGGTTTTGCCCAAGTTGTGTGCCACATTTTATCACGATTATTTGCAAATAAACGATACCCTAAGTTTCGAATCGGTTTTGGTACAAGCCACAAACTCATTGCAAGCCATTTATAATCGTCTAATGTAAATATGAGCTTAGCAATAGCTGTAGATTCAAAATATAATTTGTCACCCTCTTGTAATACCACACTGTTATAAGAAAGCACTTCAGGGTATTGCTTTTTCAATTGATCTCCTGCGACACTTTTGAGTGGGACAAACTCATAACTTTGAGATAGTCCGTTTCGAATTAACCAAATCGCATAATTATAACAATAAACACATTGATCATCATAATAAATAATTGGCATAGTATTCACCTCAATAGAATATATACCCATTTTGAAGTGACTTCAAATCTCTAATCTCAATTACTCTACTAGTGCTTCTTGTTGTTGGAAGAATTTTTGCTCTGACTGTGTTAATTTAACAATTTTAAATCCTACAAAACCGTAAATAATTGAAATAATAGGTACTATAAAGTTTAAAATCGCAAAAGGCGCATATTCAACTACAGATACACTTAATGTTGATGCGATAAATACACCACAAGTATTCCACGGTACAAATACAGATGTTAGCGTTCCACCATCTTCTAATGCTCTTGATAGATTTTTTGGATGTAGTCCATGATCAACGAATGTGGATGCATACATACGAGCTGGTACAATAATTGAGATATATTGCTCTGAACATGTTACATTTGTACCAATACATGACACGATAACAGATGCAATCAATGTACCCGTATTTTTAGCAAATCTTAAGATGACTTGAATCAGTGCTTTAAGCATACCTGAATATTCGAGTAAACCACCAAATGTCATCGCCACAAGCGTCAATGAAATTGTATAAAACATAGACTCTAATCCACCACGATTAAATAATGTATCAATCATTTCATTACCAGAATCAAGTGTATACCCAACTTGTAACGCTTTTACAGCATCAAGTAATGTGTCACCTTGGAAAAATATTTGTGTAAAAAATCCAAGTACTATACCAATAACAATTGCAGGGATTGCTGGTACTTTAAGCGCCACAATCACGATAACTACTAGAGGCACTACCAATAACCATGGTGAAATAATAAAAGATTGATCAATAGCTTTCATAATCTCATCAATACGTCCTTGATTTAAATGATTACTCCCATACATTTGTCCTAAAATAAAAAATACAATTAGACTAATGATGAGTCCTGGAATTGTCGTATAAAACATGTGACGAATATGCTGAAATAAATCGACGTTAGTCAGACCTGCAGCGAGATTTGTCGTATCTGATAACGGACTCATTTTATCTCCAAAATATGAACCTGATATAACCGCACCGGCCACCATGCCTGGTGAAAGTCCCATACTAATTCCGATCCCCATAGAAGCAACACCTACTGTTGCCATTGTAGACCAACTACTCCCGATAGCTAACGCTACAATACCACAAATAATAACAACAACCGATAAAAAGTAAGTTGGCGAAATTAACTTCAATCCATAATAAATCATAGCCGCAACAACACCACTACCAATCCATGACCCTATAATGAGTCCCACAAGCATAATAATAACGATAGCTGGTAAAGCATGTCGAATGCCCTTATACATCATTTCTTCAACTTCATCCCATTTGTAACCATGACATAACGTAATGATAATAGCAGCAGATGTACCAATAAGTAACGGAATATGTGGTGCTTGTTGAAGTACAACTACTGTATAAAGCATCGAACCAATCATTATAGCTAGTGTCAATAACGCATACCAAACATTAATCTCCCTTTTTTGACGATTAAATTTAATCACAGTCTCCACCCCTTTGTTCCACTTTTGTGAAAGCGGTTACAAATATATTACTATTAATTGTAAAAAGCTTCAACAATTTTTTGAAAATTCTTATTGTTAATTATTCATTATTAAAATAACAGGGAAATGGCCCTCAACAGAATCATAATTGTGAACTAAAAAAGTAGTATTGAACTCATTTTAAGTCCAATACTACTTCAGTCTAACGTTAATGTTTAATTTGAATGATACGCGCATATTTTAAAAATTGTTGGCTAAATTGAGCTTTGACTTGTTGAGGTGTTAAATAGGTTACACCAATGATATGCCAGTTAGGGTTAAAGCGATAAAATGAATCTTTCTCCTTGCTCCATTTAATCATATTGCCATCTTTATGATAACGTGGCATCGTCACTTCATAACCTTCTAATACATTAATGAATGTTTGAAATATATCCGGGTCAATACGTTCAAATTGATCAATAACTAAATATTGGCGATCACTTTTAGGCATTAAATCTGTTATAAAGCCTTCACGATAATACAATGCGCCAGCTTCATTCGGTAAATAACGTCCATATAACATCTCTTCTGAAAAATCTGGATGTCCTACTGTAATGACCGATGAAGCATTCGCCTTTTCAACAAGTGACTCAGCAGCTTTAAGCCCTTCTTCTTTATCATCTACAATCAATATCACAAATGGTTTAATCTCGTCTGATGTAGCATGTTTAGAGTCCGTATCAAGTGCTTCAAACTGCTCTTTAATTCCGTCATTTTCGCTCATATCCATAATCGCTTCGTATTGAGTTGGTGTTAGACTGGCGATTGCTTGTTTTGCATTTTCTTGTAAGAAATATAAGTTTTTAAGTTTGGCATGTTTATTTAAAACCATTAACGAGACAGGATTGATATCTTCAATATATTTAATTTGAATAGCAGTACTATTCGTTCGGCCAGGTTGCGGTGGTAACGTATGAATATGATAGGCTACTTCTGCACGACCTACGACTGATTGATTAACATACTTATTATAGATGATGATTTGGTCGCCTACTTCAAGCTGTGTATAATGATGATAGCCGTTTCGTTTTATACCATTAATTGTATGTGTAAAAATGGTATACGTTTCTCCAGGCTCAAAATTTTCTGTTTCAGACATGAAAAAGTAGCGTGGAATATTTGTTTCTCCGCTTCCTAAACCTTTTATTAGCTCAAATTCATCTTTTGATATTTTGTTAAACAACGCATCTTTGACATAGTTCATCCGTGGCTCAAGTAACTCACTGCGTTTTAAGTAATCAATCGTGAGCGGTTGAAATGTTTCATTAAATTTAAATTGAACGTGTATTTTATTTTGTGCACCTGTCATTACACTGGTAATCTCGCCCCAACCTAAAAGTCCAGCATCCGTTTGAACTTGATAAAAAATAACTTTGTCCCCAACTTTTGCTTCTTTAAAGGCACGAAATCCTTGTGTTGGATTGAACTGTGCACCTGATTCAAAAACTGTAGTTTGACCTACTAGGGGTTCATTATGATTCCAACGATTATAACCACAGTTCAACCAAAAATAATTAGCTTCTAACGACATGATGACCTTTATCTCCTTCATAAGTTTGTTAATTTAATTCATAATCTAAGCTATCCATTGTATCAGTCCAGCTATAACTGGAAAAAGATTGATGAGTAGGCCGCCCAATTTTAACATATTACTAATATTCGAATTGGGGACTGTCCACAAAACTGCAATCATACCCATTAAACCTATTAAAATAGGAAATAGAACGGTATTGAACAGCGGTACTTGGAAGAAAATAGTTATCCCTGAAACCACACCACATAGTAGCGCGATATATAAGCCTATCCGCATTTAAATCCTCCTATTTATATTTAAACATAGCTTATCACTATATCCATTTCACCTTCGAAAACATTGTCTAAATCTTCAGCTGTGAGAATAAAATGATCTCCTTTTCGTATTTTAAAAATATCACCATCTGTAATGACTTCACCTTCACCATCTATAACTGAAACGAAAGTGAATTCTCTTGGCTTCATATAATTTAACGTTCCTCTTACTTCCCATTTAACTACGGTAACGAAATGATTTTGTACAAATGTTGTACACTTGTGATTTTCAATCATTTCAACTTGTGGGACAATATTTGGGCTTTCATCCCCTATATGAATCACAGCTTTTGCTTCTTCGAGGTGTAGTGCACGAGTCTCTCCTTCTAAATCTTGCCGATCATAATCGTAAATACGATAATTCACATCAGATGCTTGTTGCACTTCTAACATCACGATACCTTGGCCAATACTATGTACTGTACCTTGAGGTATAAAAAAGAAGTCGCCCTTTTGGACATGCACGTGCTTAAACAATGAATCAAAATGTCGATGATCCAACTTATATGTAAGTTCTTCTTTTGTTTCTGCATAAGTACCGTATATGATTTCGGCATCCTCTGATGCATCTAAAACGTACCAACATTTTGTCTTACCATAGTTACCATTTTCATGCTCATAAGCATAAGTATCATCCGGGTGTACTTGGATAGATAAAGGCGCCGTCGCATCTATAAGCTTGATAAACAAAGGTAAGTGATGTGATGGGAATTCTCCAAAAAGTTTTGAGTATTTTGTCCATACTTCATCTAATGTCATATATTGATAAGGTTCATTAGTGATAGTATTTGCAGCATCAATTTTGGCTGAAACCGCCCAAACTTCCCCAACCTTTGAACTTGGCAGTTGATAATTAAAAGATGCGAATTGTGTTCCTCCCCAAACTTTATCTCTAAAGATAGGCTCTAACATCAATGGCATTCCAGTATCACCTCTCAATCTTAAGTTATAGCTGATATTTATGTATCAATTAAGATATTCGAATTTTACTAATGTGATTGTATCATATCTTAATTTACAATGGGTGATAAAATTAAACGATTCTTGTGTATATCTTTGATTATGTGGTCCTTCAACTACTTCTCAACAATATAATTATCAACGAGTGTTTGTCTGACTTCAGCTAAATGTAATGCCATTCTCGATGATGCCTTATGTTCTTCTTTTGCTATAATCGCTTCTAATATTTGGTGGTGTTCATCGACTAATTTTTCCATCGTTTTTTCACGACTATAGATATAAATTTTACGTGTACCTTCCATAGTTTGTTGAATTAAGTCTGAAATGTTATTTAACAATTCATAGAGTAACGTATTATGTGAAGATTTAGCGATAGCAAGATGAAATTTTAAATCTGCATATTCCCCAGATTTTCCTTCTTTAATGGCGTCTTTCATTTCTTGTAATGCATATTCCATCATTTCAATATCTTGATCAGTTCTTCTTATTGATGCGAATTGTGCCGTCGATACTTCTACTACTTCTCGAAGTTCTAAGATATCTTGAACACGTTGTGCGTTTAATGTATGATGAGAAAAATCAAATAACTGTGGATGTTTCGCTTTAATAAATGTACCATAACCATGTTTAATCTCTATTAACCCAATCATTCTTAACGCATTAAGTGCTTCTCGTATTGAAGCATTACTTACACCATATACTTTAGCAAGTTTTTGTATAGAAGGTAGCTTATCTCCAATTTCCAGCTCACCTTTTTCTATCTTTTCGATTAAAATATCTGCTACCTGTTCATATATTTTTTGATTTGAAATTTTCATGCTTAATATCCCCCTAGTCATTCCCTCTTTATTTTATCAAAAATAAAGTTAAATGGTCATGAAATCATTAAGTGATTAAAAAGTTAAGTTCTTTAAATTTTAAATTTTATACCCGAATTAGCCCGATGCTTAATCAATATATGATATATTTAAACAGTTGTATGCTTTGATTAGTGTTAATCACCTTTTTGATTTTCAAACGGAATACTTTTTGATAATGTGAAGTATATGTTGAAAGGAGTGCTCACATTTGTTTAAATATACAAAATTATTTTGGCATCATGCTAAACCACAAACTGGGAAATTAATTAGTGGAAATCTCATTAATTTAGTTGTGATGTTATTACTATTTTCAATTGCGCTATTACCAATTCAAATCATTATGAATATGTGGCTCATGTATGCATTTACAGGCCAAGGTAATCTAGGATCTATTATTATCGCAACAGTTACCACGGCTTTGGTGGTTTTACTCGTTTATTTATTTTTTATTTTTCCATTATATACAGGTACAACACGTAGCTATCGTAATGTATTGTTACCAAATAAGTCTATGTCATTTAAAGACTTTTTCCGTAGCTTTAAAGGCCGTATTTGGCGTAAAGCGGTCATTTTAGGACTTGTCACATTATTAGTGCTATTTGTCACACAAATGATTAATTACTTTATTAATGCGGGGCTATCTAAATTAACTGATATGATTTTACAAAGTATGAATATTTCAAGTAGTGATCAAACAATGATGATTATCACATCAACAATCATTTCTGTCATTACTGCATTCATTACAAGTATTCTTACATGGCTTGCAGTGATTTATATCACAAATGCTGCAACTTCTCTTGTCCATGACCCGGATGCTAAAATTAAATCACATCTTAAAAATGCTTGGTCAGCAATGCGTAATGGAAATCGTACCTTTTTCAAATTCTTCATTGGCATTTTGCTTCTGAACCTAGTTGTAATTTTATTATATGGTCCAATTTACACATGGATTCAACTCGGCTTATCAGGCATCTCTCAAAATGTTGCTGGTGTAATCACAATCATTTTAAATGTAGTCTTCTTTGTACTACGTTACTTTATGTTCTTTGTGATTATTGGTACTATTATCCAATATTTCTTAAATCATGGAAGAAATGAAAATCACAATTTAAATTAAGTAAAAATAAAAACGTATTAAATAAAGAGGTGAAGATTTCGAATACCTTCACCTCTTTTTGTATGCAATTTTATTGTTCTAAAAGATATGTTGCCATGAAGTGTGCTGCACCATCTTCATTATTATCTTTTTCAGTTTCATATTCAGTCATCGCTTTGATATGTTCTGCAGCGTTACGCATTGCTACAGTCACTGCTCCTACCTCAAACATCGTACGATCATTATCACTATCGCCCATAACTAAAGTTTCAGATTGATCAATATTAAAATGAGTGCACATTTCTAAAATCCCTGTGCCTTTATTAATACGATAAGCCATTGTTTCTACATTATTAGGCGTTGAATTCGAAACTTCAATTTTTAAAGTATCAACTTGTGCCTTCATCTCTTGTCTAAATTGATCGATGTAAGCTAAATCTGGATGAAATAAGTAAATCTTAGAATACCCAACATCTTCTGATATATCCTCTTGCCATGTTAATTTATGTTCCACCGCTTCGTGACGCGACAACCATTCGCTTTCATTCACGCTATCCGGCTTTTCACCATCAATCATATTTAGCATCCAAGTTTTGTCTTCATTTAAGGCAAATCGCGCACTCGTAAATGGGAAAATTTCATAATAAATCCTCATTTCTTTCGCCCTATTAACAATTTGTTTAACCGTATCGACATTCAAATCATGCTCGAATAATACTTCACCATCAACATGGCCACGTGTTCCATTAGATGAAATAATTCCATCAAAATGCATAGATTCAGGAATTAACATATGGATTTCTTCATACGCTCGACCTGTTGCTAGAAATACTTTATACCCTTCTTCTCTTAAATGTTGTATTACTTCTGCTGTATAAGATGAAGCACGATTGTTCTCATGTAAAATCGTCCCATCCATGTCTAAAAATATTGCTTTTACTTGATTCATATTGATTATTCCTTTCCAAATCTATACTTCTAGTTTGGCATTAAAAGTAAAATTAAGCAATCATAATATTATAATCGTACAATTTGATAACGATGGTGATGTTCATATAATTTTACAGGTAAATTAAATAATTGTGATAAATGTCTGCTAGTCATTACCTCTTCTATCTGTCCCGACTGTTGAATTTTACCTGATTTTAGAAGGAGCGCATGTGTAAATTCATCGGTTATTTCTTCTACATAATGAGTAACATAAATGACAGCTGTTTCATGAAAATGCTGATACAGACGATGAAGTGTATCGATGAGTCGTTCTCTAGCGATAAAATCTAATCCATTTCCTGGTTCGTCTAGAATTAATAAATCTGGACTATTCATCATAGCACGTGCCAGTAACACACTTTGCTGTTCTCCTGTTGAAAGCAAGCCAAAATATGCATCTCTATACTTTATAATATCTAGTGTTTCAAGCATGGCTTCAGCTCTCTGGATATCATCTTGAGTAGTTTCTTGATATAAACCTATAGATTGATATATTCCGCTTAATACGACATCAATCACGCGTTCTCCCTCAGCAAAACGCGCTTTTAACTGACTTGAGACATAGCCTATATGCGAGCGTACTGCTTGTGCAGAATATCCTTTTTCCCCTGGAGACATGTCGAATAAAGTCACATGACCTGAAGTTGCAAAATCATAAGCATTAATGATATTTAACAGCGTCGATTTCCCAGCACCATTCAAACCATAAACAAGCCATCGTTCTCCCTTATGTACCAGCCAATTAATATCTGATAATAGAGTCCGTCCACTTTTTTGTTTATAAACGTTTTCTAAATTGACTAGCATAGATTTCACCTTCCTTCATCAATACATTTTATTTTAACATAAAATTCAGAATATTATTGTATTAATTGACAAAAAAGACTTCGGCCGTAGCCAAAGTCTTTCTCAACATGTCTAATGACTATTCAACTGTTACTGATTTAGCAAGGTTACGTGGCTTATCAACATCTAAATCGCGATGTAATGCAGCATAGTAAGAAATTAATTGTAGTGTTACAACTGACACAAGTGGTGTTAATAACTCATGTACATGTGGAATCACATACGTATCACCATCTTTATCTAGACCTTCCATAGAGATGATACATTCTTTCGCTCCACGTGCAACAACCTCTTTTACATTACCACGAATAGATAAGTTAACATTTTCTTGAGTTGCTAACGCAATTACAGGTGTACCGTCTTCAATTAACGCAATCGTACCATGTTTAAGTTCTCCACCAGCAAAACCTTCCGCTTGAATATATGAGATTTCTTTAAGTTTTAATGCGCCTTCTAAGCTGACATTATAGTCAATTGTACGTCCGATAAAGAACGCGTTACGTGTAGTTTCAAGAAAATCTTTTGAAATTTGTTCCATTTTAGGCGCATCATCAACAATTGTTTCAATCGCAGTTGTCACTTTCGCAAGTTCACGTAATAAGTCGATATCGCTTGCTTGTCCACGTTCTTTGGCTACAACTTGAGATAAAATAGATAATACTGCAATTTGTGCCGTATAAGCTTTTGTTGAAGCCACTGCGATTTCAGGTCCCGCATGTAATAATAATGTGTGATCCGCTTCACGTGATAATGTAGAACCTGCAACATTTGTAATTGTTAATGATTTATAGCCAAGCTTAGTAGTTTCCACTAGTACCGCACGGCTATCTGCAGTCTCACCTGATTGTGAGATAAAGATAAATAATGGGTTTTCTGAAAGTAATGGCATATTGTAAACAAATTCAGAAGCTACATGTACTTCAGTTGGGACACCTGTCCATTTTTCTAAAAATGTTTTACCAACTAAACCAGCATGGTAACTTGTTCCCGCAGCAATAACATAGATGCGATCTGCTGCTTTGACATCTTTGATAATAGCAGGATCAATTTTAAGGTCACCATTATCATCTTGATATTCTTGAATAATACGACGCATTACAGCTGGTTGTTCATGAATTTCTTTTAGCATATAGTGATCATAAATACCTTTTTCTGCATCTGAAGCATCGATTTCAGCAATATAACTGTCACGTTCAATGACTTCACCATCTAAATTTTTGATCACAACTTCATTACGTTTCACTAATACAATTTCTTGATCTTTTAATTCTTTATACTCTTTAGTCACTTGAATCATTGCAAGCGCATCAGATGCAATGACATTAAAGTCCTTACCAATACCTACTAATAATGGTGATTTATTTTTCGCAACGTAAATTGTATCGTTATCTTCACGGTCTAATAAACCTAATGCATATGAACCATGTAATAAGCTTACAACTTTAGTAAATGCTTCTTCAGTTGAAAGTCCTTCATTTGAGAAATGTTCTACAAGTTGAACAATAACTTCTGTATCTGTATCAGAAACAAGTTCAACATCTGGAATATATGTTGACTTTAACTCTTCATAATTTTCAATAACACCATTGTGTACTAATGTAAAACGCTCACTTGTTGATTGATGTGGGTGAGAATTTTCAAAGTTCGGTACACCATGTGTTGCCCAACGTGTATGACCAATACCTGTCGTTCCGTCGACACCATTATCTGCTGTTTCGCGTAAATCCGCAATACGTCCTTTTGCTTTTGTAACTGTAATGTCATTATCATTACGTGTCGCAATTCCAGCGGAGTCGTATCCACGATATTCTAATTTTTCTAAACCATGTAATAATAATTCTTTTGAATTTTCATATCCAATATAACCTACAATTCCACACATAATAAATTCCTCCATGTCAAAACAACGGTGCGCTATCATAAATTTTTAAGCGCGTAACGTCTTCAATACATACATTCACTTCATCTGATGCATTGCTATAATGCTTCACCATATTTAAACACTATAGAAAAGACTTCTCACGCTTATAATGCGCATCGTTTATCATTATATATTTTTATTTTGGCGATCCTATTAACTTTGTCCGACAAGTTGCCTTATCGTTTTAATTAATAAGCTAACGAATGTGCCACATCCGGGATAGCATCCGCCGAATAAATTCGATCACTATCCTCCTCGTCTACAAGACATGTACTTAACCGTTATACTTTCTGTTTTAAAGTATGACGTTGTGTTAAGCAAATGTGCTTGTGCTGGCGCTTTTTAGTTCGAAACTATCCTCCTTATCTGTAATATACTTCATTTTACACTTAATAAAACGATAATTGCAAATAAAAATTGATATGGTTATAAAGAGTTTTTCAAGGAATAATAGCTAATCCTATTTTGTCAAATTCACTGTGACAAACCTGCATTTTCTTTACATTGCTATTCATATCTATCCCCCTTACGATGAGGTTAGTATTACATTTTACTCTAAAGGGGGGTTTATCTATGTCTCAAAATTCAGAGCAAAAAACAGTTGGTGAACGCATTCAACGTGGTGTTCAAGCATTCGGGTCTTTCTTAAGTAGCATGATTATGCCTAACATCGGAGCTTTTATCGCTTGGGGTTTAATTACTGCATTATTTATTCCAGATGGATGGTGGCCTAATGAATCATTCGCTACGATGGTCGACCCAATGATTAAGTATTTGATACCACTTTTAATTGCTTATAGCGGTGGTCGCCTCGTTCATGATTTACGTGGAGGTATTGTCGGAGCAACTTCAACTATGGGGGTTATCGCTGCTTTTCCTGACACACCTATGTTAATTGGTGCCATGATTATGGGACCTTTAGCAGGTTGGTTAATGAAAAAAGTAGACCAATTTTTACAACCTAGAACACCAAATGGATTAGAAATGTTATTTAATAACTTCTCAGCTGGATTTTTGTCATTCTTTATGACACTTATTGGTTTTAAATTTTTATCACCACTTGTAGAAGGTTTAATGAAGTTATTAGGAGCAGGTGTTGATGCATTAGTATCTTTACATTTATTACCACTAGTAAGTCTATTAATTGAGCCTGCTAAGATTGTTTTCTTAAACAATGCAATCAATCATGGTGTGCTTACACCGCTCGCAACTGAACAAGTAAGCACAGCCGGTAAGTCAATACTCTATACACTCGAGTCTAACCCTGGACCTGGTTTAGGGATTTTATTAGCCTATATGATCTTTGGTAAAGGAACTGAAAAAGCAACTTCTTATGGTGCAGCATTTATTCACTTCATTGGTGGAATACATGAAATCTATTTCCCTTATGTATTAGCACGTCCTTTATTGATTATCGCTGCAATCGCTGGCGGAATGACTGGTGTGATTACTTTCAGTACCTTTAATTTTGGATTGACAGGTCCAGCATCACCGGGATCTATTCTTGCTTATTTTGCAGTAACGCCTAGAGGTGGATATCTTGTTATGCTTTTAGGTATTTTCTTATCCACACTAGTAAGTTTCATCATTGCCTCTATTATATTAAGATTCACACGCAATTCTAAGAGAAGTTTAGAAGAAGCAACGAGTCAAATGGAAGCAACTAAAGGAAAAAAATCTAGAGTTAGAGATTCACTCATATCTGAAAAAGCATCTGAACCTTCAAATATCGAAAGTACTTCAAGTAAGAACGATACTTCTAATACTGAAGAAGATGCAGCAGCATTATTGAATCGCTATGATACTGAAAATGTTGATGCTCATGACTATAACAAAGTTCAACATATCATTTTTGCATGTGATGCTGGCATGGGGTCAAGTGCTATGGGAGCAAGTATGCTTCGTAAAAAATTCCAAAAAGCAGGCATCGATGAAATAGATGTTACGAACAAAGCAATTAATCAATTACCAAGTGACGCGCAACTTGTTATCACACAAAAGAAACTAACAGATCGTGCGATAAAACACGTGCCTAACGCTATTCACATCTCTGTTGATAACTTCTTAAATTCGCCAAGATATGAAGAACTTATAGAAAAAATTAAATCAGAATCAAAAAGTGAAGGATAGGATGTCTAAAACTATAGGAAGTAGGTGACATCATGTATTTGAAGCATCGTGAGAAACAAATTATAGATATGCTATTGAAAAATCAAGATGTACCTATACGTATATATGATATTGCACAACATCTTGGTATATCATCGAGAACTGTTCACCGTGAACTCAAATCTATTGAAAAAAGCCTATTATCGCTTGGAATTTCAATTCTTCGTGAGAAAAATAAAGGAATATCAATCCAAGGGTCACCATCTTCCGTAGCTGAATTAAAACAATTAATCAGTACAAATACACCTATTGATTTAACCATTGAAGAGCAAAAAGTTATTTTACTATATGCTTTGATTCAAGCAAATGAACCCTTAAAACAACTAGGTTTAGCTAGCGAAATAGGCACATCATTGCAACAGTTATCCAAAATATTAGATGCACTTGAAAAAGATTTAGAGCAGTTCCAAATTGAATTAGTACGTAAACGAGGAAGCGGTATTGCGATTCAAGGTAGTGAAATGCACAAAAGAGAGTTACTCAGTCAACTCATGATGGATCGTTTAAACAGTCAAAGTGTATATTCTGTAATCGAAAATCATTTTGTCTTCCAATCATTAACACATGAACGACTGCCAATGATGGATATTAAAGAAATTTTTCAAATCGAACGATTACTGATGGATGACTTAGATGCACTACCTTATCTGTTAACAGAATCCAGTTATTTAAACTTAATTATTCACATTGCACTAAGTGTAGATCGCATGCGTAAAAAACAATACGTCTCAATAGATCAAGACATTGTAAATAATACAAAAGATTCTCAAGAGTTTAAAGTAGCTCAGTCAATTGCTCATCATCTGTCTGAGCTATATCACATAGAATTTGACATTGCAGAAATTACTTTTATTACTATTCATCTTCAAGGATCAAAACGAAAACAGGAAAATTCTACTGATATGTCTCTTGATATCGATCACTCTATCAAACAATTAGTTCATCAGGTAGAACAATTACTAGAGGTTACTTTTGAAAATCAAGCTGATCTCATAGAAGGGTTGAAACTTCATATTCGACCAGCGTTGAACCGTATCCAATTCAATATCGAAACGTACAATCCTATGACTGAAAATGTTCAACTGCAATATCCTGAATTATTTCGAGCTATAGATCAAAGTGTACAATCCATTTGGCCAATGTATACATTCTCTAACCATGAAATCGCATTCCTAGTTTTGCATTTTGGAAGCGTAACCACTCATCAACATCATCGCAAAAGTGTATTAGTAGTTTGTAGTAGTGGCGTTGGTACGAGTCGTATTTTATCGAACAGATTATATGAAGACTTCTCGTATATAGATGCGATTAAACAAGTATCAGTAAGTGACCTCAACGCTCTATCTTTAAATGATTATGATGCAATTATATCTACAGTTGATTTGGATATCGAGTCACCTTATTTAACTGTAAATCCACTATTACCCGATTATGACGTTAAGCGAACACACGCTTTCTTACAAAATCAATTTTCTAACGACAAGAAACGAACACAAACACAAAAATCAGATGATAAAGGTTCATCATTTGATATAGAACAAAAAATTCAAGTAATTAGAGAAAGTATACAAATACTAGACGAATTTCAAATATATGAAATGTCATTTATAGAAAAATGGTCAACTGAAATCGCAAAATTACTGAGTCAACACCATGTTATTAAAACAGAGAATATAGCACAAATGATAGAAGTATTAGTCAATAAGCATCAGTATCAGTCATTTGTATTAGAGTCATATCCAATCGCTATTCCACACTTAGTTGATGATGTAATAGAAAAACCTACAATACTGATTGTTCTATTAGAAAATCCCATAAATATAAATAGTAAAGGCCCAGTTTCAACATTAATATGTGCCTTTTTGCCAACAAACTCATTATTAAAACCATTGGTGAGTCATATTTATAGCGAGATCGCACTTAAATTAGACGATTTAGCCTTTCTTTCTGATAGAAAACAGTTAAATCAATTCATAAAATCTCAAATCATTAATTTTAATCAATCATTATAAAGGAGAATTTAAAATGCAAAATTTATTAAAAGATGAAAATATGTTACTAAATGCTACAGTTCAATCTAAAGAGGAAGCTATTGAAAAAGCCGGTGCACTACTCGTTAACAGTGGCGCTGTTACTGAAGATTATATCCAATCCATGAAAGAACGTGAAGCGCTCGTATCTACTTTTATGGGAAATGCATTAGCCATTCCTCATGGTACAGATGAAGCTAAAAATGAAGTACTGACATCAGGCTTATCATTAGTTCAAATCCCTAATGGTATCACTTGGGATGATGAAATTGTCAAAGTTGTGATTGGAATTGCTGGAAAAGACGGAGAACATTTAGAGTTATTATCTCAAATTGCAATTACTTTTAGCGAAGAGGAAAATGTCGAGAAAATAGTCAATGCTCAAGATGGTGAAACGATTCGTCAAATTTTTGAGGAGGCTGATATCTAGTGAAAGCCCTACATTTTGGAGCTGGAAACATTGGTCGTGGTTTTATTGGCTTAATATTATCACAAAATGATTATGATGTTACATTTGCTGATGTGAATGAAGATATCGTTAATAGCCTTAAACACGAACAAACCTATCAAGTTTTACTCGCAAATGATGCACAGACAACTATAAAGGTAGATAATGTTCACGCAGTTCATTCAATTGAAGATAAAGCACTACTTGAACAACTTATTTTAGAAGCTGATTTAATCACAACAGCTGTAGGCGTTAATGTTTTACCCATTATTGCCAAAACGATTGCATCCACGTTACAAACACGTCAAACGCCAGTAAATATAGTTGCGTGTGAAAATGCTATAAATGCAACAGATCAACTTAAAGTGGCCATTGAGTCTGAAGTCGGTACATTGAATGACAACATACATTTTTCAAATGCCGCTGTTGATCGAATTGTACCAATGCAGAATAATAAAAATATTCTAGATGTTACTGTAGAACCTTTTTATGAATGGGTAATTGAAGCGTCTAATTGGTTTGGAACTCAGTTAAAAGGTATAAAGTATGTTGATACTTTAACACCATTTATCGAACGTAAATTACTAACTGTAAATACCGGCCATGCTTTTTTAGCGTATGCAGGACAGTATTATGGCCATCAAACCATTTTAGAAGCTACCAAAGATAAAGAAATTTTAACTCAATTGACAGAAGTGCTAACAGAAACAAGTAGTTATCTCATCAATCATTTTAATTTTGATGAGTTAGAACTCAAACAATATCGTGAGGAGATTATTAATCGTTTTAAAAATCCATATTTATCTGATGATATTACACGTGTTGGAAGAGGCGTCCTTAGAAAACTGGGACCAAATGATAGAATTATAAAACCACTGAATGCATTATATAATAACAATCAAAAATATACTGGATTATTAAAACTAGCAGCATTTGCATTAAAGTATACAGATTTAAGTGATCAAGAAGCGATTGATAAAGAAAGACTCATTGAAAATGACGGACTTTTAAACTTTTTAAAATCTCATTCTAAAATTAATGAACAGCTTGCGAACGAAATTATCAACCAATACCTTTCTTTATAGAAAAAACTGGGGCAGTCATTTGAGCCCCAGTTTTCTTATTCATTTAATCCCATTTTGGCTTGTACAACATCTGCAATTTTTTCTGCAAAGCGTTGTGCATCTTCATCTGTTTTCGCTTCTACCATGACACGTACAAGTGGTTCTGTACCTGAAGGACGTACGAGTATACGACCCTCACCATTCATTTCTTCTTCAACATCTGCCATTACAGATTTGACGTCTTCATTTTCTTCAACACCATACTTATCAGTCACGCGAACATTAATTAATGATTGTGGATATTTTTTCATTTGTTCAGCAAGTTCACTTAACTTTTTACCAGTTCGCTTCACTACAGCCGCTAAATGAATACCTGTTAAAAGACCATCACCTGTTGTATTATAATCCATTAATACAATATGGCCTGATTGCTCGCCCCCAAGATTATAATTGCCGCGACGCATTTCCTCAACCACATAACGGTCGCCTACTTTAGTCTTGTTTGATGCGATGCCTTCTTGCTCTAAAGCTTTATAGAAACCTAGATTACTCATTACTGTTGAAACAATCATGTTGTCATTGAGTTCTTGATTTTTCTTCATTTCTTGGCCAAGAATAAACATAATTTGGTCACCATCTACAATATGACCTTGTTCGTCAACCGCAATTAAACGGTCTCCATCACCATCAAAAGCCAAACCAAAATCACTTTCTGATTCTAATACTTTTTGCGCAAGCGCTTCTGGATGAGTAGAACCCACATTATCATTTATATTATAACCATCCGGATTGCAACCTAATGTCACAGTATCTGCTTCTAAATCACCAAATAAAAATGGTGCAAGAGAAGCTGTTGAACCGTGAGCACCGTCTAAAGCGATTTTTAATCCTTCTAAGTTGACATCTACAGTAGATTTTAAATAACTTAAATATTTTTGAGCCCCTTCAAAATAATCAGAAGTTGCCACAATTTCTGTACCTGTTGGACGTGGAAGGTCTGGACTTTCTTGGTCTAATAATGTTTCGATTTCTCGTTCTTGATCATCTGACAACTTAAAGCCGTCAGAACCAAAGAATTTAATACCATTATCCCCAACTGGATTATGAGAGGCTGAAATCATTACACCAAGCTCTGCCCCTATTTCTCGTGTGAGGAAAGCTACTCCTGGTGTTGAAATCACACCTAATCGCATAACTTCTGCACCAATAGATACGAGCCCTGCAATCAGTGCACTTTCTAACATTTCGCCTGATACGCGTGTATCTCTTCCAACAAGTACACGTGGATGAGCAGTATCTTGATTATGTGCAAGCACATAACCGCCATAACGTCCTAATTTGAATGCTAATTCAGGTGTTAATTCTTGGTTTGCAACGCCTCTTACACCGTCAGTACCAAAATATTTACCCATAATCTTATTATCTCCTTTACTACTTTCATTACTGTATTGAAATATTCGCTTGTGTTTGTTCTGGTTCAATCTTTTCAACTTTATCAGGTATATCTAATTGAACGTCCCTTGTGGTATCAGATGATATGCCATCAACATTAACCACACCTTTAATAGAATTGATATCTTCTAAATCTTCACGGTTACCATATATCTCAACTTCTTCTTGATTTAGTGATATATCAGAAACCTGTGTACCGTTTTGTGTTTTCCCTTTTGTGGATAAATCAATCTTTACTTTTTTAGAATAAGGTTTAACATCAACGGAGAGTTTGACTTGTGAAGGCTCAATTTGGACATCAAGTTTATTCATATTTTTATCAAAAACCGCAGCTTTTGCGTTGACTGTAACTTGATCAGAAATCTGATGATCATCACTAAAACTTGCTTTCGCATAAGCAATGCGATCCAACTGTTCTTTACCACCAATCACTTTGACTGTACTTGGTGAAACTTTAGCAGTGTCTATTTTTTTATCTGGTGAAACTGAGTAACGGCTCACATTTGCTTCAATTGGAATTTGTCGGGTTTCCTTTTTTTCAATCGATAGGTTTGCTTCTTTTGGATATACACGATAATTTATATCTTTATCCAACCCATTCACTTGAAAATCAACAGCCCGTTCTCCAATTTGTAACCCTGCTACGTCTAGAACTACCTTATAGTCTTCAATCTTTTGAGCTTGTAATACTTTAGATTTCGGTCCATTCAACTCGATATCTACAGATTCCGGTGCTCCTGATACATATAAATCATTACTTTGATTAACAATCTCAACCGGAACATTCTTAATCGTCTTACTGCCTTCACCAGCGATATTATCTGTACTAAATGTTTTACCAAATACATTATTCACTGATAGAAACAATAATAACGCTAAAACAAATGCAAAAAAACGTAATCCCCATTTAGACTCTAACATTTAATTCACACCCTTTTTAGAAAAGTGCGTACCAAACCAATGCTCGGTTAATAATTCTTCAAAAACATCATTATTGATATCTTTACGTAACTTACCATCAAACGTTACAGATATTGAACCTGTCTCTTCTGAAACGACTACTGTAAATGCATCTGAAACTTCAGATATACCTACTGCTGCACGATGACGTGTCCCTAAACTTTTCGCAATTTTAGGACTATCAGATAATGGTAAATAACTCGCAGCTGTCGCAATTTTATCTTCTTGGATAATCATTGCGCCATCATGTAATGGTGTATTCGGAATGAATACATTAATAAGTAATTCTTGTGAAATCTCCGAATGCAAGGGTATTCCTGTTTCGATATAATCTTGCAACCCTGTCTCTTTTTCAAAAACAATTAAAGCACCAATACGGCGTTTTGCCATGTATTGAACTGCATTCGATACGGATTTAACAAGCTTAGGTACTTCTTCTGAGGATGTCATTGAGTAACGTTTAAACAAACTCCCTCTTCCAAGTTGTTCTAACGCGCGACGGATCTCAGGTTGAAAAATAACGATAATTGCCAAAAAACCCCATTGCATAACGAGATCAAATAATCTTGAAGTAGTCGTTAACTGTAAATATTCACTGATAGCTTTACCTACTAAAATAAACAGAATCCCTTTTAAAAGTTGTATTGCTTTGGTTCCCTTAAAAACTGTTATCAGTAAATAAATCACATACCATACAATCAATAAATCTAGAATACCAGTTATGACCTCAAGTGTACTTAAATTCTGAAAGAGGTTTGAAATTCGCATAGCATCTCCTCCGGTAATCTATTCCCATAGACTTTATTATACCAATGTTTTCCGTATCTTGTCATATCTCATTGTAAATTATTTTCATATCATACTAAATTTTCATATTTAATAGGTAAAATGCATAGTTAAATGACATCCACTGAATTGAGAGTGTTATGTATAGTATTATAATATAACAAAAAAACCTTATCTCATGACAAGATAAGGTTCAGAAGTGAGCCATAGAGGATTCGAACCTCTGACCCTCTGATTAAAAGTCAGATGCTCTACCGACTGAGCTAATGGCTCATGGCTGGGCTAGCTGGATTCGAACCAGCGAGTGACGGAGTCAAAGTCCGTTGCCTTACCGCTTGGCTATAGCCCAATGATGGTGGAGGGGGGCAGATTCGAACTGCCGAACCCGAAGGAGCGGATTTACAGTCCGCCGCGTTTAGCCACTTCGCTACCCCTCCGTATGTATTAAATTAAAAATGGTGGAGAATGACGGGTTCGAACCGCCGACCCTCTGCTTGTAAGGCAGATGCTCTCCCAGCTGAGCTAATTCTCCATTTTAAAAGTGACCCCTACGGGACTCGAACCCGTGTTACCGCCGTGAAAGGGCGGTGTCTTAACCGCTTGACCAAGGGGCCATATGGCTCCACAGGTAGGATTCGAACCTACGACCGATC
This sequence comes from Staphylococcus canis, assembly GCF_016238445.1. Lineage (GTDB taxonomy): Bacteria > Bacillota > Bacilli > Staphylococcales > Staphylococcaceae > Staphylococcus > Staphylococcus canis. The sequence continues at coordinate 20,290 of NZ_JABANU010000031.1, forward strand.
GGTTAACAGCCGATAGCTCTACCACTGAGCTACTGTGGAATAATATCTACCTGGCACCGTCCTACTCTTGCGGAACGTAAGTCCGACTACCATCGGCGCTAAAGAGCTTAACTTCTGTGTTCGGCATGGGAACAGGTGTGACCTCTTTGCCATAGGCACCAGATAAACATTGAAT
>NZ_JABANU010000032.1 GCF_016238445.1 Staphylococcus canis
GCACTTTCGTAATAGAATCATTTTAAGTTCAAAATTATTCGCATCAGAAAAGAAAAAGGAAGTTAAGCAACAGCAAGTTGCCTAACCTCCTTAATTGAGCTTACCAGTCCTATTTGACAGAGAGCCAATATCTACACGCTTAGCTCTGTTCATATCAACTTATTTTCCATAGCATATATTGCTGCTTGTGTACGATCAGTCACATTCAATTTGCTGAGAATATGACTCACATGTGTTTTAATTGTTTTTTCAGAGACAAATAATGTTTGTGCAATTTCTTTATTAGTTTTCCCTTTAGCCATTTCTTTTAGAACTTCTAACTCTCTTTTAGATAATTTATTTAACATATGTGGCTTATTAACAACTGTATCTATAACTTCTTGAGCATCTCTATGAATGGTTTTATCACCTTTTAAAACCGCCTTAATTGATATCATTAATTGTTCAGCATCCACATCTTTCATTTCATAACCGTCTGCACCTTCATTTATTGCGGACATGACATGTTCTTCATCTACATAACTTGTTAGGACAAGTACCTTAATATGCGGATACTCAGTTTTTAAATGTCTAATTAATGTAATCCCATTCATTCCCGGCATCACAAGATCCACTAATATTAATTCTGGATATATTACTTTATCATTCAGTGCTTCTAACAATTGATTGCCATTATCATAACTCCCTACTACTTCAATCTCTTTTTCTGTTGATAGTAAAAATTCTAGTCCTTGACGTACTATATAATGATCGTCCACTAATGCTATTTTAGGCATAGTTAGACTCCTTTCTAAATTAATAGAGGAATGTGGAGTTGAATTGACGTGCCTTGAGAACCATCTATCTCTATCGATCCATTTAATAAAGCGACACGTTGTTTAATATTAGAAAGTCCATGTTTTGTATGGGAATCGATTTCTGAAACATCAAACCCTATACCATTATCGACAATTTCTATATTTAGTGCATACGCCTCTTGATTAATATCAATCGATATTGTATTTGTTTGAGCATGTTTTTTTGTATTATTTATCGCCTCTTGTATAATTCGATAGATATTCACTTCAACATGATTTTCTAAATCAATTAATCCATGAATTTTAATGTTAAGTTGTATCCCTACGAGCTCAGCATATGTTTTCAAAGCATGGACTAATCCGTTTTCTAATCCAACTGGTTTTAATTGCCAAATCAATGCTCTCATTTCATTTACGGCACTCTGACTGATTTTTTCAATCTGCGAGAAAGCCTGTTGGGACGTAGGCTCTTTCGTCATTTGATTCGCAGCATGTGCTGTAAGCTTAACAGAAAAAAGCATTTGATTCACTGAGTCGTGTAAATCTCGAGCTAATCGATTTCTCTCCTGAATACGTGCCGCTTCTTTCTCTTGATCAGTCAAATAAATACGTTTAATTGCTGAACCAATTTGAAATGCAACTGATTCTAGTAACTCTAAATCTTCTTCACTGTATCTCTCAGTGTGAGGTGTGGCAACATTTAATAACCCAAATTGTTCGTCCCCTGATTTTAAGGGAACGGTTGCGTGATGAGTAATATCTTCTGTTTCATCTGCAAACTCGCGACTTGCTAGGTTAATTCTCGAGCAATTTATAATATTAGACGCTTTCGTGAGCTTTTTATTGTGATATGCTTGCACACACCAACATGTTCCTTGCTTCATATATTGACAGGAATGATTTTCAAGTGCTTTAGGTAAGGCAAATTTAGATTCCAAAGTATGATGACCATTTTCATCTATAAAAAATATCCATCCTGTTGTAAAATCACTTCCCCTAATGAGATAGTTAATCGCCCCATCTAACATTGATTGTATTTCTGTCTCTTCGTTAAGAAATTCTGCTAACTCTTTTAATAACGCTAAATGTGTGGGTTTCTCCATGAATTTCATCCCTCAACTTTTAATGTTAATTCTATTATACACCTATGACCTGTTCACTGTTTAGCTAAACCTTACAATTTTAAGATTTGAAATGTAAATGACTATCAAATGTATGATTATCATTATTATGGTATGATAAACAAGAATATAAGGAGGATACTATGAAATTTACCGTTGCTCAATCTTTTGATAATATGACTATTCGTGATATACTCAAATCTTTGAAATTACCTAAAAAAGAACTACATCTCTTAAATATGTCAAAGGCAATTGAAGTGAATCACACCCCTTCTCAACTTAATACTACTGTAAAAGAAGGAGACGTTGTTTTTTTACCTAGTAGTGACGCCGAAAGTCAGTATTTACCAAGTTATCGTTATGCTAAAATCGCTTATGAAGATGATGATATTGCTATAGTCTTTAAACCAAAAGGCGTTAAAACCCATCCAAATGATTTAAAAGAAAGTAATACGCTTATGAATCATGTACGCTATACTTTAAACAGTCCATACGTTGAGCCCATACATCGTTTAGACCAAGAGACTGTAGGTCTTTTAATTGTTGCCAAAAACCCTATAATGAAGAAAATATTAGATCGCATGTTAGAAGATAATGAAATTAATCGAATCTACCGTGCTCAAGTCGAAAGTTTATTACCGATTAAACCTCAAACTATTGATATGCCAATTGGTAAAGATAAGTTTCATTCAAATAAAAGACGTGTTTCAAAAACGGGTCAACGTGCAGTAACACATATCATAGACTCACATATGCTTGAAGAAGGCGTTTGTGAATTAAAAATCAAACTAGATACAGGACGCACTCACCAAATCCGAGTACACTTAGCTGAAATTGGACATCCTGTAATTGGTGACCCACTTTACGGCCATTCCAAATTACGTCAACTTAAACTTGAAAGTTATATGATTGAATTTATTCATCCATTCACACGAAAAACGATTTCAATTTCAATTGATGATCTAGAATAAACTGAGTATAAAAATGAGGCTAGGATAACTAATATTAAGACTCTCTGTCAAATAGAACTAGTCAGCTCAATTAAGAAGGTTAGGCAACTTGCTGTTGCTGAACTTCCTTTTTCTTTTCTGATGCGAATCATTTTGAACTTAAAATGATTCTATTATGAAAGTCTCATAATTTTTATAACCAAATGATGCTCTTTTAATAAGTTTAATTTTGTTATTAATACCTTCAATCGGACCATTCGTAAAGTTGGCATACTCTAATGTGTTGGTAATGAACGGAATATAACTGTTTAATGTTTTTATGACGATGCTTAATTTAGGATGAATATCTGGTAATACTACGTTTTCTAAAGACTGAAGTAAGGCTTTTATATCATTGTTATTAATGTGGCAATGAAGTTGATTGACTGTAAAGTGCGTACGACTAGTATCTCATACTGTAAGGCTTAATCGATCTTTAAACGTCAATTTTTTAACTTTTTTCTCAAATTGTATGTTTTCGTCTTTAATATTAAGTGTTTTTGATATAAAATAATTCATGGACGCATGATCTCCTTTATTATGGTTTTGGCACTTTTAATAATAGAGGTCATTGCGTCTTTTTGCATCTAAAAAGTAAAAAATCGGACAAGCAACATTTATAATTTAAATGTCACCAGTCCGATTTATTATAGAACCTATATTAAAAAACTCCCAACCTCAATTTTTATTTATTAAAACGATTACGAAAACGACTTAACCATCTTGATTTAGGTTTAACAGGTTGCCCAATTTCTACAATGTTTTCTTTTGTTAAATTAAGTCCAAATTCTTTGGCTTCATTCATAAGATATTCTTGTGAGTTAAGTGGTGGTAAGTCATTTTCTACATAATGATACTTTCCAGTATGGTCTTGATAACGCCCTTTCTGATTATCAGATAACTGTAACTCCATAAAATCCACTAATCTTTTTGCGATTTTTTGATTAAGCACAGGGAATAAAATTTCTACACGTTTAATCATATTACGTGTCATCATATCTGCTGAAGAAAGATAAATCTTTTCATTCCCATTATTGTGGAAATAATAAATACGAGAATGTTCAAGTAAACGACCTACGATGCTTACCACTTCAATATTCTCGCTAACACCCTTAATTCCAGGCTTTAAACAACATATACCTCTGATGATGAGCTGTACTTTTACACCTGCTTGAGACGCTTCATATAACTTTTTGATTAACGTTTTATCTGTTAATGAATTCATCTTCATCATCATTTTGCCATTTCCATGTTGACGATGACTCTCAATTTCTTCCTCAATACGTTCTACAAATAAATCACGAATTTCGTAAGGTGCAACAATTAATTTTTGATAATCAGGTTTAATTGAATAGCCACTCAAATAATTAAAGAAACTCATTGCATCCTGACCGATTTCTTCATTAGTTGTAATAATACCCATATCTGTATATAATTTTGCTGTTTTATCATTATAATTTCCCGTTCCAAGATGAACAAACGGTATAAGTTTACCGTTAACACGTTTAACAACTAAAGTAATCTTACTATGCGTTTTTAAATGTGTCATACCATACATTACGTGGCATCCCGCATCTTCAAGCATTCTTGCCCATTGAACATTGTTTTCCTCATCAAAACGTGCCTTAAGTTCCACTAATACAGTAACTTGCTTTCCATTTTCAGCTGCATTTTTCAACGCTTCAATTATAGGTGAATCACTACTCACACGATATAGCGTTTGTTTAATAGCCATCGTATCTGGATCTTCAGAAGCATCTCGAATAAAATCAACTATTGGATCAAATGATTCATAAGGATGATGGAAAAAGATATCTCTTTTTAAAGCTAAATCATATATATTACGATTGCCTAATGATTGAGGAGGTTGTGGTGTATATCTTGGATACTGGTGCTCTTTCAACTTATTCGATAAATGTCCAACCAAACCAAATAACATTGTTAAATCTAATGGCCCATTTGTATGATAAACATCACCAGGTTCTAACTCTAATGTATCAATCAGCCATTCCATATTTTCATTTAATTGCATTCGACTATCAATTTCAAGTCTTACAGCAGCCCCACTTTTACGTTCTTTTAAAAACCTTTCAATTTCAATTAAAAGATCTTCTGCTCCGTCTTCATGTATCGTTAAATCTGCATTTCGCGTAATTCTAAAGGTATACGTATTCAAAATCTCATAACCTTTAAATAAATGTCCCATAAAGAATGATATAACATCTTCAATAAGTATAATAAACTGCTTATTACCATCATTAACTGTAGTAAATCGGTTTAACAATGTTGGTATTTGTACTATCGCCGAATTAACTTCATCTCCAGTATCAATATCGACAAAAATATTTAATGTCTTGTTATTTAATTTAGGAAACGGTCGATAGGCGTCGATACCTAACGGTGTTAAAGTTGGTAAAATTTCATTCAAAAATTCATGTTCTAATCGCTCAATTAATGCTTCACTTAACTCATTAGGGTGAGATAAATATACATCGAATGACTTAAGCGTTTCTACAAGTTCATTAAATCGCTTGTATTGATACTCTACATTTTGACGATTTTTTGTTTCAATCGCTTCTAGTTGTTCAGTAGGTGTCATTTGCGCTTTATTTTCAGGCTTATCAAAACCCATTTTTACTTGGTCTTTTAATCCAGCAACTCTGACCATAAAAAATTCATCTAAATTAGAACTACCGATAGCTAAAAATTTAAGTTGCTCGAGTAGCGGATTATGATCATCATAAGCCTCTTGTAACACACGATAATTAAAGTCTAGCCAACTTACCTCACGATTATTATAGTAATCGGGGTTATTTAAATCATATTTATCTATTGCATTTGTCACTTTGATTACTCACCTCATTATAGAATAGGTTGAAATCCGTGTACTCATCAAGATTACGTATACCATGATTTCAACTCCTATGAATAGTAATAGCGTAACACAGGTATATCTATCAATTTAATAAAATCATTGTTAAGATTTGGTAAAGTTTACAGTAAGTGGTGCTTTAATTATTTTTTCGATGTGTTTTTTTTGTCGATTAGATTGATATGCTTCAGCAATTGGTTCTCCTTGGTAAAACGCTGTTAATGTATACGTATCTTTTTCAGATTCCAATTTGATTTTATTAACAGTGTTTGTATTAGAAATGTTCATTGAATTCGCAAATTTAATAATACCACCTAATGTTTGGATGTCACTCACTTCATCATCAGAAAACCATTTTGTTTCATCACTATATAACTTAAGTAACGTTTTATTTTTAAAACTCGCTAACAAAGCAAGTCTGACACGTTCTTTATGTGTTAAACCATTAATACTCGAATTTGCAATGATATAATACGTATGTTGTGAACTTGAATCAGAATCAATGAATTCACCTAAATAATACAAGTATGCTCCTTGCAAAAACTGTGCTTTTAGTGTATCGCTTATTTCAACTTTTTTAAGTTCAATCAATTGATCTAATAATGATTCAGCTAACTTCACACGTTGTTTTGCACCTGTGACTTCTATCTTATATTCGTTAGCTAAATGTTTTAGTGCATCTTTTAAAACATTTTCTTTATTAAATTCGTCGGGACGATTTTTACCAATTTGATTCATAATAAATCCTTCTCGAATTCCTTTTCTAGAAAACGTAAAGGCTTTAGCATCTATGATTTCAAATAAAACATTAAATACAGTTACAGCTGGTAGTATGATATCTGCACGATCTCGACTTAATCCATCCAGATTATTTAAGTCATCACGGTCTGACTTTCGGATGACTTGTAAAACCTCTTTAAGGTCTTTTTTAGTCATTGTGTATCCATGCACACCCGCAATCGGGTATTGAATAAGGGATTGATGGATACGCGCACAGTTACGCGCTGATCCACCAACACCTACTAATTTCACTTGTTTGTCGTTAAGCCACTTAACTCTCTTAAATTCAGCTTTTAAAAACTTTTCCATTGCTTTGATAGCATCTTTATCATTATGCTCTTTATCTTTGAAAAACTTCTCTTTAAGCGTTACAACACCAAATGGGAAACTGATCGCTTCTTTGATGTTTTTTTGATTGAAATATGTTAACTCCGTAGATCCTCCCCCAATATCAACTGTCACACCATCTTCTATACTTGTCGTATGTGTCACAGCGTATGAACCATAAAACGCCTCATCTTCTTCTGGAATAATTATGATATCGATGCCAACCGCTTCTTTAACTTGTTTTATAATTTCATCTTTGTTTTGTGATTGACGTATCGCTGCTGTTGCTATTGGAAATAGACGATCTACATTAAAACTATCGGACACTTTTTTAAAACTGTGCAAGGCTTCAATCAAAACTTTAATACCTTCTTCTGTCATATATAGATCTTCTGTTAAATATTGGCTCAAACGTGCAGGTGTCTTAATGTTTTGGATTTCATTAAGTCCTGTATTTGTTTTAAATTCAAAAATAACCAGTCTGATTGTATTTGAACCAATGTCGATTAAACCGTTTCGCTCCATTTGTGTTGTATGCCTCCTCAACTATTTTGGATGTACCATATTTTCAGGTTTAATCCACTCATCAAATTGTTTTTCTGTAAGATGACCAGATTGAATTGCTGCTTCTTTTAACGTTAATCCTTCTTTATGTGCCTTTTTAGCAATAGACGCTGCTTTTTCATAACCAATATGTGGATTCAATGCTGTAACAAGCATTAGTGATTGATTTAAATAATTATCAATATTTGATTCAATTGGTTCAATACCTACTGCACAGTTATCATTAAATGTATTCATTCCGTCAGCTAATAAGTAGATTGACTGTAATGTGTTATGCAAAATGACTGGTTTAAATACATTTAATTCAAAATTACCTTGAGAACTTGAAATACCTACAACAGTATCATTACCCATAACTTGAACTGCAACCATTGTTAACATTTCACATTGTGTAGGATTTACTTTCCCCGGCATAATTGAAGAACCTGGTTCATTCTCAGGTATAGAAATTTCAGCAAGACCTGCGCGTGGGCCAGAAGCTAACCATCTCACATCGTTCGCAATTTTCATTAAGTCTCCAGCTAATGCTTTTAAACTGCCGTGTAATTGCACAACTTCATCGTGTGCTGTAAGCGCATGGAATTTGTTTTCAGATGACACAAATGGATATCCAGTATTTTCTGAAATATAATGTGCCACTTTATCACCAAATTCAGGATGTGCATTAATACCTGTTCCAACTGCTGTTCCGCCAATAGCTAAATTTAAGATGTGTTTTTTAGATTCAGCCAATAATGAATCGCATACATCTAACATATAGCGCCATCCACTAATTTCTTGACCTAGAGTGATTGGTGTTGCATCTTGTAAATGGGTTCTACCAATTTTAATAATATCTTTAAAATCATTTTCTTTTTTATAAAATGTATCACGTAAGCGCTTTAATGCAGGTTCAAGTTTAGTTTCAATTTCATGATATAATGCGACATGCATCGCAGTTGGGAATGTATCATTAGAACTTTGTGATTTGTTAACATCATCGTTAGGATGAATTGTTTCTTCACTTTGATGTTCTTTTAAATATTCATTCGCTACGTAACTTACCACTTCATTAACATTCATATTACTTTGAGTACCACTTCCTGTTTGCCATACAACCAATGGGAAATGTTCATCAAGTTCTCCATTTAAAATTTTGTCGCACGCATATACAATGGCATCTTTTTTAATATCACTTAATTTACCTAATTCATGATTCGCTAATGCAGCACCACGTTTAAGTTGCGCAAATCCATAGACAACCTCAATCGGCATTTTCTCTTTACCAACTGGAAAGTTTTGTTTACTTCTTTGTGTTTGAGCACCCCAGAATTTATCAGCAGGTACCTCTATTTCACCAAAAGTATCATGTTCAATTCTTACAGACATTTTAATCGCTCCCCTTTTTTCACTTTTCAGTTTAAATTATAGCATTAAATGAAATTGGCATTCAATTGCCTAATTAGAATAACTGCGAGAAATATAAAAAAGTCTAATTTGTTTGAATAAAACCAAACAAATTAGACTCTCTTATTGGTATTTGGCTTTAACAGCCTGAACTACACTAATTGCTGCTAAAATATATAAAACCATACCAATACAAATCGTAATTGGACTTAAATTAATCAATAATCCTAATATTCCATTAAGTTGATTATAAAAATGATCTAAATAAATATAAAGTGCTATAGTGATTACAATACAACATATCACACTAATTGTAATCCCTTTTTGATTACTGTTAATGAAAGTTTGTGGTGTCACAGACTCATCAACTAATCCATTAGAAAGATTTAATTGTAACTTAACAACCTTAAATAGTACTGGTAAGTATAAGGTTCCAAGAGCTAGTGGAAATCCTTTAATTGAAAGAAGATTCATAATTGTTGAAGCGATAATGAGTACAATCCAGTATTGATTTAATTTCATAGTAAATCCTTTCATTTTATAACGATTAATAAGACGTATTAATTATACTATATCTATGTATTCTATTCAAAAAGGCTAAAAATTAAGGCTGAGCTTTGAATAACATAATAGCTCAGCCTCATTCAATTATGATTTATCAGAACGCACATCCTGATCATGTGTTTGATTTAATTTTTCTTCATCATTTTCTTCTGAAATCTGTTCCATCTCTTTACCTAATTCAACCATATCGTCGAAACCATCGACCATTTCATTTTCATGTTCTTTCTTCTCTTCGTTCATTTTTTAAACCTCTTTCTTAAGCATATAATGAAGTGAAGTAAGCGCGTACGTCAGCAGGTAATCCTTCTGCAGCAGCTTCATCTAAAATAACGTTGACCATTCTGTGTTCTTTTAGACTTGATGGAATAAAGCTTGTGTTACCATTTTCTTCATATAATTTTTTGATAAGATCTGCTTTTTCATGACCAGTCACGACTAAAAGAATTTCACGTGCAGGTAATACACCTTCTTTAACTCCTACACCAAGATAACCTTTTTGATCAATTGTAATAACTTGTAGTGTTAATTTACCTTTATTATCTTTAGTTTTAGCATGATGCTTAATAAAATCTTCTACTGGTTCTTCTTCTGGAATATCATGCACTTGCTTATCAGGTACACCTAAAGCTTTATAATATGATGATTTTTTATCATAATCTAAGATATGAATTTCACTAAAATCTACAGCATGATCATCTACATTTTTCTTTAATTCCTCAAGAACAGGTGCTTGTTCATGATTTAAATGAATCCCTGCAATTGTATTCGGATTATTGTTAAACTGTTTTCTCATAATGTCTGCTGTATATAATGCTGCTGTTTCCGCATCTTTAAAAATTCTAAAATTCATTGCCATAATCTTACACTCCTCTTATTATGCTATATAGCCAAATATATTATTACACATATACCCTGAACATATTAATTTTAAAACATATCGCATCTTAATCAGTGACCTATATATTTCTTATAAGTAGACCTTAAGATAAGTTTGGATAATTTTGTTGTCTTAATGCTTCATAAATCAAAATTGCAGCAGTATTAGATAAATTCAAAGCACGCACATTTTGATTCATTGGTATACGTAAAGCAGTATTTTCATATTTTTCTTTAACCCAACTCGGTAATCCAGTTGTTTCCTTACCGAAAATAAAGAAATGGTTTTGAGTGGTATCAGAAAAATCTTGTGACGTATGATTTTTTGAACCAAATTTAGTTAAAAGATAATAAGTGCCTTCAGTTTGTTCAAAAAAATCTTCTATACTATCATAATATGTAATATCAACATATTTCCAGTAATCTAATCCTGCGCGTCTCAACATCTTATCATCAGTACTAAAACCGAGTGGCCGTATAAGATGTAATTTTGTATCTGTCGCAGCACATGTACGTGCAATATTTCCAGTATTAGCTGGTATTTCTGGTTGGTAAAGTACAACATGAATGGTCATAGTTAATTTCTCTCCATTTCTAAACCTTTAATAATCTCAACTTGAACTTCTTCAATTTCTTTTTCATAATGTGTCATCAAATAATCTCTTTGATTTTGACCATCAATTTGACCAATTGCCCAAAATGCTGTGGCACGTATCATAGGTCTTGGATCATTTTCTGCCACTTCTTTTAAAGTTGGAATAGCAGTTATTTCTTTAAAATGAGCTAAAGCGATAATTGCATTACGTTGTATTGGTTTTTTGCCACGCCATGCACCAGCTAAGTGTCCAAACGTATGCTTAAACGTTTTATTATTCATCGTTAGCAATGGAATAAGTCTAGGCTTCAATATCTCTGGTTCTAATATAATATCATCATGTTCAGTATTAATCCCTCTATTTTTAGGACAAACTTGTTGACATGTATCGCATCCGTACAAACGATTCCCAATTTTATAGCGATACTCATCTTTCAAATAGCCTTTCGTTTGAGTTAAAAAACTAATACATTTTTGACTGTTTAATTGACCATCACCTACAAGCGCACCTGTTGGACAACGGTCAACACAAATTGTACAATCCCCACAACTATCTAAAATAGGGTCATCTGGTGGAAATGGAATGCTTATCAACATCTCACCTAAATATGTCCATGTGCCTAAATCAGGATTAATCACAAAACCATTTCTACCTGTAAAACCAAGCCCAGCTCTCTCTGCAACTGCTCGGTCTGACAACACACCTGTATCCACCATAGACATCATCTCAACATCTGGAACTTTAGCTTTTATAAATTCACTAAGTAAATCAAGTCTCTTTCGCATAATTGTATGGTAATCTTGACCCCATGATGCACGTGCAAACATTCCTCTACGATCGCCCTTAACACTTTTTGGTGCATTTTTTAATTTGTTAGGATAACCAACAGCAATTGCTATAATTGAACGTGCTGTTGGCAACGATAACTTTGGATCTATTCTTAAGTCAATATCAGATGGTTCAAATCCAGATGCATATCCATTTTGATGATAATCAATTAACTTTTGTTTAAGCTCATCAAATGGATCGGCAGTTGTAAATCCAATACTATCAATCCCAATCGAATAGGCGTATGCTATAATTTCTTCTTTTAACTGTTTTACATCCATATCTGCCACCTCTTCAAACTCACTTTCTTATTTTAACACATTTTATGAAGTTAGAAATGGTAATCATGCACGTTTTAAATATAAGATACTAAAGTCATAATAATTTAAAGCAAAAAAGATTGAAATACAATGTATCAAAGTTTAAAAGTCAACTTATCATTTTAACATTGCATCTCAATCTTATATTTATTACAAATTAAAAAGCTTATAACACACGTTTAAGGAAACTTTGTGTTCTTTGATGTTTAGGATGTTCAAAAATATCTTCTGGTGATCCCTCTTCGACTACTACACCATCAGCCATAAATACAACATGATCACTCACATTTTTAGCGAAATCCATTTCATGAGTAACAACAACCATTGTCATGCCTTCTTTAGCTAAATCTTTCATTACATTTAAAACTTCTCCTACTACTTCTGGGTCAAGCGCTGAGGTTGGCTCATCAAATAGTAATACATCTGGATTCATGGCTAAGGCTCTTGCAATTGCAACTCTTTGTTTTTGTCCCCCAGACAACTGACTTGGAAATGCTGAAGCTCTATCTTTTAAACCTACTTTATCTAGTAAAGATAAAGCGTGATCTGTTAAAATTGCCTTTTTATCTTTACCTAAAAGTAAGGGGGCTAATATAACGTTATCTATTACTTTTTTATGTGGAAATAAGTTAAAGTTTTGAAACACCATGCCCATCGATTGTCTGAGTTTATCAATTTTTGTGCCTTTAAATGTGATATCGGTACCTTCGAAAATAATTTGTCCTTGTGTAGGTGTTTCAAGTAAATTCAAACATCTTAATAAAGTACTTTTCCCACTACCAGAAGGACCAATGATCGCGACTACTTCCCCTTTTTGAATCGTCATATCTATGCCAGTTAATACTTCATGGTTACCATAGGACTTGTGCAAATTTTTAATATCAATCACTTGCCTTTAGCCTCCTTTCAAAGTAATTCATGATTTGAGTTAATGTAAATGTCAAAATGAAGTATAAGATTGCTGCAAGGATTAATGGTGTAAATGGATCAAATGAGGCACCTTGCACGACTTGTGCATTAAACATTATTTCACTTACGCCAATAACTGATATTAATGATGATTCTTTGATTACAGTTATAAATTCATTACCTAACGCTGGTAAAATATTCTTTACTGCTTGAGGTAAAATAATATGTCTCATCGATTGTCTATAATTTAATCCTAAGCTTCTTGCTGCCTCCATTTGACCTTTATCCACAGCATTAATACCTGCTCGGAAAATCTCGGCAATATATGCAGAACAATTAATAACTAATGCAATGGACCCACAAATAAAAGCAGAGATATCCCAACCTAAAACGGCAGTTGTTCCGAAATAGACTAAAAATATTTGAACTAATAAAGGTGTGCCTCTTAAAAATTCAATATAAACTATTGAAATCCACTTCAATAATTTAATCCGTCCTAACTTCATCAATGCAAATAATGCGCCGAAAATACTACCTAATGCAACACCTATTATTGAAACTAATACGGTATTCTTTAACCCTGTTAAAAAGAATGAACCATACTTAGTTATAAAATTACCTTCATTTTTTAAATCTTCAGTGGCTTTTTTCTCAAACTGTGGTAACAAGTTTTGAGTTTCTATATCTTTGATTGTTTCATTAACCTTTTGCATAAGTTGCGGTGAGTTCTTTGGCAGTGCAATTGCATTATGTTTTGTAGCACCTGCAAAGCTCGCTTCAGAAAATGTTAAATCATTATTTTGTGCTAAATAAGCTTTTCCAACAGCACTATCCACAATTACCGCATCAATTTTATTACTTTTTAGTGCTAAAATAACTTCAGGCAAACGCGTTAGAGATTGAACCTTTGCATCATTAATCTCTGTTTGAGCTAACTCTTCTTGTGTCGTTTGTTTTTGTACACCAATACGTTGACTTGATAAGTCTTCTATACTCTTATACTTATCATGATCAGCCTTTCTAATAACAACTTTTTGTTCGACAGTCATGTAATTATTAGAAAAGTCGACCTCTTTTTTACGTTCAGGTGTTGGTGACATACCCGAAATAATCATGTCGACCTTACCTGTTTTTAAAGCACCAAGCAGACTATCAAATGACATATTTACAATTTTTAATTTTACGCCATGGTCCTTAGCAATTTTCTTTGCAATTTCTATATCTATGCCTGCATATTCTCTATGTCCGTTAACTGTCCTTTCAAACTCTAATGGAGCATAATCAGCTGACAAGCCAACTCGTAACTCACCTCTTCTTTTTATATCATCCCATTGATCTTCTTTTGCGTGTGTATCATCATCATAATAAGGAGCTGTTACAGTTACTATTAAACAGATAATACTTAAACACTTTATGATTATACCTCTCAATAAGCTTCCCCCTCTCACTTTTTAATTATTATACATATATATGCAAATCTATGCAATACCAAATAAAAAAGAAGAGGTTTTTAGAAACATCGTATTAAAACAGAACGCTTAGCACATTAGTTATATACTTTAAAGCGTTAAAGATATAAGCCAAGATGCTCCCTCTATTTTAATACCAGTCTAACCTCTTCCTTTAATTATTAATTATTCAGTTTTAATTTCAAATTGATAAATATCATCACTATAATTAGGTATTATACGCTTCAATAGTTCGTGCACGAAGAACGCAACGATAAAAGGTATAATAAAGTATGCTAATGTCAGTAAGATGATATTGATAATAGGATCTCCATCCATTCGATTAAATGCATTAATTGGTCCTACAAAACCGGTATAACCAAATCCTGCAGACATTGGTGTTCCTTGAATATTAACAAAATAAGCCAACAAACCTGCTACGATGCCATTAATCGTTAACGGTATAGAAATGATTGGATGTTTCAAGTAAACAGGAATCATCATTTTAGCTGCTCCAATGATTAATACCGCATTAACCCCCATTTGATTTACTCGAATAGATCCGAGTAAAAATGTCATACAGGCTGCAACAACTCCCATATTTGCTGCACCACTACCAAGTCCTGATAAAGATATGGCAGTCGCAATGGCTACTATTGAAATCGGGGTTACCATAAGTAGTGCATAAACTATCGCTATTAAAATACTCATGATTAAAGGATTTAATTCCGTAAAAGAATGAATCATATGACCAATTGCTTGTGTTAAACGACTCACAAAAGGTAACATGATTAACCCTAATCCTCCACCAATTATAGGAATCAGGACAGGTAAAATAATCATTTCTAATGAGCCGAATTTCCCTCTTAACAAAAGATATAAGCCACACGAAACTATTACAACAAGTATTACATTAATGATATCTCCAATACCCTGTAATAAAACCGTGCCATTTTGAAATTTTATAGCACCTGAACCTAACATAGCAGCTGTTCCAATAAACATAACAGCAGGTCCTGAAAACTTTAACTGATGTGCAGCTAAGGCTCCGATAATAAACGCCATAAATGATTGGATTGTAATAACGAGTTGAAAAATAGTCTCTAATATTACATTACCATCTTTAAAAAACTTAAGTAATTCACCTAGTAAGGCATTTGGTATCAAAGCAATAACTACACCTGCTCCAACTGCATTTAAAATAACACTAAAAAAAGATCGTTTACTTAGTTCTGATTTAACCAAAATTGTATTCCTCCTAAATAGGTTATGTCAATGATAATATAGATATGTAGTGAAGACAACATAAAATTGGATTATCAGGTCAGATTAGAGGTCATTATTATTAAAATATAAATAAGAGTGATAAGATATTCTAATAAGAGAGTAAAGAGAAAAGTTTAAGAACATCATATTAAGCTACAGTTCTGTATGTTAACATTTAAAACTATTTATTAGTCGTTCATTATTTTAGTTTTAATATAAAAAGATACGTATACCACTATAATGGACATAAAAACAAACAGTTTAAGGAGAGATATTGATGTCTTTGAATTATGACATGTCGGAATTATTTGGACTTGAAATTGAGAATTTAAAAATTACAGATAGTTTAGGTTTAAGGATAATTGACAACGAGGAATCGCTTGTTTTTGCAGGAGAAATAAACTATGAACCCAAAAATTGTGAGTACTGTGGCATTAAAAATGATAATCACTCTATCATTAAAGATGGATTTACTCAAACTACTGTATATATGGGACTTGTGTTTGATAGACCTGCATATATTAAATTAAAGAAACCACGCTTCTATTGTAAAAATTGTGGACATACTTTAATAGCAAAAACACCTGATTTTAATACGCAATGAATTCTTCCGAACGGAAACCTATACTCCAGGAGATTAAATGTATTATATAAACACTTATTAAATATTTACCTTACATCACGAATACAGTTAAATATCCTCATTTAACAAATGAACCAATTGAATGTATTAACAATAAAATTAAACTTATTAGGCGTGTGTCTTACGGTTATAGATACTTTTATAATTTTAGAAATAGAATATTAGTTATTTCTAGGATGTTTGTAAGTGAACATAAAAAACGTACCAAGTCACTAAAAATAGCAACTTAGTACGTTTTGTCTTCACCAACCGACGTTGACAAAGAGCCAAAAAGACCGCTAAAACCAGTTAGGAATT
Organism: Staphylococcus canis; assembly: GCF_016238445.1. GTDB lineage: Bacteria > Bacillota > Bacilli > Staphylococcales > Staphylococcaceae > Staphylococcus > Staphylococcus canis. The sequence goes on from NZ_JABANU010000032.1 coordinate 16,584, forward strand.
CAGCGGTCTTGTTCGGGACTATACGCATACCCTAGTCCCCTTACAGAAATAATACAAAAAAGGCATCGATACCGGTGGTCGGGATCGAACCGACACGTCGTAAAGACACGGGATTTTGAGTCCCGCGCGTCTGCCAATTCCGCCACACCGGCTTGTTAAAAATAAGAAAAAACTTCCAATTATAATACATTAGAAGCTAAATGGAGCGGAAGATAGGGCTTGCACCTATATCTCTTTCCGGGAAGGAAAGTGTTCTAGAAGTTGAACTACTCCCGCACGATATGAACTTTTGTATATAATCATTAAATGGAGCGGAAGATAGGACTTACACCTATACCTCTTTCCGGGAAGGAAAGTGTTCTAAAATTGAACTACTCCCGCATATATTTAAAAATGGAGGCGGCAACCGGATTTGAACCGGTGAATAGAGGTTTTGCAGACCTCGGCCTTACCACTTGGCTATGCCGCCAAAAATAACTGGGCTAGCTGGATTCGAACCAGCGAGTGACGGAGTCAAAGTCCGTTGCCTTACCGCTTGGCTATAGCCCATTAATTTTAATAAAGGGCGGTTGATGGGAATCGAACCCACGAATGTCGGAACCACAATCCGATGCGTTAACCACTTCGCCACAACCGCCATGGCAGGGGCAGTAGGAATCGAACCCACATCAAAGGTTTTGGAGACCTCTATTCTACCGTTGAACTATGCCCCTATGACATGGTGGAGGGGGGCAGATTCGAACTGCCGAACCCGAAGGAGCGGATTTACAGTCCGCCGCGTTTAGCCACTTCGCTACCCCTCCATATATGCCGGCCAGAGGACTTGAACCCCCAACCTACTGATTACAAGTCAGTTGCTCTACCAATTGAGCTAGGCCGGCAAACCAAATGGTGGTTCAGGACGGAATCGAACCGCCGACACAAGGATTTTCAGTCCTTTGCTCTACCGACTGAGCTACTGAACCATAATAATGGCGGTCCCGACGGGAATCGAACCCGCGATCTCCTGCGTGACAGGCAGGCGTGTTAAACCGCTCCACTACGGGACCTAATAATTGCGGGAGGCGGATTTGAACCACCGACCTCCGGGTTATGAGCCCGACGAGCTACCGAACTGCTCTATCCCGCGATAATATTAATTAATAAATGGCGGAGGAAGAGGGATTCGAACCCCCGCGAGCCGTTAAGCCCCTGTCGGTTTTCAAGACCGATCCCTTCAGCCAGACTTGGGTATTCCTCCATAAATGGACCTTGCAGGACTCGAACCTGCGACCGAACGGTTATGAGCCGTTAGCTCTAACCAACTGAGCTAAAGGTCCTAAAGATAGTTTTATTAATTAATGGCGGCGGAGGGGATCGAACCCCCGACCTCACGGGTATGAACCGTACGCTCTAGCCAGCTGAGCTACGCCGCCATAATAATGAACATAATTATTAAATTAATTTGAATGGTGGAGACTAGCGGGATCGAACCGCTGACCTCCTGCGTGCAAAGCAGGCGCTCTCCCAGCTGAGCTAAGCCCCCATTTATTAATAAGTTATCGGGAAGACAGGATTCGAACCTACGACCCCTTGGTCCCAAACCAAGTGCTCTACCAAGCTGAGCTACTTCCCGTAAAGCAATATGTAGCGCGCCCGATAGGAGTCGAACCCATAACCTTTTGATCCGTAGTCAAACGCTCTATCCAGTTGAGCTACGGGCGCATAATCAATGGTGCCGAGGACCGGAATCGAACCGGTACGGTGATCTCTCACCGCAGGATTTTAAGTCCTGTGCGTCTGCCAGTTCCGCCACCCCGGCATTAATGGAGCAGAAGACGGGATTCGAACCCGCGACCCCAACCTTGGCAAGGTTGTATTCTACCGCTGAACTACTTCTGCATATGCGGGTGAAGGGAGTCGAACCCCCACGCCGTGAAGGCGCTAGATCCTAAGTCTAGTGCGTCTGCCAATTCCGCCACACCCGCGTAAATTACTGGTGAGCCATAGAGGATTCGAACCTCTGACCCTCTGATTAAAAGTCAGATGCTCTACCGACTGAGCTAATGGCTCTCAAGATGGTGCCGGCCAGAGGACTTGAACCCCCAACCTACTGATTACAAGTCAGTTGCTCTACCAATTGAGCTAGGCCGGCTATTCTATTTATTAAAGATGGTGGAGAATGACGGGTTCGAACCGCCGACCCTCTGCTTGTAAGGCAGATGCTCTCCCAGCTGAGCTAATTCTCCAATATGTATCTACCTGGCACCGTCCTACTCTTGCGGAACGTAAGTCCGACTACCATCGGCGCTAAAGAGCTTAACTTCTGTGTTCGGCATGGGAACAGGTGTGACCTCTTTGCCATAGGCACCAGATAAACAT
>NZ_JABANU010000033.1 GCF_016238445.1 Staphylococcus canis
AGCACTTTCGTAATAGAATCATTTTAAGTTCAAAATTATTCGCATCAGAAAAGAAAAAGGAAGTTAAGCAACAGCAAGTTGCCTAACCTCCTTAATTGAGCTGACCAGTCCTATTTGACAGAGAGCCGAAATTCTTTAATCTCTTGTTTTTTGTTTTTTAGTAGTGACATACTACGTAAGATCAATATTTAGTGAGGAGGCTACATATGAGTCATCATCATAGAATGCCAAAGTCACAACAATATTTACTCGGTGTTATCATTATTATACTTATACTAGAAATTGTATTAACTGCCTTTTTTATTTCATTTAGTTCACCTATATTTAAATTCTTAACCATTTTACATGGAATGCTCATTTTTATATTTTTAGTGAGACAAGTCAACCGTAAAGGTATTTGAAATATTAATAATTTTTGACTCTTTGATATTGTTCGATAGTATGATTTACAAAAAGCGTGATATTCCAATTGTTTTTAAGTTCATTAGCTAAAATCCTGTGATATACTTATGATTATTATTAAATATCAATGGAGGACAGTTAAAGTGATATATTTGATTTTTTCAATCGTTATTGCTTTCGTAATGGGGGCAGGTGTGATTTTTATCAGGATGAAAGCGCAAAACTATCCTGTTAACGAAAAGAAAATTATCTTACCTCCTTTTTTTATGGCAACAGGTGCACTCATGTACATCTTTCCATATTTTAGATTAACAGGAGCTGAAATTATCGAAGCAATTCTTGTCGGAGTCGTTTTTTCGAGCGTGTTAATCATGACGTCCCATTTTGAGGTGAAAGGGACACAGATATACTTAAAAAAATCAAAGGCATTTCCTTTTGTATTAGTAAGTCTATTGATTATCAGAACCATTTTAAAAGTGTTCATAGGTAGTACCATAGATGCTGGACAACTTGCAGGTATGTTCTTTTTACTTGCATTTAGCATGTTATTACCTTGGCGTATAGCAATGTTAATAAGATATAAAAAAATTAAGAAAAACATAGAACTGAATTAGATGAGATTAAAAACATACTAGGATCTAAAGTAAAGTATCTTAGTATGTTTTGTGTTATAAAGTCATATTTAAAATTGAGTTAATTAAGGAGGAGACAAATTGAAAGTCATACATACTGCAGATTGGCATTTAGGTAAAATTTTAAATGGTCACTCTTTTTTAGGTGAACAAGAACTTATATTACAACAATTTGTTGAAGATATGAAAAGAGAACAACCGGATTTAGTAGTTATTGCAGGTGATATTTATGATACGTCTTATCCAAATAAAAATATCGTTACTTTAATGGAAAAAACGATTATGGCCTTAAATTTAGAAATGGGTATTCCAATAATTATGATAAATGGTAACCATGATAGTAAAAAAAGATTAAGTTATGGTGCTCAGTGGTTTTTGCAAAATGGTTTATATATCCGCACAGAACTAGAGACTTTTTTTGAACCAATTCAATTTGAAAATGTAAATTTTTACACGCTACCTTTTTTTACAATACCAGAAGTTAAAGCTTATTTTGACAAAGATATAACAACATATGAAGAAGCTTTAAAAGCCTTGATAGAGGAACTGCGACCGCAACTTGACCCGGCAAAAAAGAATATTTTAATAGGTCATTTTACAGTCTATGGTGCACCGAAAAGTGATTCGGAAAGAGAACTTACAATTGGGACAATTGAATCAGTAAGTCCTGATACGTTAATGGATTTTGACTTAGTTTTGCTAGGGCATATCCATCATCCTTTCACACTATCTAGTGAAAAAATTTACTATAGTGGCTCAATTTTTCAATACTCATTTTCAGAAGCCGGACAAGTGAAAGGATATCGAGTATTCGATTTAAATCAAGATAAAATAAGTCAAAAGTTTATACCATTAAATGCTGAACGGGAATTAGAAGTGGTAGAAGGAGCATATTCTGATATTATTAACGGCCGTTTTAAACGTAAACATGATTATAATTATTTCCATTTTAAACTTGACGCATTATCTCAAATTACTGACCCGATGCACAAACTTAAGCAAGTTTATCCGAATACATTATCTCTGTCTCCTAAATTATTAGAATCAAAAGAAGATATACAGAGCGAGCGTCATATTAAAAAAATGAATCCAGTAGAAATCATTGATACATTCTATGAAAAAATGACAAAAGAAACATTAACAGATTTTCAAAAGCATACGTTAATTCAAATATTAAATCATACGGAGGAAATATAGATGAGACCTATTGCTTTACATTTACATAATTTCGGGCCTTTTTTAAATGAAAAAATTGATTTCACTCAGATAGATCGTAACCAACTCTTTTTAATAAGTGGTAAAACTGGATCAGGGAAAACAATGATTTTTGATAGTATCGTCTATGCCTTATATGGTCGAGCATCAACTGAAAAAAGAGAAGTAAAACATTTAAGAAGCCATTTTGCACCCGGAAATGAACCATTAAGTGTGACATTTGAATTTGAACTGCAAAATCAATATTATAAAGTGATTCGGAAAGCATCATTTCTTAAAGAAGGTAATAAAAATGAAACAAAACCACAATTAGAGATTTATCATTATCAAGAAGGACAATATCATTTAAAAGAAAGCAAAATTAGCTCAGGCGAACAGTACTTACTTAATTTATTAGGACTTAAACAACACCAATTCAGACAATTATTTATTTTACCTCAAGGAGAATTTAAAACCTTTTTATTTTCTAATAGTACAGAAAAACAAACGATTTTAAGAACGTTGTTTAATACACAATTATTTGATCGTTTAAAAGCGACATTAGCAGAACAAACAGACCGAGTTAAAAAAGAAATTGAGCAGCAACATACCCGGTTAGAAAGTATGTGGCAAGAGCTTTACCATCTCGATGATGAACGGTTAATCGAACTTCAACAAGAACCTATCGTACAATACGATACATTGGTTCCTAAGTTAGAACAATTTCATAAGATTGGTAATGCTTTAGTTACACTAAAATTGAAGCAAAAAGAAATTGCAGCAGAACATTATGAAAATGTGGATCAAGAAGTAATTCAACAAGAAAAGCGTCAAAATAGTTTAAATCAGCACAATATTTTACAAGCAGAGATAGATCAACTTAAAACGCGAGAAAATAAAATTAAATCATATGAAGAAAAAGTTCGATTAATCCAAAAAAGCCAGGTTGCTATTCGCATATACGAAGATCTAAAGGAATTACAAGATCGTCACATCGAAAAAGATAAAGTGATTTCAATATTACGTGAAGAATTAACGAAGCATGATACGCAATTAAAAGAGTTAGAAGTTCAATTTGAAGACCATCAAAAAGATGAGGCACTCATCCAAACATATCAAGAGTATCAACGTAAAGTCGATTATTACTATCAAAATTTAAATGATATCGCACATCAATTTGAACAATTACGTGCTAATCAAGATAATATTGAAAGTATAACTGGAAAACTCGAAACATTGCAATCGGAGTTAAAAAACTTAAAGCAAAGTAAAGAAAAAATTGATACAAATATCGAAGAACTTAGTCATTTGCAACAACAATATTTTGAATTACAAGATGAAAAGAAACAATTAGAACAATCTCAAAGCAAGTATGAAAAATGGTTAAATCTTAATCAACAAGTAATAGTATTAAAAGATGATTTAAATCATACAAATGAAGAAATAGAAAACTTGCAAATAAAACAACACCAATTATCTCAATCTGACACATTATTGTTAAATTATGAAGAAACAATTATACATTTAAAGCATTCATTACATGAAGGTGATGAATGTCCAGTGTGTGGAAAACATGTAGAGCACTCATTAGATGATAAACATTTACAACAATTAAAAGTACAACAGCAGGAAAACGAATTAGTTCAAGAATCACTTAAACCTTTAAAAGAAAAACAAATTCAACTCCAATCCCGTATAGAACTTACCGAAGAACAAATGCAAGAGGTTGAAGTATTTGAAAATCAAGAAGGGCACATTAAAAAGTTAGAAGAATCCTTAGTGAGCCTCAATGAAACAATTAATAAAATGAAACAAGATATTCAAAATATAAAATCACTAAACATTTCAATTGAAAAATTAGAAAACAAAGTATCAGAATTACAAAAAGATAGAATTACTAAAGAGCAAGAGAACCATCATATTCAAGATTTAAAAGCTAATTTCGAAAAAGATACTGATTTCGATGATTTAGACTTATTTAAAAATGAGTTTGAAAATCATGAACAACAAATCAAAGAATTTGAGGCGCGACATCAACGTCTGTTTGAAGAAATTCAACAAGAAAAGGAACATTATACGCAACAGAAATTTAGTTTGGAATCGAATTTAAATGAACTGAAGTCCAATGAACAACGGATTGAAAAATTAAAAGATGAACTTGAAGGGGCTCTAGAAAAATTAAACATTAATACTATTGATGAACTTAATCAAGTGCGTACTGATCAACAAAATGAAGATAAATATCGTGAAGCGATAGAAAGTTATAAAGATACTTTGCAAAGGTTAACCACACAAATTGAGAGTGAAACACGTATAATTGATGCAATTGAACCGCGAGATTTAGATGAATTGTATGAAAAACGAATGAATCTCAAAAAAGAACTTGAATCTAAACAAAAAGAATTTAATGAATTTGATTTCCAAGTTAAAAATAATATCAAAGTTGCTGATCATATTAAATCATTGGTAACAAACCTTAATAATGCGTTATCAGAGCAAGTTGAAATCGTTCATTTATCTAATGTCATTTCAGGAAAAAATGATCAAAACCTTACTTTGGAAAACTATGTTTTAATTTACTATCTCGAAAATATTTTAATAGAAGCAAATAAACATCTAAGGGGAATGACAGGACAACGATATGAGTTGATACGTAAAAAGCAAAAAGGTCGTGGGTTTAGTGGATTAGAGCTTGAGGTATTTGACTTTTATTCAAATCAGTCAAGGCATATCGCTTCTTTATCAGGAGGAGAAACATTTCAAGCTTCCCTTTCTCTTGCATTAGGGTTATCTGAAATTGTGCAACAAGAGCAAGGTGGTGTCTCGCTTGATTGTATGTTTATTGATGAAGGTTTTGGCACACTCGATCAAGAAACACTTGAAACTGCTATAAATACGTTGATTCAACTTCAATCAAGTGGTCGTCTGGTTGGCATCATTTCTCACGTTACCGAACTTAAAAATAGAATGCCTGTCATATTAGAGGTAGATACCAAAAACTATGAAAGCACTACGCATATTAAATATACTTAACTGAAATAAAAGAAAGTAGCTTATTATTAGACGATTTCAAAAATCTTTAACGATAAGATTAACGAAGAAGTGAGTAGTTTACCGTTAGGTTTAGCACATTGATTAAGATTTAATATTTTGTTATCGTATATATGATGAGTGTGCTTTTAATTGACATTTGGAATAAACTAAAATCGTAAATTAAAAGTACTTGATTTAAAAATGAATATATGAAAGGGAGTATGTTATGTCTATGAATTCTTCAACTCCAGAACCGAATGGTAAGAAGTTTTCACTTGTTTTTGTCATTAGTGCAATTATTGTAGCTATAATTGTTGCTATTGGTGTATTTATTCCTACTCAATTCGGGGATTTCACGAATGAGGTTAAATTGTGGATTACCGATAATTTAGGATGGTACTACCTTATACTTACAACGATTATCGTGTTCTTCTGTATATTTTTAATCTTTAGTCCTATTGGAAAGCTTAAACTTGGAAGACCTAACGATAAACCAGAATTTAACACAATTTCATGGTTTGCAATGTTATTTAGTGCAGGTATGGGTATCGGTTTAGTGTTCTATGGTGCTGCTGAGCCAATTTCACACTTCGCTGCACCACCAAATGCTGATCCTAAATCAACAGAAGCATTCACAGAGTCACTACGCTCTACATTCTTCCATTGGGGATTTCATGCATGGGCAGTATACGGCGTTGTAGCATTAGCCCTTGCTTATGCACAATTTAGAAAAGGTGAACCTGGACTGATTTCTAAAACGTTGCGTCCGATTTTAGGTGATTATGTTGATGGTATCGTCGGAACAATTATTGACGTTTTAGCAGTTTTTGCTACAGTCATTGGCGTAGCTGTTTCATTAGGTATGGGTGCACTACAAATTGCTGGTGGACTTGAGTACCTATTTGGTGTTCCAAATACAATCGTTACACAAGCAGTCATTATTATTGTAGTAACAATCTTATTTATCATGAGTGCATGGTCAGGCTTAAGCAAAGGTATTCAATATTTAAGTAATACGAATATTGGATTAGGTACATTATTACTAATTGCTGGCTTAATTGCTGGACCAACAGTACTTATTTTAGATATGTTTACAAGTTCAACTGGTAGTTTGCTAAACTCATTCTTATTTAACAGTTTTGATGCTGCTGCGACAAACCCAAGTAAACGTCAATGGATGACGGACTGGACACTTTACTACTGGGGTTGGTGGTTAAGTTGGAGTCCATTCGTTGGTGTGTTTATCGCACGTGTATCAAGAGGTAGATCAATTCGTGAGTTCATCTCTGGTGTGCTACTAGTACCCGTAATCGTTAGTTTCTTATGGTTTAGTGTATTTGGTGTACTCGGAATTGAAACTGCAAAAAAACATGAAAAAATCTTTGATATGAGTGCTGAAACACAATTATTTGGTGTGTTTAACGAATTACCATTAGGTATGGTTTTATCAATAATTGCATTATTATTGATTGCTTCATTCTTTATTACATCAGCCGATTCAGCTACTTTCGTACTGGGTATGCAAACGACAAATGGTTCTTTAAATCCAAGTTCTTTCATCAAAGTGTTATGGGGAATTGCGCAATCACTTATTGCATTCGTTCTATTGTTATCTGGAGGTGGCGATAGCGCTGCTGGATTAAATGCCTTACAAAGTGCTGCAATTATTAGTGCGTTGCCATTCTCGATTGTAGTAATCATGATGATGATTAGCTTTTATAAAGATGCTAACCAAGAACGTAAATTCCTAGGATTGACTTTAACACCGAATAAACATCGACTAAAAGAATACATTGCGCACTCACAACAAGATTATGAAGAAGAGTTAATTTCTAAACGAAAAGCATTACGTGATCAAGAAAGATAATTCATTTAGAGGATTGATTTGTAATTAATATTACAAATCAGTCCTTTTTTATTTAAGAGTATAGCAAAATTCATCACGATAACTTATTGAAAACCGTTCTCAACTAAATAATATATACTTATTACACTACTTATATGTGATAAGATTTACTTATGAAATCTAATTATAAAAGCGAAACATCAAAAACACTATTTCTTACTCTATTCAGTTGTATTCATACCAGGTTAATTATACAATTAAATAAAAGGTATATAAAAATATCAGGGGGGATATTTAATGACTTCAAATTTAAAAGAGCAATCAAAAAAGTCATTTCAAGTTAATGGTCAAACGCTTACTTATTATGATTTGAATACCTTAGAAGAACAAGGATTAACGCAAATTAGTCGTTTACCATATTCAATTCGTGTTTTACTAGAATCAGTATTACGACAAGAAGATGGTAACGTTATTACTGACGATCATATTAAAGCGCTTTCAACATTCGGTAAAGAAAATGAAAAAGGTGAAGTGCCATTTAAACCTTCACGCGTTATTTTACAAGACTTTACAGGTGTTCCGGCGGTTGTAGACTTAGCTTCTTTACGTAAAGCGATGGATGATGTGGGTGGAGATTTATCTAAAATCAACCCTGAGGTTCCAGTTGATTTAGTTATTGACCACTCAGTTCAAGTAGATAGCTATGCTAATCCAGAAGCATTAGAACGTAATATGAAGTTAGAATTTGAACGTAACTTTGAACGTTATCAATTTTTAAACTGGGCAACAAAAGCATTTGATAATTATAATGCTGTTCCACCAGCAACTGGTATTGTGCACCAAGTTAACTTAGAATATTTAGCTAATGTTGTACATGTTAGAGAAGAAAATGGTGAAAACGTTGCATTCCCAGATACATTAGTAGGTACAGACTCACATACAACAATGATTAACGGCCTAGGTGTATTAGGTTGGGGTGTTGGTGGTATTGAGGCTGAAGCAGGTATGCTTGGACAACCATCATACTTCCCAATTCCAGAAGTTATCGGCGTGCGTCTTACAAATGAATTACCTCAAGGTGCTACAGCAACAGATCTTGCTTTACGTGTTACAGAGTTGTTACGTAAAAAAGGAGTAGTTGGAAAATTTGTTGAGTTCTTTGGTCCTGGTGTTGATAAATTACCACTAGCTGACCGCGCAACTATTGCTAATATGGCACCTGAATATGGTGCAACATGTGGTTTCTTCCCAGTTGATGATGAAACTTTAAAATATTTACGATTAACTGGACGTTCAGAATCACATATTGAGACAGTTGAAAAATATTTAAAAGAAAATCATTTATTCTTTGATGTAGCTGAAGAACCTAACTACACTGATATTGTTGATTTAGATTTATCAACTGTTGAAGCGTCATTATCAGGTCCAAAACGTCCTCAAGACTTAATTTTCTTAAGCGACATGAAGAAAGAATTTGAAAAATCAGTAACAGCACCAGCTGGTAACCAAGGTCATGGTTTAACTGAAGCGGAATTTGATAAAAAAGCTACAATTCAATTTAAAGATGGCTCTACTTCTGAAATGAAGACTGGAGATATTGCTATCGCCGCAATTACATCATGTACAAATACATCTAACCCTTATGTAATGTTAGGTGCAGGTTTATTAGCGAAAAATGCTGTAGAAAAAGGATTAAAAGTGCCTGAGTATGTTAAAACATCATTAGCACCAGGTTCAAAAGTAGTAACAGGTTACTTACGCGATGCAGGTCTTCAAGACTACTTAGATCAATTAGGATTTAACTTAGTTGGTTACGGTTGTACAACATGTATTGGTAACTCAGGTCCTTTACTTGAAGAAATTGAAGCCGCAATTGCTGAAGAAGACTTACTTGTTACATCTGTACTATCAGGTAACCGTAACTTTGAAGGTCGTATTCACCCATTAGTGAAAGCGAACTACCTAGCATCACCACCACTTGTTGTAGCTTACGCATTAGCTGGAACAGTGGACATTGATTTGCAAAATGAATCATTAGGTAAAGACAAAAATGGTGAAGATGTCTACCTTAAAGACATTTGGCCAACAATTAAAGAAGTTGCAGATACAGTAGAAAGCACTGTAACTCCAGAACTATTTAAAGAAGAATATAAGAGTGTTTATGATAATAATGAATTATGGAATCAAATTGACACAACTGATGCGCCATTATATGATTTTGATCCTAAGTCAACATACATTCAAAACCCTACATTCTTCCAAGGACTATCTAAAGAGCCTGGAAATATTGAGCCGTTAAAAGGACTTCGTATTATGGGTAAATTTGGTGACTCAGTTACAACTGACCATATTTCGCCTGCAGGTGCAATCGGTAAAGATACACCAGCTGGAAAATATTTACTAGAAAACGGTGTATCACCACGTGACTTTAACTCATATGGTTCTAGACGTGGTAATCACGAAGTAATGGTACGTGGTACATTTGCGAACATTCGTATTAAAAACCAATTAGCACCAGGAACTGAAGGTGGCTTTACAACTTATTGGCCAACAGGTGAAGTAATGCCTATCTTTGACGCGGCTATGAAATATAAACAAGATGGTACAGGTCTTGCAGTATTAGCAGGTCATGATTATGGTATGGGATCATCTCGTGACTGGGCTGCTAAAGGTACAAACTTATTAGGTGTTAAAACAGTTATTGCTCAAAGTTATGAACGTATTCACCGCTCAAACTTAGTGATGATGGGTGTATTACCACTTCAATTCTTAGAAGGTGAATCAGCAGATACTTTAGGTTTAGATGGCAAAGAAAGCATTGCAGTAGATATTGATGAGAATATCAAACCAGGAGATACAGTAAATGTAACAGCAACAAAAGAAGATGGATCTGTTGTTAATTTCCAAGCGAAAGCAAGATTCGATTCAAATGTTGAAATTGACTACTATCGCCATGGCGGTATTTTACAATTAGTTTTACGTAAAAAATTAGCACAATAAAATAAAGTTGTTTTTCACAGATGTGAAGAGATATGATACGTAATCATTTAAGTGACTGATAAATCGTCGCTTAAGCATCCATGACTATGATAGAATATGTATGATTCGAGAAATAGGATATTGTGAATAAGGAGTTTTCCTTTAACGATGTCCTAGTCTCGTTTCATATAGTATGATGCTTTAATGCTATCTTATCTCTCGCATCTTTTTATTTTAAAATTTTTAGGCGGAGTGAATCTATAGTTTAGAAAGAAGGCCTTTTATGATTTATTCGTTAACAGAAATCGAAACACGCTATCAAGAAACTGATCAAATGGGTGTGATTTATCATGGGAATTATGCAACATGGTTTGAAGTTGCACGGACAGATTATATTCGTAAGTTAGGTTTAAATTATGCAGAAATGGAGCAATCAGGCATTGTATCACCCGTAGTTTCAATGCATATTGATTATAAAAAAAGCGTTAAATATCCTGAAAAAGTTAAAATCAAAACATGGGTATCAAAATTTTCAAAGTTGCGTTCTCGTTATCAATATGAGGTATATAGTGAGAATGGGGAGCTTGCTACAACAGGCTATACTGATAATGTCATTATTACAAAAGATACACACAAGCCTGTGAGACTCGATAAGGCATTTCCAGAGTGGTATGATATTTATCACAGTGTCAATGAGCGCAATCAAAATGAGGAAAATGAAGAAATGAGTGAGCGCTAAATATATGATCTTTAAGCAAAAATCAGGACTAAAGTATGCCTTTAGTCCTGATCTATGGATTCATTTATTGTTTTTAATATGATGGAAATATCATCGATTAAGCGGTATGTGCTTCAGCTTGATACATAATTTCATCATCATTTACATCAATTTGAAGCGTGTGATCTTCGTAATACCAAACATCTTTTTCTGCTACAACAAGTTTTAAGCCGTTATAATCTTCAACATAACCAATCTCATCAATATCTTTTTCGAATTCTACATTAAATGCAGGGCTAAATCCTTGTTTAAGTTGGAATTCACCACCGTAACGTACGTAAAATTGTAAAACTTTGCCATCTTCAGGTAAGTCTAATTCCTCTTTAAACCATTTTACAGCGTTGTCTGTTAGTTCTATTTTCATAAATATACTCCTTTCACATCTTCAATATATGTTTACCATTTTATAGTGTTTCAAAAAGAATTTAAAATTTTATGATTACATCCATTTGATTTTAGGTTCAGTACCTTTAATAATTCGTTTAATGTTACTGGAGTGACGGTAAATCAGTAATCCTGATACTACGATGCTCACAATTAACAATAGATAATCTTGAATGAAAAAAGAACCGATACAACAACTAAGTGCTGCAATTATGCTTGATAGTGAAACATATTTTGATAAGTATAAAATAATGAAAAATACCGCAATGAGAATGACAAATAGTAGTGGATTCACACCTAATAAAACACCCGCACTTGTAGCAACCGCTTTGCCACCTTTAAATTTAAGGTAAATTGGGTATACATGACCAAGGATTGCAAAAATACCAATAAATAGACCATGTATATCTATATGGAATAATAATGGTAAAAACACAACGATAAATCCTTTAAATATATCTAAAAATGTAACTGCAAATCCTGCTGGTTTTCCTAATACTCGGAAGCTATTTGTAGCTCCAGTATTTCCGCTTCCATGTTCTCTAATATCAATATTAAAAAAAATTTTTCCAATTAATACACCACTTGGTATTGAACCAATTAAATAACTGATAATGATGGTGATAATCAATGCCATCATATGTGATCACATCCTTTTAGTACCTACTCATATATTAACATAATTTATTCAAAATTGTGTTGTCATATCATGTGATTCATTAAAATATTTCATTGCATAAAGGGGACAAAGTAGAATTATTTTACTTCAAATTCAAAGACATGTTTAAGGTAATTGTATTAGATGCTATACGTGCATTTCAATAGAGTTAACAACGAGTATCTATCATTTGTACTTGCATTTTTCTAGGTTTTATATAAGAATATCTATTGTATAGTTTTAATAACGAACGTATGTTTGTAGGAGGGGAACGACGTGTCAGCAAAACACACTAACAACTACTCAGATGACTCGATTCAAGTATTAGAAGGACTTGAAGCTGTTAGAAAAAGACCGGGGATGTATATAGGTTCTACAGATAAACGCGGATTACATCACTTAGTATATGAAGTTGTTGATAATTCTGTAGATGAAATTTTAAATGGTTATGGTAATGAAATTCGTGTCACAATCAATAAAGATGAAAGTATTACTATTGCTGATAATGGCCGTGGAATGCCGACAGGTACGCATCAATCAGGTAAACCGACTGTAGAGGTAATTTTTACAGTATTACACGCTGGCGGTAAATTTGGACAAGGGGGATATAAAACATCTGGTGGCCTTCATGGTGTTGGTGCTTCTGTTGTGAATGCATTAAGTGAATGGCTTACTGTTGAAATTAATCGAGATGGCCAAAAATTTGAGCAGCAGTTTGCACATGGTGGTATTCCTCAGACGAAACTTATTAAAAAAGGAAAAACACGTCAACGTGGTACAATCGTTACTTTTAAACCAGATCCAGAAATCTTTAAAAATACAACACAATTTAATTTCGATATATTAAGCGAAAGACTACAAGAATCTGCCTTCTTATTAAAAGATCTTAAAATAACACTAGAAGATAAAAGGGTAGGTAAAGAACGTGTAGAAGTCTATCATTATGAAGAAGGTATTAAAGCTTTTGTAAGTTACGTTAATGAAGGTAAAGAAGTGCTACATGATGTTGCCTTGTTCCAAGGTGAATCCAATGGTATTGAAGTAGATGTTGCATTTCAATATAACGATCAATATTCAGAAAGCATCATGAGTTTTGTAAATAATGTGCGTACAAAAGATGGTGGTACACACGAGGTTGGTTTTAAAACTGCGATGACTCGCGTGTTTAATGATTATGCGAGACGTCTTGGCGAATTGAAAACTAAAGATAAAAATTTAGAAGGTAATGATATTCGTGAAGGTTTAACTGCGATTATTTCAGTGAGAATTCCTGAAGAATTACTTCAATTTGAAGGTCAAACAAAATCTAAATTAGGTACGACTGAGGCTAGGAGTGCTGTAGAGGCTGTGATGACAGATAAATTACCGTTCTACCTTGAAGAAAAAGGGCAATTATCTAAGTCTCTAGTGAAAAAAGCTGTAAAAGCACAGCAAGCACGTGAAGCGGCAAGAAAAGCACGTGAAGATGCGAGATCTGGTAAAAAGAACAAGCGCAAAGATACTTTACTTTCAGGTAAGCTTACACCAGCACAAAGTAAAAACACCGCTAAAAATGAACTCTATTTAGTAGAGGGTGACTCTGCAGGTGGTTCAGCTAAGTTAGGTCGTGACCGTAAGTTCCAAGCGATTTTACCTCTACGCGGTAAGGTTATCAATACAGAAAAAGCAAAACTTGAAGATATTTTTAAAAATGAGGAAATCAATACGATTATTCATACAATTGGTGCGGGTGTTGGTAATGAATTTAAAATTGAAGACAGTAATTACAATCGTATCATTATAATGACAGATGCGGATACAGACGGCGCCCATATTCAAGTATTACTACTTACATTCTTCTTTAAATATATGAGACCTTTAGTTGCTGAAGGTCGGGTATTTATCGCATTACCACCGCTTTATAAACTAGAAAAAGGTAAGGGTAAAAAACGACAAGTGGAATATGCTTGGACAGATGAAGAATTAGAACAACTCCAAAAGAAATTAGGTAAAGGCTTTTCTTTACAACGATATAAAGGTCTTGGTGAAATGAACCCGGATCAATTATGGGAAACAACGATGAATCCTGAAACAAGAACATTAATTCGAGTACAAATTGAAGATGAAGTACGCTCTTCAAAACGTGTTTCAACGCTTATGGGCGATAAAGTAGCGCCAAGAAGAGAATGGATCGAACGTCACGTTCAATTTGGAATGCAAGAAGATCAAAGTATTTTAGAAAAAGATGAAATACAACTACTCAATGAAGATTCAATGGAAGAGGAGGATGTAGAATGAGTGAAGTCATCCAGAATTTACCATTAGAAGATGTTTTAGGCGATCGCTTTGGTAGATATAGTAAATATATTATTCAAGAACGTGCTTTACCCGACGTAAGAGATGGTTTGAAACCTGTTCAACGACGTATTCTATTTTCAATGTATTCCAATGGTAATACTTACGATAAAAACTACCGTAAAAGTGCGAAAACAGTTGGGGATGTTATCGGCCAATTGCACCCCCATGGTGATACTTCTGTTTATGATGCAATGGTACGTTTAAGTCAAGATTGGAAATTACGCCATGTGCTTGTTGAAATGCATGGCAATAACGGGAGTATTGATAACGATCCTCCCGCTGCAATGCGTTATACAGAAGCAAAGTTAAGTTTACTCTCAGAACAATTGTTACGTGATTTAAATAAAAATACTGTTGATTATGTACCGAACTATGATGATACAGAAATGGAACCTATGGTATTGCCTGCACGTTTTCCTAATTTGCTTGTTAATGGATCAACAGGAATTTCGGCTGGTTATGCAACAGATATTCCACCACATAATTTAGCAGAAGTAATAAGTGCAACGTTAAAGTTTATTGATAATCCTGATTTAACAGTTAAACAATTAATGAAATATGTGAAAGGACCAGATTTTCCGACTGGTGGCATCGTGCAAGGTATTGATGGTATTCAAAAAGCATATGAAACAGGCAAAGGTAAAATTGTCATTCGAGCTAAAACTGAAGAAGAAGCTTTACGTAATGGACGTAATCAAATTATAGTGACTGAAATACCTTATGAAGTGAATAAAAGTGCACTGGTTAAGAAAATAGATGAATTACGTGCTGATAAAAAAGTTGAAGGTATTGTTGAAGTTCGCGATGAAACAGACAGAAGCGGATTGAGAATCGCCATTGAAGTTAAAAAAGATGTTAATACAACGTCTATTTTGAATTACTTATATAAAAATACAGATTTACAAGTGACTTATAACTTTAATATGGTGGCGATTAGTGAAGGTCGTCCTAAATTAATGGGACTTAAAGCAATACTAGACAGCTATATTAATCATCAAATTGAAGTTGTTACACGACGGACGCAATATGATTTGAAAAATGCTGAAACACGTATGCATATTGTGGAAGGTTTAATGAAGGCTCTGTCGATATTAGATGAAGTCATCGCAACAATACGTAATTCAAAAAATAAAAAAGATGCTAAAGATAATTTAGTGTCGACTTATGATTTTACTGAAGCGCAAGCAGAAGCGATTGTCATGTTACAACTTTATCGTTTAACAAATACAGATATTGTGGCGTTAGAAGATGAACATGCTGAGCTAGAAAATCAAATTAATCAATTACGTCATATTTTAGATAATCACGAAGCATTATTAGATGTCATTAAAACAGAGCTGAATGAGATTAAAAAGCAATTTAAGACACCACGTTTATCAGCTATCGAATCTGAAATCAGTGAAATCAAAATAGATAAAGAAGTGATTGTACCGAGTGAAACAGTAATGATGAGTCTCACATATGAAGGGTATATCAAACGAACATCCTTAAGAAGTTATAATGCAAGTGGTAGAGAGGAAATTGGACTAAAAGAGAATGATCAAGTGCTTAAAATTTTAGAAGTAAACACTCAAGATACTACGCTTGTATTTACCAATAAAGGTCGATACTTGTATATTCCTGTTCATAAGTTAGCAGATATTAAGTGGAAAGAACTCGGTCAACATATATCTCAAATTGTACCGATTGATGAAGACGAGTATATTATTAATTGTTTTGTATTTAATCAATTAACAGGAAATGAAATGATTATCACAACGACTCGAAATGGTATGATTAAGAAAAGTGCATTATCTGCTTTTAAATCAACACGTGTGAATAAGCCACTCGTAGCTATGAAACTCAAACAAGATGATGAAATTGTATCAGTAACTAAAATCAAGGAAGAAGATAAAAATACAATGATTACGTTACTAACGTATACAGGAATGTCGCTAACATATCCTCATACAGAACTTCAAGAAACTGGTTTACGTACGATGGGAGTAAAAGCAATTAACTTGAAAGAAGAAGATCATGTTGTAATGATGAATACAATTCAATCTGGTGAAACCTTACTAATGGTAACGCAACGTGGTGCTTTAAAACGAGTTGATTATCAAGTGTTACAAATCGCAAAACGCGCCCAAAGAGGCATTACATTACTCAAAGAATTAAAAAAGCAACCGCATAGAATTGTTGATGCTACAGTATGTCATGATAATGATGAGTTTTATCGTTTGATTTCTCGCCAAAACATTCAAGAAGGGAAAATTAATGATATTCATCTATCTGAACAATATACGAATGGTACTTTTATTGTTGAAACTGAAAAATTTGGAGATATTTTAGCACTTCAAGTATATTAAAATATAAAGTTTTTGTTTATAAAAAGTGCATAGCATATGCTTGATTTTAGCGAGATGAAGACTCTTTTATAACTTATGATATATAGAGTTTTCATCTCGCTTTTTGTCATTTTGAAATCATAGAATTAAAAAATAAATAGTCACATTACTGTAACAATGATAGAATACATTTAGGCGTAAAAAGAAAAATGTGCAAATTTAAATAGTAAAGAGGGATTAATGTGCAAGATTTTGATAATTTAATTCCGGGTTGGTTTAAAACATTTATACAGGTTGGTAATGATCTTATTTGGTCACAATATCTCATTGGATTATTGTTAACGGCGGGCTTTTTCTTTACGATTAGTTCGAAGTTCGTCCAGATTCGATGGCTTCCTGAAATGTTTCGAGCACTTACTGAAAAACCGGAAACATTAGATTCAGGAGAAAAAGGGATTTCTCCATTTCAAGCATTTGCGATTAGTGCAGGGTCACGTGTAGGAACAGGTAATATTGCAGGCGTAGCGACTGCGATTGTATTAGGAGGACCTGGTGCAGTTTTTTGGATGTGGATTATCGCAATTATAGGTGCAGCCAGTGCATTTATAGAAGCGACTTTAGCACAAGTTTATAAAGTACACGATAAAGACGGCGGTTTCCGTGGTGGTCCAGCTTATTACATTACTAAAGGTTTAAATCAACGTTGGTTAGGGACGCTTTTTGCTGTATTAATAACAGTGACTTTTGCCTTTGTATTTAACACTGTACAGTCTAATACGATAGCTGAATCTTTAAATACACAGTATCATGTTAGTCCAGTTATTACAGGAATTATTTTAGCTATTATCACAGGTATCGTTATCTTTGGTGGTGTGCGTAGTATTGCGAAGTTATCATCTGTTATTGTACCTGTGATGGCAATTATCTATATTATTATGGTACTTGGTATTTTATTATTTAACTTCGATCAAATTATACCGATGATTTCTACAATTATTAAAAGTGCATTTGGTTTAAATCAAGCAGCAGGTGGTGCTGTAGGTTTTGCAGTGTTACAAGGTATTAAACGAGGATTATTCTCTAACGAAGCAGGTATGGGTTCAGCACCAAATGCTGCCGCGACTGCAGCAGTTTCACATCCTGTTAAGCAAGGGTTAATCCAATCACTTGGTGTATTCTTTGATACGATTTTAGTATGTACAGCCACAGCGATTATGATATTACTTTATTCAGGATTAAAATTTGGAGAAAATGCACCTCAAGGTGTGGCAGTAACGCAAACGGCTTTGAACGAACACTTAGGGAGTATGGGTGGCGTTTTCTTGACAGTTGCTATTACATTATTTGCATTCTCAAGCGTTGTTGGTAACTACTATTATGGTCAAGCAAATATTGAATTCTTATCTAATAATAAAGTTATCTTGTTCATCTTCCGTTGCTTAGTTGTTGTACTTGTATTTATGGGTGCTGTAATTAAAACAGAGACAGTTTGGAGTACAGCTGATGTATTTATGGGATTAATGGCTATTGTGAATATAGTTGCCATTATAGGATTATCTAATATCGCTTTTGCCGTGACGAAAGATTATCAAAGACAACGTAAAGAAGGTAAACGCCCAATCTTTAAGCCTGAGAATTTAGAAATTAATTTATTTGGTATTGAAGCATGGGGAGAAAATAATAAAAAACGTGATCAATACGATCAGTATTAATAAAAATAGTGAAAGGTTGAAGTATTTGTAGTGAACCCAAAAAGTTGAACTTTTTGATTAAGCTATTTTCCTAAGGCAAGATTTCTGTATTCAACAGGAGTCTTGCCTTTTAAATTTACTTTTCTTCTTACGTTATTATAGTAATTGATAT
>NZ_JABANU010000034.1 GCF_016238445.1 Staphylococcus canis
ATGAAGTGGCGATTCCAAGTGGTGTAGATCTTAACGGTGGCGAAGGACTACAAGTGACAACAACAGACGTGGCAGGAAACGCGTCACCAAGCACATCAACAACAGTAGTAGATACAACAGCACCAGAGGCACCAACGGTGAATGAAGTAACGTCAGGCGCGACATCAATTACAGGAACAGGCGAGCCAGGAAGCACAGTGACGATTACGTTCCCAGATGGTAGCACAGCGACAGGCACAGTAGCGGAAGATGGAAGTTACGAAGTTGTGATTCCAGACAACGTTGACCTTAACGGTGGCGAAGGACTACAAGTGACAATAACAGACGCAACAGGAAACGCGTCACCAAGCACATCAACAACAGTAGTAGATACAACAGCACCAGAAGCACCAACAGTGAATGAAGTAACGTCAGACGCGACATCAATTACAGGAACAGGAGAGCCAGGAAGCACAGTGACGATTACGTTCCCAGACGGCACAACAGCAACAGGCACAGTAGGAGCCAACGGCAGTTATGAAGTCGCGATTCCAGAAAATGTTCATCTCAAAGGTGAAGAAACGATTACAGTTACAGTTCGTGATACACAACAAAATATATCAGAACCTGTACAAGCTAACGTAATAGCGATAACACCTGAACAACCAGAAGATTCGTCACCAACGGAACCGGAAGCAAATCCTGATACACCAACAGAATCAGAAAATCCAACAGTAGAAGAATCAGAAGAAAATATTGACACACCAGCGGAACCGGAAGTAAATCCTGATACACCAACAGAATCAGGAAATTCAACAGTAGAAGAGTCAGAAGAAAACATTGACACACCAACGGAACCGGAAGTAGATCCTGATACGCCAACAGAATCAGAAAATTCAACAGTGGAAGAGTCGGAAGAAAATACTGGTACGCTAGCAGAACCGGAAGCAAATCCTGACACTCAAACAGAACCAGAAGAATCACTATCAGATAGTTCTGATACACCAAAAACTCAAGGGGAAAACGTTGAACATCATGGTTCAATCATATTAGAGTCAGAACAAAGTGTACTACAAGAAGAAATGGTAGGAGAATCTGAACATCAAAACGTTCAATCTACACCATCTCACAGTGTGAATGAAACAACATCTAGACCGCATGCTTCAGCAATAACTTCATCTTCTAGCGTAGAGACGAAGACGGATATGATGGATCGTCAAAATCAAACGCATCATAAGTCTAATGATGTGCAACGACTCCCTGAAACAGGTACTACGCAACCTTCAGCGCGCACAGGTATCATTGCGTCACTGCTTGGCGTAGGATTGCTTGCACGATTTACAAGAAGACAACATAAACAAGATTCAAATTCTTAATAACATTTATAGATGAAAAAAACCCTTCAAAGTAGTCGGTGCTACTTCGAAGGGTTTTTCATTATATTATGAACTTAAATAGTCTCCGCCGTTAAGGTGCAATGTTTGACCTGTCATATAAGAGCTATCTGTTGATGCTAGAAAAACGTATGAAGGTGCGAGTTCTGCAGGTTGGCCTCGACGTCCCATTGGTGTTTCACTACCTTGGTTTTCCACTTTGTCCGCATCAAAAGTTGCAGGGATTAAAGGTGTGTAAATAGGTCCTGGTGCTACGGCATTGACATAAATACCTTTGTCCATCAATGATGTCGCGAGTGAACGTGTAAATGACACGATTGCACCTTTTGTAGATGAATAATCAATTAAATGATCTGAACCACGATAAGCAGTTACACTTGTCGTATTGATGATTTTATCCCCGCTAGATAAGTGTGGTAATGCGGCTTGTGATAAGTACATCATGCCGAAGATATTAGTTTCAAAAGTAGTTTGAATTTGTTTTGGTGTCACATCTTCGTAATGGTCTTTTGGAAATTGGACAGAACCATTATTAACTAAAATATTGAGTCCACCAAATTCTTCTACCACTTTATCAATTAACACTTTCGCTTCATCTGCGTTACGTAAATCATGTGCATACGCTTTTGCTTTAACGCCAAGTTCTTCAAGGCGTTTTACAGTATCTTCTGCGTCAATATGTTCATTGAGATAACCGATAGCAACATTTGCACCTTCTTTAGCGAAATGAATCGCTACAGAACGACCAATACCTGAATCGCCACCCGTAATGAGTGCGACTTTACCTTTTAATTTTCCAGCTGGTTTATAGCTGTCTAGTTCAACAATGGGTTTTGGATCCATATCTTTTTCTGATCCAGGTTGTGTGTCTTGTGTGTAGCCTTTAATGTCCTCATGAAACTTTTGTAAATCCATATACTTGTCACCTCATATTAAGATTAAGCACGATCCCAGTAACGTGGTTTTTCAAATGCAGTTACAATTGTATCTGGTTCATCTGAAACAAACACGCCGGGTTGTGTAGTATCCACTTTACTATTTTCTAACGCTTTTGCTGCTTGTTCAGAAAGTACAAGTGGTTTGAAATGTTTAAAAGTCATTTCAGCAAATAATTCTGTTTCGTTAAAGATTTTAGTGTTGTCTGATAGTACAATTAAGCTATCAAATAATGTTGGATGAACGGTATCAAATGTTTCAGTAATACCAAAATCTTTTTCAATATTACGCGGTTGATCTGAAACAAAGGCATAGTTTAATTGTTTATCGCTCATCACTTTAGCATATGCTTTTAATGTCTCATCGCTAATGTCGCCGTCAACTACGATTGCGACAGAATGTGCACGTAATGGACGTTCAAATTTTTCCATTGTTAATTTTGAATCTTTTTGGTCTGACTTCACTTCTTCGTTTTCTTCAGGAACTTCAACGCCAATATTTTTCGCAACACGTTCTGCAAGGTCGCGAGAGACTTTATTTAATTGATTCACTGCATTTTGTTTAACCATGACAGATTTACATTTACCTAATTCAAATGAAAAGCCATCAACAGTATGATTATATTCAGGTTCAGTCAAGCTGTTCAGATATAATCTTGCTTGTGAATAATAGTCTTTAAAGCTTTCGCTACGACGGCGTACTTTGTGACCTTCAACTTTTTCTTGATAATGTTCAAATCCGCCTTCTTCACGTGACACAGTATGAGGGTCATTATTGTTTAACGCATTTTTATGGTAAGATGTTTGACCTTGATGGATATTCATTTGATGCATCGCGTCACGTTGATTATTGTGTACCGGATTGATTGGACGGTTGATTGGAATTTGATGGAAGTTTGGACCGCCTAATCGTGAAATTTGAGTATCTGTATATGAGAACAAACGACCTTGTAATAATGGATCATCTGAAAAATCAATACCAGGTACGATATGTCCAGGATGAAATGCGACTTGTTCTGTTTCAGCGAATACGTTGTCCACATTACGATTTAATGTCATCTTACCAACGATTTTAACGGGTACCTCATCTTCCGGCCAAATTTTTGTTGGATCTAATATATCGAAATCGTATTTGAATTCGTCCTCTTCTGGAATGAGTTGTAAACCTAATTCCCAAGCAGGATAATCTCCTTTTTCGATAGATTCATATAAATCTTGACGATGGAAATCGATGTTTTTACCAGATACAATTTGTGCTTCATCCCAAACCATAGATTCAAGTCCCCATACAGGTTTCCAGTGGAATTTAACAAAATGAGATTTACCTTCTTTATTAACAAGACGGAATGTATTTACACCGAATCCTTCCATTTGTCTAAAGTTTTTCGGAATACCACGGTCACTCATATTCCATACTGCAGTATGTGTAGATTCTGGATTTTGAGCGAAAAAGTCCCAGAATGTGTCATGCGCTGAACCACCTTGAGGCATTTCGTTATGAGGCTCTGGTTTCACTGCATGAATTAAATCAGGGAACTTAATCGCATCTTGGATGAAGAAAACAGGAATATTATTACCCACTAAGTCAAATACACCTTGATCTGTGTAGAATTTAGTTGCGAACCCTCTAACGTCACGTACTGTATCTGGTGAGCCTTTTGACCCTTGAACTGTTGAAAAACGTACGAAAAGTGGTGTCACTTTGCTTGTGTCTGTTAAGAAATTCGCATAAGTATATTCAGATAAATCTTCATAAAGTTCAAATTCACCATGTGCACCATAACCTCTTGCGTGTACAACACGTTCAGGAATGCGTTCATGGTCAAAATGAGTAATTTTTTCTCTGAAATGAAAATCTTCGAGTAAACTTGGACCACGGTCTCCTAAAGTTAACGTATTTTCATCCTCAGACATTTTCAAGCCTTGATTTGTTGTCATGGCTTGTTCATCATCAGTTTTACGAAATTGTTCAAGATCTTTATCTTTTGGATTAGACATAATTCAAATTTTCCCCTTTCAATAATGAATAGGAGTCGGACCATATTGAACAAGTCTCAAGGATTGGCTGTAACATCTCGATGGATAACGACACATCCTCTTATCTATAAGATGAAGCGTCCAGACCCTTTTCTAATCATTTTTCCTATTTGAATGAAGTTAAACATTAAAAGTTCGTTATATTAGAGATATAAATGATTAATGTGTAAAAATGATTTTTTATCTTTAAAATGCATTTACATTTTTTAATTCTGTGTTAATATCAGCGCGTTATGATAAGGTTAATTGTGAATAGTTGAGGTGTATGAAATGTCACGGATTGTATTTGAACATATTGTGAATGAACAAGGTATCATTCAAGCAGAGTATCACGATGATGTCCATGAAGGTAAGATTCGTTTTGAAATGGCAGATCCTATTGAGGTGCGAGAGGATTTGGTTGCTGAAGCGTTATCTACATTATGCGGCCAATATTATGACAGGATAGAAATGAGGCTTAAAGTCTCTGAAAAGACGAAACAAAGTATCGAACATCGAACACATGCCACATTAGTTTGCCAAAAAGGAATAAAAATTTGGCAACTTCATAACATAATGGGGCATGATGTGAAAACACTTAATTTCAGTGGTGATCTATCGAATCTATCAGCGATGGCTTTGACTCCTGGAGACATGGATAAAGTATCACTCGACTTTGGTTCTGAATCGATGCATCAGTATGATATGTTCGATCACATGGACAGTAAATTGATTAAAACCAATATTTTAGACACCCATTTTCCTAAGATTACGTCGGATTATTACGCAATCGGTGCGATTTTTTATAAGGACTATTTCAATACGCATTATCTTGTGACAGGACTTCAGCTTAATCCTAAAACTATGAGTATGACTCGTATTGAAGCAGAACAACGTATAGCAGGAATGGTGAATTTGCCACATACACTAGGACTTACGGCAGTAGGACATACACATATCGCTTGTCAACGCTACCCAAACTATGTGAATGATGCGATAAAATCCGTGAAAACATCAGAATCATTTCTGAATGTTCAACAACAACTATTAGTCGAAATCGAAAATGAAACATATCGATTAGGATTGCCTTTAAAAAATAGAGCACTTCATCCTACGAAGATAAAATGGGGGACAAACATACGTCTTGATTTTTATGCATTATATATTTTAAAACAGGTGGGAAGATCTGTTGCTGAATATTTAGTGGAAGGTATCCCAGTTGAAGCGGAACAATTGGTTCAAGATTATCGTTTAGCCTTTTACAAACGTTATTATCCTGGAGTTTTATATTATTTACCGAAATCTGTGCAGTTATTTGTACGTACGCAGTTAAAGGATTATGGCATACCGATGTATACCAATGAGGATTTCGAAGAGTTTCGTATGGTTGAGCAGTGGTTAAGACGTAAGCATACAAACGTATAACGTTTTAGGATGTGTATTAGGGGAATACTATAAAAAAATAATAAAGAGAGGTTTTTACAAATGGCAAAACAAAATCCAGTAAATCAATTTTTTAATGATAAATTTGAGCAACAACCTCAACCGTACCCAGGCATTCAACGTGAGATGACACCAGTACCTGATTGTGGTGAAGAAACTTATAAAGGCGCTGAAAAACTTGTAGGTAAAAAAGCGCTGATTACGGGTGCTGATTCTGGTATTGGCCGTGCAGCTGCGATTGCTTATGCGAAAGAAGGTGCGGATGTTGCTATTGCTTATCATCCTGACGAACAAGTTGATGCTGAAGATGTAAAAGCCGTTGTTGAAAAGACAGGTCAAAAAGCCGTGTTATTACCAGGCGATTTACGTGATGCGACGTACGCGAAACAAATGGTAAAAGATGCACATGAAGCGTTAGGTGGTTTAGATATTTTAGTTTTAAATGCCGGAATGCAACAGTATGAATATGATATTCAAAAATTAGACCCTAAACAATTAACAGATACATTTGAAGTCAATGTATTCTCAACTGTATATGCGATTCAAGAAGCATTGAATTATTTAGAAGCGGGTTCAAGTATTATTTTAACGTCATCAATTCAAGCGATGAAACCAAGCGGTCATTTACTTGATTACGCGATGACAAAATCATGTAATGTATCTTTAACTAAAGGACTTGCGGCACAACTTGGACCTAAAGGTATCCGAGTGAACGCTGTAGCACCTGGTCCGATTTGGACACCCCTTCAAATTAGCGGTGGTCAACCTCAAGAAAATATTCCAG
This sequence comes from Staphylococcus canis, assembly GCF_016238445.1. Taxonomy (GTDB): domain Bacteria; phylum Bacillota; class Bacilli; order Staphylococcales; family Staphylococcaceae; genus Staphylococcus; species Staphylococcus canis. The sequence goes on from NZ_JABANU010000034.1 coordinate 6,552, forward strand.
AGTTTGGTCAAAACCAACCTTTACAACGTGCAGGACAACCAGTTGAACTTGCAGATGTATATGTATTACTTGCTTCAGAAAATGCAAGTTACATCACAGGTCAAGTTTATGGTATCACAGGTGGCGCACCGATTAACTAATTAACATGGTACTAAGTTCGTATATGCAATAATATATGTAAAGCAAGGGGAGTAAGTGATGAGGAAGGCGTCAATAATGATCTCGCTATGTTTACATCGCTTATTTTCCTTGCTTATCTCATACTTAATATAGGTAGACATATTTCAATTTCAACATCAAAAATAGAGGAATATATCAATGATACAATATATAAAGCATTATCATTTAGTATGGTATAGCATCGTGTTTTACATTATTATGGCCATGTTAATGCCACTGGTTCATGATGATTTAGAATGGGCGAATGCTTATGGGATTGAGATGTTAACAACGTTTTATGCTGACTTAAATGGGCGCTATCTGGGCAATACTTTAGAAGTGATTGCAGTTCGTGTGTCACTTTTTCGTTATATTACATACGCACTTTTCTCGATATTATTGATTAAAGTCATCGTGCAATTAGTGGAAGATATCACAGAAACAACCCAATATCGCACATTTTTTTACATATCAACATGGATGTGGCTATTAATCATTCCTGTTGCGATATACAGTCAAACGTATGGTTGGTTTGCCGGTTTTTATAACTATGTGCCTGTAACGATCTGTACATTGTTTTTATTAATGTATAGTATACGTATTTTAAAAGGTATTAAGCTAACGAAATTAGAACAAGGGATCATGTGTTTGATTGCTTTAATAGGGCAATGGTTTATGGAGAATCATACATTGTTTCATGTGTTACTCCTTGGCGTATTAATTATAGTGCAATGGTTCAGACGTCGTCATATCGCACGATATATCTATATCGCATTTGGATTAGCCATTGTTGGCGCAATACTCATGTTTTCAAGCCCGAATTATCGCACTATTTTAGCTGGTGAATCTTCTTATCAGAAAGTCTCAGATGAAGAACAGGGGATGTTTGCGAAAACGATTGGAACATTAGTCACACAATTTCCACAACAAGTCGTATTCAACTCAATTTTATTGATTACTGTCATGTCTATTCTGTTAATGGTATATGTTTATCAAAGTCAGTTGAAAATGACAATGAAAGGGTTTTTGATGTCAAGTTTATCAGTTACGCCAATATATGGTTACTTAATACGTATCCCATTTGGATTTGAACGGTTAAGGATGGAACCTATCGTAGCGATTCTCGATACCACAGTTACACTTTTTTTATTTAGCATTATGATTTACACACTGTATCGTGTAATGAATTCGAAACGGATGAAATACGCTACTATAATACTAGTCTGTGCAATCCCTTTTTTAATCGCACCATTACTTATGGTTCAACCTATAGGGCCACGGAATTTTTTTCCTGCATATAGTATTGGGGTTATTATTAATACGGTGTTATTACAACGACTTGACATCAGACCGATGAAAACTTTTTTAGGGATAGTTGTTATCGCGCAAATTTACTTAATTCTTGTATTTAGTGTGATTACAGTAGCGCAACACGACCGTATCTCAAAAGTCCAACGTGCGCTTGAGGCCAACCCTGATATGACCCATTATTCGATGGCACGTTTGCCTTTTGAGTCACGCATGCAACATTCATCGCCGTACGATAAGAAAAAAAAATATTTTTAAAGAATATTGGGGCATTCCAGATGAGGTATATCTTGAGTTTAACGATAAAACGCCAAAAATGTTATAGATTGGAGAATAGAGTTAGGATATTATTCCTAGCTCTAATTTTTTATATACTTAAAATATGAAATTACATCTTCATAATTAAAGAATCTAATGCTTAATATGTTTAACTCATATCGCAAATTGTATATAATTGCTTTAATACTTTAATTTTATAGTCGAAGCAAATAAATAGTAAACGTCAACTTTTAGTAAATTATATAAAGGGTATAAATATTGAAGTAGTGATTCTAAACAGGAGGAATAATATGAGAAAGAAAAAAGGGGTTAAACGATTAGATTTTTTACCGAATCGTAATAATAAGTATAGTATTCGCAAATTTACAATAGGTACTGCATCCATTTTAATTGGATCCACGTTAGTTTTTGGATTACCACGTGATGTTGAAGCGAGTGAAATCAACACAAATCAAGCGACAACAGTAACGACTGACACATCGACTCAAGAAGCATCATCAACTGAGCCAGAAGCTACATCAGACGTAGCAACTCCGTCTAACGTAAGCAACGAAACCACGCAATCACCTACTTTAGAGGGTCATTCTACTCAAGAGACACCAAGTACTGAAGAAGCTCAACCTACTGAAACAACATCTGTATCCCCGGAAGAAACTCCATCATCAGAAACGTCGACAGAACCATCATCAACAGAGACATCTCCAGAAGCATCATCTAGTGAATCTAGTACAGAAGCATCAACAGAACAGTCAACTGAAGCAGTAGATACAACTGAAACACCAAGCACTGAAGAAGCTAATACGACACAAGACGCAACACAATCAGAAAAAAGTTCGGAACAACCTTCTACTGAAGAAACAAAACCATCAGCATCTAAATCCAATACAACTGAAGATACATCAACAGAAGCATCAACGGAAGATAGTACGGAATCATCAACTTCTAAAGAAACGCAAAATACATCACCAGAAGAGCAGACGCAAACCTCATCAACTGAAACACCGTCAACTGAACCCACAACGAATGAATCAGATAAGACGACAGCATCTAATGAAGAAACGACTTCATCAGGTCTTGTAGATGCTTTATCTACGACGTCTACGAACGATAAAGCAGCTGCAACAGAGGACTACTTAAATCAATATTTAACAGATGCTGAAGCACAACAAGTGATGGATGGTGCGGAAATTGACTTTAATACAGCGACAGATCAACAAATTAACGATGCGATACTGTTCTCTGCCATTCAAAATCTATCCAATGAAATCGATCAGACATCGCCAGAAGCAACAACACTAACATCATTTAGATCAGCGACACCTATGTTTGCCACAACAGTTGCAGAGCCAAATCGTCAATCGTACACAATTCCAGATGATCCGAAATATTTATATTTACTGCGAGATTTAGGCTATAACGCGACAACTGTTAAAGATAGTACATCATTACGCTTTGCAGGAATTGGTCAAGTTGGAGATCAAACTACAAATCAAATCAATTTAAACTTAACGAAATGGCTCACACTTCAAAGTGAATTTGTAAATGGGGGTAGAGTTCATTTATCATTCAACCAACCTGAATTCTTTACGCAAATTCAAAGTGTAACGATTAACGGTGTTCAAATGACCACAACGAATAATGGTCAAGACTGGTCCGCACCAATTTCGGGGAGTACGGTGAATAGTGGATTGATCGGTTCGGTCACAAACTCCTCGGTTGTGATTACACTAAAAAACAATCAAACGTTACAATCGCTTGGATACAACTATGACAATCCAGTGTATCTCACACACACTTGGACAACGAATAATGGAGAAATCGCAGCTGAAAGTATTCAACAAACCACAATTACACCAACATTGAATCAGGAAACACCAAAAACAACGCAAACGAGTGGCTTTGTAGCTGGACGTATGGTCAATACAATTCGCTACAATGAGACTGAAAATAGAATCAATTCGGTACACCTCTTTAAACCGAATGAAAACTTCTTACAAACAGATTATGATTGGTTACTTTATATTAAAGAACAAGTGCCGAAAGAACTCGTTCCATTTATTGATCCAAACTCAGTAAAATTATATGTTTCAGATGAGTATGGTGTTCCGATTTCAAGTAATCGTTATGTCAATATTAATATGGATCAAAATGGTTTAGTAGATACAAGTACAGTACCGCAAATTTCAATTATGCAAAATCAAACATTATCACAATTGAACTCAGCTCGTGGTGCGCTAGATGCGAACGTCTTCTATGGTGCATTAGGACAATCCCGTGCCTACACTATTTCATATGGCTTAAAACCAGGCGTTACGATGGAACAAATTGCAACACTTGTAAATCAAAATGCGACAACAACAAGTGAAGCACGACTCGATTTTGCATCTTGGCTTGAAAGTGATTATTTAGACAATCGCCTAATTGGTACGAAAGACGGTGGTGCACCACATAAACGTATCTTAGGCTCCTATGCGACATCTTATATCGACTTTTATGACTATGATGGAGACGGTGTACCTGATATTGCAGATAAAACGCCAGGCGTGAATAATACAGACTCAACACCACCAGATGCACCGGTTATTAATCCAATAGAAGCTGGTAGTACGACGGTTACAGGTACAGGGGAAAGTGGTTCAACGGTTACTGTAACATTCCCAAATAACCAAACAGCCACAGCAACAGTTGGAGATAATGGCACGTGGACGGTTACAGCACCAGCAGGTACGACATTAAAACATAACGATACTGTTACAGCAACACTAACTGACGCTGCTAAAAATCAATCACAACCGTCAACAGGGACTGTCAAAGATACCATTGCACCAGAAGCGGTCACAATTAATCCTGTTTCAAATACTGAAAATACGATTACAGGATCTAATGCTGAACCTGGAGCAACAGTTACTGTCATGTATCCGAATGGTACAACAACACAAGTCACAGCAGATCAAAGTGGTAACTGGACTGTAAATATTCCAACTACTGTAACGTTACAAATTGGGGACACGATTACAGCAACGACTCAAGATGCGGCAGGAAACAAATCTCCTCAAAGCAGTACACAAGTGTCAGGTATCACGATTCCAGACCCACCGAGTATCGATACGATTGAAGCGGGAAGTCAGACTATTACAGGAACAGGCGTAGCTGGCAACACGGTGACTGTGACGTTCCCGAACCAAACGACACAAACCACTACTGTAGGAAGTAATGGCACATGGACAGTTAACGTCCCTACTTCTGTGACGTTAAAAGATAATGATGAAATTGTAGCGATTCAAAATGATGGTAATAATAACTCTGGTAGTGCAACTGAAATTGTTCAAGATACCGTTGCACCAAATGCACCACTCATTAATGCTGTTGAAGCAGATACGACTAAAATTTCAGGACAAGGTGAAAATGGTTCAACGATTACTGTCACATTCGGAGATGGCACAACAGCAACAACAACGGTTCAAGCGGATGGCACATGGACGGTAGACGTACCACTTAATACAAAAACACCAGCATTAGGTGATACCATTCAAGCAACATCAACAGATGCAGCTGGTAACACATCAACAACCTCAACAGCACAAGTCGTTGATACTACACCACCAGATGCGCCAGGTATTTTACCAATTGAGCTCGGTACAACAACAATAAATGGTACGGGAGAACCAGGCGCAATGGTTACAGTACAATTTAAAGATGGCAGTACGAAAACAGCTACCGTGAATCAAGACGGCACTTGGACTGTTGAAGGTTCTAGTGAACAATTACAGCTGAATGATCAAATCACAGTTACACAAACTGACGCATCTCAAAATACGTCAATCAGCACTCAAGGGACTGTTGAAGATACAACACCGCCAACTGCGCCACAAGTGAACGTAATTGAAGCGGGCACAAACGCAATTACCGGAACAAGTGAGCCAAATGCACATGTATTTGTAGAAATGCCAAATGGCCAAGTCGTTGAAACAGTGGCCGATGGTAATGGAAACTGGACAGCTGACGTATCCAATGTGACACCATTACAAAATGGCGAAACAGTAGCCGTTCGTCAAAGAGACGCAGCACAAAACACATCAACAGCAACACGTGTTACAGTTAAAGATACTATCGCTCCAGATAGTCCTGTACTTAATGAAATTACATCAAACAGTACAGAAATTACTGGGCAAGCAGAACCTGGTAGTACCGTAACAATTACATTCCCAGATGGTAATACTACGGAAGTGACAACATCAACAGATGGCACATTTAAAGTAGCAATACCGGAAAATATAGATCTCGTTGGCCAAGAAACGATTCAAGCAACTGCAAAAGATAGTGCAGGGAATACATCTAACACTGCAACAGCAACAGTAATAGACCAAACAGCACCAGAAGCACCAGTACTACAACCTATTACATCAAGCGATTCAACAATAACAGGACAAGCAGAACCAAACAGCACAGTGAACATCATGGTAGATGGTGTCTCTATAGGAGAAGTACAAGCTGATAATACAGGTCAGTTCACAGTAAATGTCACAACACCATTAAATGGTGGAGAACGTGTGACAGCGACAGCAACAGATGCAGTAGGTAACGAATCAAATCCAAGTACAACAACAGTTTCAGATACGACACAACCAGATGCACCGACAGTTAATACTATTACGTCAGAAGACACGATGATTAGTGGTACTGCAGAACCAAATAGTACGGTAACTATTTATTTACCAAATAATGAAACAGTAACAGGTACAGCGAATTCAAACGGTGAATATACAATTAATATTCCAGATACAGTTGACCTTAAAGGTGGCGAAACGATTAGTGTTACCGCACAAGACGCTAGTGGTAATACATCTCCAAAAACAGAAACGGTTGTTGCAGATAAAACGGCACCAGATGCGCCAACAGTGAATGAAGTAACATCAGATGCGACATCAGTTACGGGAACAGGCGAACCAGGAAGTACAGTAACAGTAACATTCCCAGGTGGCATAATAGCGACTGGAACAGTAGGAGATAATGGTAATTATGAAGTTACAATTCCAGAAACAGTAACATTAAATGGTGGAGAACAAATCAACGTAACGACTGAAGATGCAGCTGGCAATACGTCAATATCAAGTGAAGTAACAGTTAAAGATGTAACAGCACCAGATGCGCCGACAGTAAATACAGTGAACTCAACAGACACAACAATTACTGGTAATGCTGAACCAAATAGTACAGTCACAATCACACTATCTAATGGTACAACAATAGAAGCCACTGCCGATGCGAGTGGGCGATACACACAAGATATTCCAACCGATGTGACTTTTAAAGGCGGAGAAACAATTACAGTAACTGCAACAGACGCAGCAGGCAATGAATCACCAAGCACGTCAACAACAGTAGTAGACACAACTGCGCCAGATGCACCACAAGTGACTAATATTAAATCAACAGATACAACAATCACTGGTAATGCAGAACCAAATAGTACAGTGACAGTCGTATTTCCAGATCAAACGACACAAACAGTGACTGTTAATGGAGATGGCGTATTTGAAATAGATTTAAGTAACCGCACACCATTCAATGGCGGAGAAGAATTGATATTTACAGCAACAGATGCAGCAGGTAACCAATCAAATGCAACTTCTGCGATTGTTCAAGATACAACACCACCAGAAACGCCGACAGTAAATACAGTGAACTCAACAGACACAACAATTACTGGTAATGCTGAACCAAATAGTATTGTGACTGTAACATTCCCTAATGGTGAAGTTGCTACAGGTGCTACAAATGAACAAGGACAATTTAATATTCAAATTCCATCCTCTGTAAGCCTTAAAGGTGGAGAGACATTATCAGTTACTGCTGAGGATCAAGCTGGAAACACATCAAGTGAAGCTGCAACAACGGTAGTAGACACAACAGCACCAGATGCACCGATGGTAAATGAAGTGACGTCAGATGCAACGTCAATTACAGGTACGGGTGAACCAGGAAGCACAGTGACGATAACGTTCCCAGATGGTACAACGGCAACAGGAACAGTAGGAGACAATGGCAGCTATGAAGTCACAATCCCAGGTAATGTTGACCTTAAAGGTGGCGAAACATTACAAGTGACAACAACAGATGCGTCAGGTAATGAATCCACAAGTACGTCAACAACAGTAGTAGATACAACAGCACCAGAGGCACCAACGGTGAACGAAGTAACGTCAGACGCAACAACTATCACAGGAACAGGCGAACCAGGAAGTACAGTAACAATTACGTTCCCTGATGGAACAACGGCAACAGGAACAGTAGGAGACAATGGCAGCTATGAAGTTGCAATCCCAGGAAACATTGACCTTAAAGGCGGAGAAACGCTACAAGTGACAACAACAGACGCAGCAGGCAATGAGTCAACAAGCACATCAACAACAGTAGTAGATACAACAGCGCCAGAAGCACCAACGGTGAATGAAGTAACGTCAGACGCAACGTCAATCACAGGAACAGGCGAGCCAGGAAGTACAGTAACGATAACGTTCCCAGATGGAACAACAGCGACAGGCACAGTAGCGGAAGATGGAAACTACGAAGTTACAATTCCAAGTAATGTTGACCTTAAAGGTGGAGAAACATTACAAGTGACAACAACAGATGCGTCAGGCAATGAATCAACAAGTACATCAACAACAGTAGTAGATACGACAGCACCAGAAGCACCAACGGTGAACGAAGTAACATCAGAAGCAACAACTATCACAGGAACAGGAGAACCGGGAAGCACAGTGACTGTTACGTTCCCAGATGGTACAACGGCAACAGGAACAGTAGGAGACAACGGAAGTTATGAAGTCGCAATCCCAGGAAACGTTGATCTAAAAGGTGGAGAAACGTTACAAGTGACAACGACAGATGCATCAGGCAATGAATCAACAAGCACATCAACAACGGTAGTAGATACAACAGCACCAGACGCACCAACGGTGAACGAAGTAACGTCAGATGCGACATCAGTAACAGGAACAGGCGAACCAGGAAGTACAGTAACAATTACATTCCCAGACGGAACAACAGCGACAGGTACAGTAGCGGAAGATGGAAACTACGAAGTTACAATTCCAGGTAATGTTGACCTTAAAGGTGGAGAAACGTTACAAGTGACAACAACAGATGCGTCAGGTAATGAATCCACAAGTACGTCAACAACAGTAGTAGATACAACAGCACCAGAGGCACCAACGGTGAACGAAGTAACGTCAGACGCAACAACTATCACAGGAACAGGCGAACCAGGAAGTACAGTAACAATTACGTTCCCTGATGGAACAACGGCAACAGGAACAGTAGGAGACAATGGCAGCTATGAAGTTGCAATCCCAGGAAACATTGACCTTAAAGGCGGAGAAACGCTACAAGTGACAACAACAGACGCAGCAGGCAATGAGTCAACAAGTACGTCAACAACAGTAGTAGATACGACAGCACCAGAAGCACCAACGGTGAACGAAGTGACGTCAGATGCGACAACTGTTACAGGAACAGGCGAGCCAGGAAGTACAGTGACAATTACGTTCCCAGACGGCACAACAGCGACAGGAACAGTAGCGGAAGATGGAAACTACGAAGTTGCGATTCCAGGAAACATTGACCTTAAAGGTGGAGAAACGTTACAAGTGACAACGACAGATGCATCAGGCAATGAGTCAACAAGCACATCAACAACAGTAGTAGATACAACAGCGCCAGAAGCACCAACGGTGAATGAAGTAACGTCAGACGCAACGTCAATCACAGGAACAGGAGAACCAGGAAGTACAGTAACAATTACGTTCCCTGATGGAACAACAGCGACAGGCACAGTAGGAGACAACGGAAGTTATGAAGTCGCAATCCCAAGTAACGTTGACCTTAAAGGCGGAGAAACATTACAAGTGACAACAACAGACGCAGCAGGCAATGAGTCAACAAGCACATCAACAACAGTAGTAGATACAACAGCACCAGAAGCACCAACGGTGAAAGAAGTGACGTCAGATGCGACATCAGTAACAGGAACAGGCGAACCAGGAAGTACAGTGACGATAACATTCCCAGACGGCACAACGGCAACAGGAACAGTAGCGGAAGATGGAAACTACGAAGTCGCAATCCCAAGTAATGTTGACCTTAAAGGCGGAGAAACATTACAAGTAACAACAACAGATGCATCAGGCAATGAATCAACAAGTACGTCAACAACAGTAGTAGATACAACAGCACCAGAGGCACCGACGGTAAATGAAGTAACGTCAGATGCGACATCAGTAACAGGAACAGGAGAACCAGGAAGTACAGTGACGATAACATTCCCAGACGGCACAACAGCGACAGGCACAGTGGCGGAAGATGGAAGTTACGAAGTTACGATTCCAAATGGTGTAGATCTCAAAGGCGGCGAAACGCTACAAGTGACAACAACAGACGCAGCAGGCAATGAGTCAACAAGTACATCAACAACAGTAGTAGATACAACAGCGCCGGACGCACCAACGGTGAACGAAGTAACATCAGATGCGACAACAGTAACAGGTACGGGAGAACCGGGAAGCATAGTGACTGTTACATTCCCAGACGGTACAACGGCAACAGGCACAGTAGCTGAGGATGGAAACTACGAAGTCGCAATCCCAAGTAACGTTGATCTCAAAGGTGGCGAAACGCTACAAGTGACAACAACAGACGCAGCAGGCAATAAATCAACAAGCACATCAACAACAGTAGTAGATACAACAGCGCCAGACGCACCAACGGTGAATGAAGTAACATCAGAAGCAACAACTATCACAGGAACAGGAGAACCGGGAAGCACAGTGACTGTTACGTTCCCAGATGGTACAACGGCAACAGGCACAGTAGGAGACAACGGAAGTTATGAAGTTATAATCCCAGGAAACATTGATCTTAAAGGCGGAGAAACGTTACAAGTGACAACAACAGACGCAGCAGGCAATGAGTCAACAAGCACATCAACAACAGTAGTAGATACAACAGCGCCAGAAGCACCAACGGTGAATGAAGTAACGTCAGACGCAACGTCAATCACAGGAACAGGAGAACCAGGAAGTACGGTAACGATTACGTTCCCTGATGGAACAACAGCGACAGGCACAGTAGGAGACAACGGAAGTTATGAAGTCGCAATCCCAAGTAACGTTGACCTTAAAGGCGGAGAAACATTACAAGTGACAACAACAGACGCAGCAGGCAATGAGTCAACAAGCACATCAACAACAGTAGTAGATACAACAGCACCAGAAGCACCAACGGTGAACGAAGTGACGTCAGATGCGACATCAGTAACAGGAACAGGAGAACCAGGAAGTACAGTGACGATAACGTTCCCAGACGGCACAACGGCAACAGGAACAGTAGGAGATAACGGAAGTTATGAAGTCGCAATCCCAGGAAATATTGACCTTAAAGGTGGAGAAACGTTACAAGTGACAACAACAGACGCAGCAGGCAATGAGTCAACAAGTACGTCAACAACAGTAGTAGATACGACAGCACCAGAAGCACCAACGGTGAACGAAGTGACGTCAGATGCGACAACTGTTACAGGAACAGGCGAGCCAGGAAGTACAGTGACAATTACGTTCCCAGACGGCACAACAGCGACAGGAACAGTAGCGGAAGATGGAA
>NZ_JABANU010000035.1 GCF_016238445.1 Staphylococcus canis
ATAAATATCTCTCCTTAATTAGTTTGTTGGTACTTACAATTATAGAGGTATTTGTGCCGTTTTTATATTAAAAACTAAAAAATAACGGCTAGTGAATATTTCACCAACCGTTAAAAGTATAGAACCAAAACAGAAGCTAAGCAGACTAAAGCGTTATAACTTAACTCGCTTTAACCTACTTAGCTTACTTAATTCAACAATTTATTAACAACATTTGTTTATAATGCTATTTTAAGGCGTATCTTACCCTTTAATGTTATCTGCTTTATTTGAAGTACCAAATTCTTTAATTTTACCGATAACAGTTTCTTTGATTGCTTCACGAGCTGGTCCAAGATATTTACGTGGGTCATATAATTCTTTATCATTTTCTAATACTTCACGTACACGTTTTGCTGAAGCAATTTGGTTTTCAGTATTTACATTAATTTTAGCTGTACCAAATGAGATTGCTTTTTGAATATCGTGAGTTGGAATACCTGTACCACCATGTAAAACAAGCGGAAGGCCTGTAGACGCACCAATTTCTTCCATTTCTTTAAAGCCTAGATTTGGTTCACCTTTATAAGGCCCATGAACTGAACCAAGTGCCGGTGCAAGTGTATCGATACCTGTTTCCTTAACTAAGTTTTGACATTCAATTGGATTAGCGTAAATTACGCCATCAGCAACAACATCATCTTCTTGGCCACCAACAGTACCAAGTTCAGCTTCAACAGATACACCGCGTTCATGCGCATACTCAACAACTTTAGATGTAATTTTAACGTTGTCTTCATATGATTCATGAGAAGCGTCAATCATAACTGATGTAAATCCAGCATCAATTGCTTCTTTACATTTTTCAAAGCTTGAACCGTGGTCTAAGTGAATCGCTACTGGGATAGTAATATTGTAGTCGTGTAATAACCCTTCAACCATTTTAACTACAGTGTAGAATCCACCCATATAACGTGCAGCACCTTCAGATACACCTAAAATAACTGGTGCATTTTCTTCTTGTGAAGCTTGAAGAATTGCTTGTGTGAATTCTAAATTGTTCAGATTGTATTGACCTACTGCATAACCATTTTCTTTTGCGTCTATTAACATTTCTTTCATTGATACTAAAGGCATGAAAGTTCCTCCTATAGTGCATATAGCACGATTATTTACAATTTAAATTATAACAAAATTTAGTTGACGATGCATGTTTAATCCTTTTATTTTTAAATGAATTGTGAAAAATATCGCAATTTTGAATATGAAAACGTATTCATATATTGACAGCTAATACACATTGATTATTTATACTGAATCCCCTACAATAAGTTGCGATACAATGATATTCAGAATGAATCAAAGGAGTTTTAATTATGTCAAAAATGCTAACGACCCAGCTAACCGGTATTTTCCATCGTTTAGAAGCACAAGATTTAGATATTCAAATGGCTGCGCAAAGTTTGATTCAAGCAATCGGTGGTGAAGGTCATGTTTATGTAAAAGGCTACGGAGATTTAAAACCTTTTGAAACCTATATTACTGAGGGATCTGAAAAATTAAAATCTAGCCGTACTCTAGCACAAGTTAACTCATTTACAGATTTAGATAGTACAGATCGCGTTTTACTTTTTAGTCCTTATTACGATGAAACCGTCCAAAAAGATTTAGAAAGACTTTTAGAAGAGGATCGTGATATCGTTATCATTACTAATAAACCGAAAGAGGTGACATTACCTGACCACTTAGTGCATTTCATCGACTTATCTACACCACGTCCTATTGTTTATACTGAAGATTTTGATAAAGTTGTTACACCTCATATTATTGCCTTTAGTTACATTTATCATGAAATATACACACAAATGGTTGAAATGATTAGAGATTTAGACTTATAAAGTAAGTCACAACATAAAAAAGCTAGATGGTGAACTTACCCCATCTAGCTTTTTTATTTTTATGAATGAACTGTTTCTTGACCACGTTTGTTCCACGTAAATAAGAAACTAATCATCGCAAGAATACTAATTACTGTTAACAGTATAAATCCTGCATTCCAATCTAAGAATTGAACAACGTAACCTAAGATAATGTTTGCCATTACAGCGCCACCTAAATAACCAAAAAGACCTGTTAATCCGGCTGCTGTTCCCGCTGCTTTTTTAGGAACATAATCTAATGCTTGTAATCCAATTAACATTACAGGACCATAAATTAAGAATCCAATTGTAACTAGGGCTAAATTATCAATTAATGGATTACCTGCTGGATTTAACCAGTACACGATAATAGCGATTGTAACCCCAATCATGAAAATAAAGCCTGCTGGACCACGGCGTCCTTTAAATACTTTATCTGATAACCATCCACAGACAATCGTACCCGGAATACCTGCCCATTCATATAAGAAATAAGCCCAACTTGAACTGCTAACATCAAAATGTTTTTCTTCACTTAAGTATAATGGTGCCCAGTCTAATACACCATAACGAACAAAGTAAACGAATATGTTTGCAATTGCAATAATCCAAATCCACTTATTATTTAATACATAATGGAACAAAATTTCTTTAGTTGTTAATTCAGTTTCAAATGTTTCTTTATTTTTCGTCGGATAATCATTACGGTACACTTCTATTGCAGGAAGCCCTACAGATTGAGGTGTATCTCGAATGAGGAAAAAGGCAATAATCGCTATTACTATAGCGACAAGTGCTGGTAAAATAAATGCACCTTCATAACCTTTTAAATAACTAAAGCCAAAAACCCCTACCATTGATATTCCTAATGTGGCAAGAGGGGCCATCAAACCGCCACCGACATTATGTGCAACATTCCATACTGCTGTCTTACTACCACGTTCACTCACACTAAACCAATGTACAAGCACACGTCCTGACGGCGGCCATCCCATTCCTTGAAACCAACCATTTAAGAACATCATAATAAACATAATTAAAATACCAGATGTCATTGCTGGGATGAATCCAATAAGTAAGTTAATAAGTGCACTTAATAATAAACCGAGTGTTAAAAAGACTTTCGCATTACTCCGGTCACTCACAGTTCCCATGACAAATTTACTAATACCATAAGCTATGGATACTGCAGATAAGGCTACCCCTAAACTCCCAGTTGAAAATCCTTCTTCAGAGAGATAAGGCATTGCAACAGAGAAGTTTTTACGTAATAAGTAGTAACCTGCATATCCGATAAAAATACCTAAAAAGACTTGCAAACGTAACTTTTTGTATGTATCATCCACCTTACTATCTGCCACTCTTTCCGTAGCCTGAGGTGGTTTCAAAAAGCGTAACACATTAATACCCCCTTGGTTAATTTTAAATATTTCCACTTAATCACAATTCTATTTCTGATTTAAAACAATGTCAATCTATTTTTTATAAACTCTATTTAGTTGAAATCTTTATATTTATTAACCTTAATTTGTATACATTTATATGACTATCTATATTTCAAAACATTTACATTATGAAAAGACTGACCCTATCCAGAGACAGAGCCAGTCCTGATACATTAAGTTATAGCTTTAAACAGTCATACAGTATTTACTGATTTTGATAATTAACTGCAGCTTCGATAAAAGCCTTAAATATCGGTTGTGGACGATTTGGGCGAGATAAGAATTCAGGATGGAACTGACTTGCGATAAAGAATGGATGATCTTTAAGCTCAACAATTTCAACTAATCGCCCATCTGGACTTGTACCTGAGAAAGTCATACCTGCCTCTTCTAAACGTTCGCGATATTGATTATTAAACTCGTAACGATGACGATGACGTTCTTCAATTTCATTTTTACCATAAATTGATTCTGCTAATGTACCTGGTTTGATTGTACAAGGGTATAAACCAAGTCGTAGTGTTCCACCTAAGTCTTCAATGTCTTTTTGTTCAGGTAATAAATCAATAACAGGGAATGGTGTGTTAGGATCTAACTCTGAAGAATGTGCATCATGCATACCTACAACGTGACGTGCATATTCAACAGTCGCCAGTTGCATTCCTAAACAAATGCCAAAGAATGGAATATTGTGTTCACGTGCATATTTAATTGCTGAAATTTTACCTTCAATTGCACGGAATCCAAATCCGCCTGGTACTAAAATACCGTCAACATCACTTAAATATGCTTCAGCATTTTCATCTGTTACTTCGCTTGAATCAATCCAACGAATATCAATATCTTTCATAAACTGATATCCCGCATGTTTTAAAGATTCTGCTACTGATAAATAAGCATCTTGTAATGAAACATATTTTCCAACTAAAGCAATCGTCACTTTACCTTCTAAATGATTCACAACATTTAATAAATGATTCCATTCATCTAACTGAGCATCACGATCAACTTTTAATCCAAGACGTTCAATCACGATGTCATCCATATCTTGACGGCTTAATTGTAATGGGATTTCATATAATGATTCCGCATCACGACATTCAATAACACCTCTTTTGTCGATATCACAAAATAGTGCAATTTTATCTTTAAGCTCTTGACCCATTTCATATTCCGTACGTACAACGATTAAATCAGGTTGAATCCCTAAACCACGTAATTCTTTTACACTATGTTGTGTTGGTTTAGTTTTCATTTCACCAGCTGCTTTAATATAAGGAAGTAACGTACAATGCACATACATTACATTTTCGCGACCTAAATCACTACGAATTTGGCGTATTGCTTCAATAAATGGTAATGACTCAATATCCCCTGTTGTTCCACCAATTTCAGTGATCACAACATCCGCATTTGTACTTTCACCAGCAAGAAGTAAGCGCGATTTAATTTCATTTGTAATGTGCGGAATAACTTGAACTGTACCGCCTAAGTAATCTCCACGTCTTTCTTTTTGAAGCACGTGTGAGTATACTTTACCAGCTGTTACATTTGAATATTTATTAAGGTTAATATCGATAAAACGCTCATAATGTCCTAAATCTAAGTCAGTTTCAGCACCGTCATCTGTAACAAACACCTCACCATGTTGGTAAGGGCTCATTGTACCCGGGTCTACATTTAAATAAGGGTCAAATTTTTGTATTGTGACTTTTAATCCTCTGTCTTTTAATAAACGTCCAAGTGATGCGGCTGTAATCCCTTTACCAAGAGATGATACAACGCCACCTGTTACAAATATAAATTTTGTCATTCAAAATGCCTCCTCGTATGATTTATCAAAATGTCTCATGACGTTTAGGGGTGGTTGAACCATTTCTATTGTGAGATGAATCGTGACATAAAATAAAAAATGTTCCCACTCACAATGTGACTATTGTAAGGGGAACGTGAACGTCAATTTGGGTAGTTTTATCGTTAATACTATAACTTGCGTCAACCTCAAATTTGTTTCTATTCTTCTAAAAGGTCAGATTATCTAAATGATAACCAACCTCAGACGTACGCTTTCATTTATTCGTCCTTTTATAAGGAGCCCGAATAAAATTCTATCACGTTGTCATTAAAAGTCAATAAACTTTACTCTGATTTTTTAAATTAATAACGATCATCATCGTCTTCTTCTAAATCATCGTCTTCTAATTCTTCATCATCTTCATATTCATCATCATAAGTTTCGTCGATATCTTCCTCGTCTTCATCAACAACAAGATCAGATTCCTCGATTTCATCTTCAACACGCTCATCTTCAGGATCATCTAAATCTTCTTGATCATCCGTACGATTTGGAATATTTGCATCGCCTTCCATATCGTCTTCACCTAATAATGTGAGATTTTCATCTTCTTCATCGTCTTCGTCTAAAATATCAAATTTTTGAATAGTTGGTGCAATTTTTTCTTCAATATCATCTACTGAATACCAGTCACGAAGTCCCCAAACATTATCACCTACACTTAAAAAACGACCATCTGTATTAAGGTCTGTGTAAAACTGAACAATACGATTCTCAATTTCTTCATTTTCATATTGACCAATGCGTTTGAATTCATCAATAATATCGTAAAGGTTCATCGTTTTATTTTCTTCTTTAAGTAAAGTATAGGCCATATTAATAAATGATTTTTCATCAACCATTTCTTTTGTATAATCTCGTAATTTCATCAGTACATCTTCCTTTCAAGATTTACTTATCATGTCTATCAGTTCAATTATAATAAGATGTATAAAGTATAACAAAAATAGATTATAAATGACTGTCATATATTTCGCAATGGCAGTTTTGAAAATAACTTATTCAACATCTTTAACACCTTATCACATGATACGCTGAATTTCATAATAGACGAATTGTAAATTAATAATTGATGTATTTTTCAAAGGAAACAAAATCATCTGTCGATAGCGTCTCAACGAAATTACTCTTTTGAAATAATGGTTTTAAACGGTGTCTAGGTCCAAATAATGTGACTTCAATCACTTTAATATCATCAAACTTTTGTCGAACATATGTCGCAAGTTGACGTAACGCATTTTGTGCAATACCTGTATCTCGATATTGATCGTACACATAAACGGCACGTATAATTAATCGCTCATTAAAAGCTTCAATTGCGATAAACCCTACTTTTTGCTCATCCAAATATAAATTAACGATATCAATCGGACTCTCATCTGAAAGTGGATTATATTTTAACTTCAATGATGAAACGTATTTAGAATCAAGGTCTAAATAGTATAAACGTTCTTTACCAATAGGTCCTTCTTCTTTTGTTGCAGTATGCATAAATCCTGCACGTTCATAAACATTCCAAGCCGCTTCATTTTCAGCATCTACCACTAAAAAGAGATGGTTAAAATCTGGAAATACTGTTTGAACATACTCAGGGAGTATCATCATGATTTTTGTCCCATAACCATTACCTTGATATGCTTCATTAACAGATAACGAACGCACATAGACTACTTCTTTAGGTGTATCATAGCCTTCGTGTTGATAATGTTTATGTAACACAAAGAAACCCACTACCTCTCCATTGTCATTTATCACCACGTTAGCTTCTCGATTCTCATCATTCAATGCATCATCTAAAACATCTTTGGGTAAAGATGAATAAATCATTTGTCTTTCACTCAATTTAAATTGATTTAATGCTTCTCGGTATTGCTCTTCGAATAATTGTATAGTAATATCATCAAAGCGTTTACTTTTTTCCATTGTAGTGTTCCATTCCCTTGCTTAATTATTTCTTTTAAATTTTACACCATTTCATACTTTTTAAACACATAATTTGAAATACATTAAGTTATCACTGTGGGAAACACGCTACATAACGCTTAATTTATTAAAGAAGGGGAAATTATGAAAAAGGAAACAACTCAAAAAAAGAAAAATCGAAATATTGTTTATACGATTTCATTTACAATTATTTTAATTTTAACGATACTCGCAGCGATTTTTCCAAAACGATTTGGACAATATGCACAAACTACTTATGATGTAATCGCCCTGAATTTTGGTTGGGCATTTCTCATCATCGTTTTCGTCCTCGATATTTTTCTGATTCTATTAGCTGCCTCACGTTATGGTAGATTCAAGCTTGGTCATGATGATGAAGAACCTGAATTTTCATTTATTTCATGGGTCGGTATGTTATTTTCAGCAGGACTTGGTGTCGGTATTGTTTTCTGGGGTGTTGCTGAACCATTAACACACTTTTTACATTCGCCTTTTCCAGGTACTGTAGATGGTCAAACACCAGAGGCTGCACGATTAGCAATGGGCTATACATTTTTCCACTGGGGCATTTCTCAATGGTCTATCTTTGCGATGAGTGGTTTAATTGTCGCGTATTTTCAGTTTAGAAAAAATCGTGATGGTCTGATTTCAACAGCAATGGAGCCTGTATTTGGTGAAACATATCGACGTCCATTCCGTAATATTATTGACATTTTAGCTATCATCGCAACAGTAATGGGGATTGCAACCTCAATTGGACTTGGTATCTTACAAATTGCAGGTGGTTTAAATCATGTTTTTCATGTGCCGAATAATGCTATGACATTAATCCTTATTACTTTACTAATGACGCTTATATTCCTAGGCTCTGCATTGACTGGTATTAACCGTGGTGTAAAATGGCTAAGTAATTTAAATATTATTATTGGTTCATTATTGCTCATATTTATTTTTATTTTCGGAGATCTTCGTTTTATCGTTGAAACATTTACAGTATCAATTAGTGAATATTTAACACACTTTGTTCAATACAGTTTACGTGTTGATCCGTATACAGGAGATAACTCATGGATTCAACAATGGACAGTATTCTACTGGGCATGGGTTATATCATGGTCTCCATTTATCGGTGGCTTTGTTGCTCGTGTTTCAAGAGGACGCACGATTCGTGAATTCGTCATTGGTGTTTTAATTATTCCGCCTTGTATTTCATTTACTTGGATTTCAGGTTTTGGTGGAGCAGCTATCAATTGGGCATTAAAACATAACGATGGTATCGAAAAAGTTGTAGATAAAGATTATACCGTTGCACTTTTCGAACTTCTAAGTAAATTTCCATTGTATGAAGTTACAAGTGCTTTAGCGATTATTTTAATTTTCACATTCATTGTTACAAGTGCCGATTCAACAACACATATCGTTTCAGGTATGGCAACAGGTGGTGTAGAAAACCCAAAACGTAAACATAAAATGATTTGGGGCGTACTTATCGGTGCGATATCAGTTGCATTAACAATTGCAGGTGGATTAACAAGTTTACAAACCGCATCTGTTGTAACGGGATTACCATTCTCTATCTTATTATTATTAATGGTATTTTCATTAATGAATGCTTTAAAACGTGAACATATTAAACACTTTAAAATGACACATATTGATGATGAGAAAGATTTCTCAAAAACAATTGAAGAACGTGAACATGATAACGAAATGTAACATAAGATTGTCATAAAATTTTATCTTGTTTTTTGTGATGTAATCGATATACTAAACAGTGGCAAATTAATATACGAGGTGACAAGTCATGCGAATCGGAATCGACGCTGGTGGTACACTGATCAAAGTGGTCATAGAAGATCAAGGCGAACGCACATACAAAACATATTTATCAACAGAAATTAAAACAGTTGCACAATGGTTAAATCAACAACCAACCCAAGATATTCACGTTACAGGGGGGAACGCCAAAGTCCTTTCAAGTTATTTAAATGTAACACCTCAACTCTATATTGAGTTTGATGCAGCAGATAAAGGTGTTGAAATATTATTAAAGGAACAAGATATACAAATTTCTCGTTACATTTTTACAAATGTTGGGACTGGAACATCACTTCACTTATCTGATGCAAACGGACAACGTCGTGTAGGTGGAATTGGTACAGGTGGTGGTATGATTCGAGGTCTCGGCTATCTCTTAACAGAAATTAAAGATTATCAAACCTTAACACAACTTGCGTTAAAAGGTAATCGTGATATCATCGACCTTAAAGTAAAGCATATCTATAAAAATGATACACCTCCAATCTCAGGTGAATTAACAGCCGCAAACTTTGGTCATGTCTTGCTTAACCTTGACAAAACTTTTACAGATGCTGATAAACTCGCTTCATTGATTGGTGTTGTTGGAGAAAGTTTAACTACTGTGGCGATTCATGTTGCACGTGAACATCACGTTGAAGATGTTGTGTATATCGGTTCTTCTTTTAACGATAATCCGTTACTTCAAGAAGTCGTCACAAATTATACCATTTTACGTGGATTCAAACCCCACTATCTTGAAAATGGCGCATTCGCTGGTGCGCTAGGTACATTATATCTATAAATAAAAAGCGTTAAGGTCGAATGCCTTAACGCTTTTTTTAAATTGTGAGTGCATTTAATAGCTTTTGAGCTGATACAATCGTTCCAACGACGCCTGGTTTGATATCAATTGCAACATAACGATGATCGTCACGCAACTCATCTAACCATTCAGCGAACACCTGTCCTTCGACATCGATTAACTCAAAAGACTCAAAATCTTCGTGTGCAACTTTCTCTGCACGTTGGCGCAACGTCCATACTGGAACAAAATGTGATTGTTTAAAATGGTCATATTCGTCGTAAACCATCATGAATTGTTGATAACCCTTTTTAGTTAAACCATAAACAGTGTCTCTTTGAGCAATGTCTTCTACAAATTCTCTTATACGAATATGGTCTAAATCTGACATAATCTCATCAAAAGCATCGATGATTTTGATTTCGTGTCCTTCAACTTCTTCAGTGACATTGACTAATGCCTCATCTTCATGGTCAAACATTTCATCCAATTCATACGTGGCAAATCGATCAATATCCATTGATTTAATTTTATCGAAATCGACGTTTAAGTTTTCGAGGTATGCTTTAGCCAGTGACTCTCTTGTCCAAAAACAAAATAGCGCTTTGCCGTTATGATGATGCTTAATAATCTTTTTATCTTTAACCGCGAAAAAGAAGCGTTCATGCGTTAATATATCTTTGTAGAACCGTTCACTTTTGTATGACATATCGATACTCCTTTACAATTTCAACCTATTTGTGAATATAAACTAGATTATACAATTCGTCAATCTATGGTAAAAATTTATAGAACAAAGATATTTTAATGTGGTTCTAAACCTGCTTTCGCTTCAAATTCACGCTCCAACTGCTCGATGTCCTCAAGGCTATCAGCATGCCAAATGCCACCAAAACGTGAGTTAATGTGCTTATCTTGATACCAATCTCCATCGTAGTAAGACAATGGATATAAAACGCCTCTTTCCACAAATTCAACAATTGTATTGAAAAAGCGTGTATTATCACCGTTTGCGAAATAACTGTAAAATTTATGATGCTTACCTTTAAGTACTGGTGATAACAACAACATACTTGTAGAGCCATTTTGTCTATAATTTAAGTCAATCGCATATACGTCACCTTTAGCGTCAACAAGTAAATCAAAACCAGCAACACCAACAAAACCATTATCTACACCAACTTGCATTAACTCTCTTCCAGCTTCAATCACATATTCAGGAACATCTTTCGCGTTAGTATTACCATTATAAAAACCATATTCATTTGTGAGTTGTTTAGCTGTTCCTAAATACACAATACCGCGTTCTGGATGCAACGCAAATTGCACACAATAATTATCAACTGCCTCAATACGCTCTTCAATAATGATCATTTCAGTTTCATCTTTTGCACCTTGTATACGCGCTTTCGCTTTTTCCACATCTTCTGGAGTATAACAAATCATAACGCCATAACCTCCAGCTGTTGGATGTTCATCACCTGGTTTAATGACAAATGGTAATTCCCATTGTTGAATCGCTGCTTCAAATTGATCAATTGGAACAACTTGACGTTTTGGGAGGTACTTCCCATTCGTCCATTCAGGAATTTTAGATTTATTATTTAACTTTGAAAAGATATCTTTATCAATAACATATTTGTCACCTGTTACAATATCTTCCCCATGAATATATTGAAAATAGATATGGCGATTATCGTCATAAGCTAACTTTTTAAGTAAGGCTTCATAGCTTTGTTGATCGTGAAATGTGTATACATTTTCTGGAATAGTACGTCCGATCATTTTAAATAATGTTTCAAGCTTATCTGTCACACTCGCTTCATGTACAACCATGGGTAAATTTGAAATCAACATTTCTCTACCCGTTAAAAAGTTAGATTGGTGCTCATCAGTTTCTAGCCAAGGATTAGAGACATACGATGGTCGAGATGTATACACTGTATCTGTATCGTATAATTCTCCCATAGTCATTTTCGGAAACTTTTCCATATATCATTTCTCCCTTAATAATTGATGATGTGACTGTATTGAATTTAGTAAAGTTTGATCTTGAATTAAAGTCGCTCCCATCAGCGCAATAATCTTCGCACCTTTTATTAAAGCTTTGTCCCCCATTGGACTTACTGCCGCTTCACGGAAACGATGTGTGTGTCCAACTAAATTACGTGGTCCAATCTTAATATGCGGATGAATAGTTGGAACAACATGACTTACATTCCCAGTATCAGTCGAACCGAAACCAAAATCATCGTGACTCACTTCTTCACCTAATTCTATGGCATGTCTTTCAAATAATTCGTCTAATTCCGGCGTACGTATAAACTCATTCACACCGTTTTGAATTGGACCAAATTCATAACGACATCCCGTTTGAATGGCAGCACCTTTAGCAATTTGATGTACACGTTCAGTCAGGATATCAAGTTGTTTACGCGTTAAGGCTCGTGTATAAAAACGTGCATGTGTAAAGTCTGGAATAATATTTGCTGCACGACCACCATCTAAAATCACACCATGTACACGTTCTGACTCTTTAATATGTTGACGAATTTGCGCAACACCATTAAAGAAACTTAACATGGCATCAAGTGCATTTCGAGCTTCACTGGCATTTTCAGAAGCATGGGCACTTTTACCGAAGAATTTGATGTCTAACACATCCACGGCTAATGTCGGAATGGTCGGATAAGTCTCATTACCTGGATGAATCATTAAAGCAACATCTACATCGTCAAAAATACCTTCTTTAACATAAGATGCTTTAGCACTACCATTTTCTCCACCTTCTTCAGCAGGACATCCAAACACTACAACGCTTCCGCCAATATCATCAACGACTTGTTTCAAAGCAACACCGGCAAGCACACTCGCTGTACCAATGATATTGTGTCCACAAGCATGTCCTAATCCTGGTAAGGCGTCGTATTCTGCTAAATATCCAATAACCGGACCTCCTCTTTCACTATCATATTCAGCAATAAATCCTGTTGAGTGTCCGGCAATATCTTTTTGAACTGTAAAACCATTTTCTTTAAGCTGATCAATTAATAAACGTGACGCGAATATTTCTTCATTACCGATTTCTGGTCTTTCATGAATTTGATGACTCATATCCAGATAATTGAGTCGATAGTTATCTATATAATCTAAAATTTGCTGTCTTACTGAAACCATAGTTAATACCTCCAAAAATAAAAAAGTTATCAATTTTTGCACCTCATCGTAAAACATATCAAGTGTGGTTACGATGGCAAAACTGATAACAATCGTTAACATTCATTTATCTTTCAGTATATATACTGTTGGAATTCGCACCTTTATCGTCTCCGATGAGGTTGCAGGGTTTCATAGGGCCAATTCCCTCCACCACTCTTGATAAATATTTTATTAAGTTAATAACCATTGTAGCTTATTTTTAATCATTTGTCATTTAAATTTCTAAATTTTCGAATATTTAACGTATCAATTCTTAGTGAAGGACTCGAGTTTACAAGATTTCATCTCTCTGAAAATATGTTAAAATGATATTAAAGTTATGAAGGAGGTCAATTTTCAATGCCAAAAATGAACGTTGAAAGTTTTAATTTAGATCACACAAAAGTTGTTGCCCCTTACATTCGATTAGCAGGCAAAATGGAAGGTGTCAATGGCGACGAAATTTATAAATACGATATTCGATTCAAACAACCAAACAAAGAACATATGGAAATGCCAGGATTACATTCACTTGAACATCTAATGGCAGAAAACATCCGCAATCACTCTGACAAAGTCGTTGACCTAAGTCCAATGGGTTGCCAAACAGGATTTTATGTATCATTCATTAATCACAGCGACTACGATGATGTGTTAAATATCATCGAGAAAACAATTAAAGACGTCTTAAATGCAGACGAAGTACCAGCATGCAATGAAGTTCAATGCGGTTGGGCCGCATCACACTCACTAGAAGGCGCAAAAGAAATCGCACAAGCCTTCCTAGACAAAAGAGACCAATGGCACACAGTGTATGAATAAGGTCATTGAGAGAGCGCTTTGAATTCGAACAGAACCGTAGCAATTCAAGAAATTGTTTACAATTTTGAAGAATTGCGAAGTTCTGTTGAGAATTCAGCTCTCGAAATGCCGTTCATCACTAAGGTTGTTAAGGAAGCGGTTAGGATTCAAGCAGAATGGAACGAGGCGTAAAAATTGGTTTTTAATTTTTGCGACTCGTGGAATTCTGTCGAGAATCCTGCTTCCGAAACACCGTTCATCACCAAGGTCATTGAGGAAGCGCTTTGAATTCTAAAGAACCACTTCGGATGGAGTCACTTTTCTAAAGATTAGTGACCATACTCAATACCCAGACGTTAGTGGTTCTTACAAATGCGTGCGAACTCACTTGTTCATCTAAAATCAATAAACGCCTAGCACACAGAATGAGAATCGCGTGTGCTAGGCGTTTAACTTAGTATTTAAAGTTTACGAATGATGTACATTAAGACAAATTGCATTGGGATTCTACCATAGAGTGCTGATTTTGGAAGTTGTTTATCTCCTAGTGGTAGTTCTTTTCTCGCCATATAGATGTTAGCCGGTAATACTGACCATAAAAATGCGATAATCCAATGTTTTAACGTATACGATGGTCGCTTCATAAACATTAAAATACCAATAACAATTTCGCATACACCTGTAATGAGTACCGCTGTTTTACGAAGCGGTAAATAGTGCGGTACAATATTACGGAATTGGCGTTCTTTTGTAAAATGTAAAACTCCAATCATGAAAAATGCTACACCTAATATCTTTCTAACTAATGATTTCATCATCTCATCCTTTCTTTATTTTGTGATGACTTCATGAATAAGCTTTGGCACATCTGCCTTGTCAGAAATCGTGATATTTTCATATAACTTTTCTTTAACTTGCTCCACATCTTCTTGGTTAGCATAAATCGTTAATAAAGATTCGCCTTTTTCGACAGTATCTCCTACTTTTTTATGCAACACTAAACCAACTGCAAGGTCAATTTTATCTTCTTTTGTTTGTCGACCTGCTCCTAACATCATTGAAGCAATCCCAATTTCATTTGCAACCATTTCAGATACGACGCCAGATGTTTGTGCTGGTAGGTCAAACTGATATTGAGCTGTTGGCAGTTGAGATGGATCGTCAACCACTGATGCATCTCCACCTTGGTTCGCTAAGAAAGTTTTAAACTTTTCAAGCGCTTTACCATTTTGGATAACACCTTTTAACATTTCGCGTGCTTCATCAAGTGAATTCGCTTTTTCTGCAAGTACAACCATTTGAGATCCAAGTGTTAATACAAGTTCAGTTAAATCATCAGGTCCTTCTCCTTTTAATGTATCAATCGCTTCTCTCAATTCTAATGCATTTCCAATTGCGTTGCCTAACGGTTGATTCATATCTGAGATGATTGCCATCGTTTGACGTCCAACTTGGTTTCCAATTTGCACCATAGCTTTTGCAAGTTGCTTTGCATCTTCAACTGTTTTCATAAAGGCACCGTTACCTGTCTTAACATCCAATACAATTGCGTCTGCTCCTGCTGCAATTTTTTTACTCATAATAGAAGATGCAATTAAAGGAATAGAGTTTACAGTTCCTGTGACGTCACGTAATGCGTAAATTTTCTTATCAGCAGGTGTTAAATTACCTGTTTGACCAATAACTGCAATATGATCTTCATTAACTAATCGAATAAATTCATCTTCTGAAATCTCAACATTAAATCCTTTTACAGATTCTAACTTGTCAATTGTGCCTCCAGTATGTCCCAGCCCTCGACCACTCATTTTAGCAACCGGAATATCAAGTGCTGCAACTAATGGGGCTAATACAAGTGTCGTCGTATCTCCAACGCCACCTGTTGAGTGTTTATCTACTTTAATCCCATTTATTTCAGATAACGAAATCTGGTCCCCTGATTCAACCATCGCCATTGTTAAATGTGCACGTTCTTCATCAGTCATATCTTGGAAAAAGATAGCCATTGCTAAACTAGACATTTGATAATCAGGAATATCCCCTTTTGTATAACCGTCAACCACAAATTTGATTTCTTCTTTAGTTAACGCTTCACCATCACGTTTTTTAGAAATAATATCAACCATTCTCATAGTGGTCCCTCTTTTCTCTATTAAATGAATAATATAACGCTTTCATGTCTATTATAACCTGTGAATATACTGTGGTAAATCAAAATCCTTTTGTTTTATATCATTAATAATCTATAAGCAATAGAAGGTGTTATCAGAAATAAATTTTATTTTATTCCTTCTTCAACTTTTTAAAACTTAATAATCATCGACAATTGAGCAGTCATCTGTTATCTTTAAATTGATTAATAAAAATAATTGAGGAGATGTTATTATGACTCAAGGTACACCACACATTCAACCGAATGGTAAAAAAATTGCTAAAACTGTTTTAATGCCAGGTGACCCGCTTCGTGCAAAATATATTGCTGATAACTTCTTAGAAAATGTTGAACAATTTAATGAAGTTCGTAATATGTTTGGTTATACAGGAACTTACAAAGGTAAAGAAGTATCTGTCATGGGTTCAGGTATGGGTATTCCAAGTATTGGTATTTATTCATACGAACTTTATAATTTCTTTGATGTGGATACAATTATCCGTATTGGTTCATGTGGTGCAATGCAAGACGATGTGAATTTATATGACATTATCATCGCGCAAGGTGCATCTACAAACTCTGACTACGTTGATCAATTCCAAATTCCTGGTCATTTTGCACCGCTTGCTGACTTTGATTTGGTTGTTAAAGCGAAAGAAAAAGCGGACGCAATTGGGGCACGTACACATGTAGGTAATGTTTTATCATCAGATACATTCTATAACGCGAACCCTGACTTTAATCAAAAATGGATTGATATGGGCGTTTTAGGTGTAGAAATGGAATCAGCAGGTTTATATCTCAATGCCATTAAAGCGGGTAAAAAAGCACTTGGTATTTTTACAGTAAGTGACCACTTATTACGTGATGAAGCAACAACTGCTGAAGAACGTCAATCATCATTCACTCAAATGATGGAAGTTGCTTTAGAAATTGCTGAATAGTTTTCTAAATATACTATCGATTATCCGATTCACTCGAAAAAAAGAGGTCAGACATGTACTGCACCCCAAAAGTTGAACCTACAAAATTCAACTTTTGGGGTGTTTAATTATGAATAAAAGTTATAGTTTAGATTTCAAACTTAAAATATTACAAGAATACAAAAGCGGGCAACTTGGTTA
>NZ_JABANU010000036.1 GCF_016238445.1 Staphylococcus canis
GAAACATTACCATCTTTATCTTTTTCGATAGCTGTGATAACGTCTCCTTCATTTAAGTCTGTACCATTTGGTACATCTACTGTCCAGTTACCGTCTTGGTCAACTGTTGTTTCAGTAGTTGAACCATCTGGCCATGTGATTACAATTGTATTGCCTGGTGTACCACCATGACCTGTTACAGTTGTATCGTTATCTTTGATTGGATCTACTGTAGGTGCTGGTAAATCAACTTGTCCTTGATCGTTGCCGCCTACTGTTACCGTTGTTGTACCTGAAACATTACCATCTTTATCTTTTTCGATAGCTGTGATAACGTCTCCTTCATTTAAGTCTGTACCATTTGGTACATCTACTGTCCAGTTACCGTCTTGGTCAACTGTTGTTTCAGTAGTTGAACCATTTGGCCAAGTAATAACAATTGTGTTACCTGGTGTACCATCGTGACCTGTTACAGTTGTATCATTATCTTTGATTGGATCTACTGTAGGTGCTGGTAAATCAACTTGTGCTTTTTCACCAGTAGTTACAGTAACTGTTGTATGATCTTGACTTCCGTCTGGATATGTGATTGTTACTGGCACTTCCACTGTTCCTGGTGTATTACCATCTGGTAATGTTGATGGATCATCAATTGTTACTGTTGGTTGTTCTTGATTCGCTGGATAATTTGGTACTTTTACAGCTCCAATTACTTGGTCTTCTGTTGTTGGTGTACCATAATCATTATTTACTGGATCTGTTGTTGGTTCATACATATCACTAATTGGATTACCTGTTGTTACTGTTACTGTTGTGTGGTCTTGACTTCCATCTGGATACGTGATTGTTACCGGTACATCCACTGTTCCTGGTGTTGAACCATCTGGAATTAATGATGGATCATCAATTGTAATTGTTGGTTGTTCTTGATCCGTTGGATAATTTGGTATTGTTACTGCTCCTGTTACTTCATCAGCAGTTGTTGGTGTACCAAGATCTTTTTCAATTGGTTCTGTTGTTGGCTCATACATATCGCTAATTGGGTTGCCTGTTGTTACTGTTACTGTTGTGTGGTCTTGACTTCCATCTGGATATGTGATTGTTACTGGTACATCCACTGTTCCTGGTGTATTACCATCTGGTAATGTTGATGGATCGTCAATTGTTACTGTTGGTTGTTCTTGATCCGTTGGATAATTTGGTACTGTTACTGCTCCTGTTACTTGATCTGCTGTTGTTGGCGTACCGTAATCATTATTCACTGGATCTGTTGTTGGTTCATATGTTGTGCTATCTGGGTTACCTGTTGTTACAGGTACTGTAATATGATCTTGAGTTCCATCTGGATATGTTACCGTTACCGGCACATCTACTGTTCCTGGTGTATTACCATCTGGTAATGTTGTCGGATCATCTACAGATATTGTTGGTGGTTGTTGATCTGTTGGATAATCTGGTACCGTTACTGCTCCTGTCACTTGGTCTGCTGTTGTTGGTGTACCATAATTATTTTCAACTGGGTTTGCTTGAGGTTCATATTTTGATGCGTCTGTAACTTTATAAATAAATGAATCCGCATCGATAACATTTCCACCTTCATATAAACGTGCAGTGAATACTTCTCCATCTTTTGGTGGCGTTGGTAAATCAGCAAATACTAATGTTGATGCTTGTTCTGCTGTTGGAATGTCAGTAACATCTACAGTTTTAACAACATCGCCATTTCCATTAGTCCACTCAACTTTCATTGGTAAAGGTGAAATTGTTGAACCGATTAAGTCAACTTTTACTTCTGTAACATCAGGTGTTGCTGGGTTGTCTGTTGTATTATAGTCTAATACATCTAATCCTAATTCTGTTTGTGGTACTACTGCAAAGTTCACGTTATACCACATTGGGTTCTGAACAAGGTTTTGTGCTGGTGCAGTTTGTGGTACCCAAGAAAGGTTACTATTTGGTGCTCTGAACTCAGGTGTTGTAAATGCTGAGTATGTTTGTACAGTATTTCCATTTGGATCCATAACATATCCATATAAATATCTATCATTTAAAGTACCATCTGGGAAACGAACTGTGTATCGTCCATTATCATCAGTTGTTCCAGTTACTGTAGCTGAAATATATTCAGGATGTGCTGTAAGTAAATCTTTAGCTGCTTTATCTCTTTCAGACTCAGGTAATGAGTTAACTTGTGCCTCGTAAACAGCCGCTCCTTCATCAGTTAATGAAGAAAAGACAACTTTGTATCCAGCTGCTTGAGGGTCATTAATATTGTCATTAGGTCCTGTAGCTGAGTTTGCATAGTCTCCAGCACCTGTTTCTAGCCATACTTTACCAGAAATACTATTACGCGCATTTAAACTTACTGCTGGTGCTGATAATGGGCCTTCTGTATCATTCACCCATTGTGTTTGATCTTTTGTCATATAACCATCGCTTGGATGCTCATACATGTAAATACCTGTACGTTGCATGTTTGTACCAATTAATGGGAATTGTCCTAAGTTCGAACCTGTAACTGAGTTCACGTAAGAACCTGGGAAGAATCCACCTGCTTGACGGAACATCGACATCGTGTTACCCGCATCATTTTGGTAATCTTGGATCCATAATTTATAGTATTGACCGCCTTCTGCACTATAAGTATGTTCATTGCCATTACTATCAATCCATGGTTCACGTAAATCAAATGCGTAAGCACCTGGACCTACTTGACTACCATCAAGACTTGATAATTGATTAGTTGTATGTGCGCGATAAACAGGTGATACTGCACCATCTTTATCAATCCATTGCATGTAAACTGGTGTACCTTCAGGAACTGGTGTTAAACCGTTAGCGAATGTTGCAGGTGTACCTTTATCTACTTCCCAAGCACGACCTGATAATGTATTAGCAGCATTTGTCGCATCTGTTTGTGAAGCAATATAACCATTTGCAAGCGCATCTGCATCAATAATTTGATCTGTAGATGTTGTTGCATCTGCAGCTACAGGTGTCGCAGCAAATAATGAAATTGAATCGTTATCTGTTAATGCAGATGATCTTAAAGCAACTGTTGCTTCTGGTGATAAACTATCTTGTTGATTTGCAAAGTCTTGTAATAAAGCAGCGTAAATATCTTGTGAAGTTGCTGTATTGAAATCTAATCCTAAGTCAGCAATTTTTGCATCAATCTCATCAGATGATAATGATGTATTGTTTGCTAAATAATCTTTTGTATATGTTGCTTTACTTTCTGGAGTATCTAACTTGTCATAGTTTGTAGTAAATGTATCTGGTTGAGTGCTATCTACTGAAGGTTGAGGTGATGTTTCTTGTTGAGTAGTTGGTTGTTCTGTAGTCGCTTCTTCTGTTGATGGTGCTTCTTGTGTCGCTTGTTCTGTAGTTGCTTCTTCTGTTGATGGTGTTTCTTGTGTCGCTTGCTCTGTAGTCGCTTCTTCTGTTGATGGTGTTTCTTGTGTCGCTTGTTCTGTAGTTGCTTCTTCTGTTGATGGTGCTTCTTGTGTCGCTTGTTCTGTAGTCGCTTCTTCTGTTGATGGTGTTTCTTGTGTCGCTTGTTCTGTAGTCGCTTCTTCTGTTGATGGTGTTTCTTGTGTCGCTTGC
Source organism: Staphylococcus canis (assembly GCF_016238445.1). Classification (GTDB taxonomy): domain Bacteria; phylum Bacillota; class Bacilli; order Staphylococcales; family Staphylococcaceae; genus Staphylococcus; species Staphylococcus canis. The sequence goes on from NZ_JABANU010000036.1 coordinate 3,586, forward strand.
TCTGTAGTTGCTTCTTCTGTTGATGGTGCTTCTTGTGTCGCTTGCTCTGTAGTCGCTTCTTCTGTTGATGGTGTTTCTTGTGTCGCTTGTTCTGTAGTCGCTTCTTCTGTTGATGGTGCTTCTTGTGTTACTTGTTCTGTAGTTGCTTCTTCTGTTGATGGTGTTGTAGAACTAGTTTCGTTACTATTAGTTGTTGATGTTTCAGTTGATGAAGTCGTATCTTCAGCTGCTCTAGCATCTTGTCCAGCGCCAAAAATCAACGTAGCACCTATTAAAATAGATGCAGTTCCAACCGTAAAACGTCGAATTGAGTACTTATTCGCTCGATTCGGTAAGAAATCAATTCTACCTTTTTTTGATTTCTGGTTATTTTTCATCCATATCCCTCCATTTACTACTCCTTAAATATAGAGTACAATTCAAACTCTATCATCAATCGACTGAATAATATATGTTTTAGATTTTTCTATAAAATCAAAATAAACCAGATTATTTAACAATAACAATAGCAATACTCTAAAATCATTGACATAGCGTGTTTGATACAAAATATTAAAATTTTATATTTTGTTTTAACGACTTGTTTTTTTAGTCATATGCACAATTCATTTAACTTTATAACTAAATCTCTCTTTATAGTAAGATAATACAATTTCAAATTTCCCTTAGAATGATATTTTTTATTATTAAGAGATATATTAAAAATACCATTAAATAAAAAAAGACAGAGATTAAGTGACCATCACTTTTGCTCTGTCTTTACTTACTTTCATATATTACCAGTTTATCTTTTAGTCTTTTATCATACTTTATGGGAATTTAGGGAATTGATCGAAGTTAGGTGAACGTTTTTCTTTAAAAGCGTCACGTCCTTCTTTCGCTTCGTCTGTAGTGTAATACAATAATGTTGCATCTCCAGCAAATTGCTGTAATCCAGCAAGCCCATCTGTATCTGCGTTCATAGCTGCTTTTAAGAATCTTAACGCTGTTGGAGAATGTTGTAAAATTTCTTTACTCCATTTCACAGTTTCATCTTCAACTTGGTCTAAAGGTACTACAGTATTTACTAATCCCATATCTAATGCTTGTTGTGCATCGTATTGGCGAGATAAGTACCAAATCTCACGTGCCTTTTTATGACCTACAATACGCGCTAAGTAGCCAGAACCATATCCTGCATCAAATGAGCCCACTTTCGGTCCAGTTTGACCAAAGCGTGCATTATCCGCTGCAATAGTTAAGTCACACACAACTTGTAATACGTTACCGCCACCAATAGCGTAACCTTTTACCATTGCAATGACTGGTTTAGGAATAACACGAATTAGTCGTTGTAAATCTAATACGTTCAAGCGTGGAATTTGGTCATCCCCAACATAACCGCCATGACCACGTACTTTTTGGTCACCACCTGAACAAAATGCTTTATCTCCTTCTCCTGTTAAAATGATAACACCTATACGTTCATCATCTCGTGCTCTTGAAAAAGCATCAATCATTTCTTGAACAGTGTTTGGTGTGAATGCGTTATGTACTTCAGGACGATTAATTGTTACTTTAGCAATTCCTTCAAAATATTCATATTTAATTTCTTTATATTCTTTAAGTGTTTCCCATTGTCTTGTCATGGTTTTCCTCCTCTAATTAACTAGTAAAACATCCTTTATTATTGTATCAAATTTAGCTGTATCTTCCACATGAACTGTATGACCAACATTCGATACCTCATTTAAAAAACCGTTAGGTAATTCCGAAATCATATCTCTACCAATATTTACAAATTTTTCATCTAAAGTTCCTACAATAATAGAAACAGGTACTGATAATGATTTCAATTTAGGCCATAGGTTCGGCATCTGACCTGTGCCATAATCTTTCAGTGCTTTTGCTAACCTTTGAGGGTTTTGAGACATTCGTTGTTCTCGAATCGTATGTCGAACCTTCTCAGGCAAGTCATATTGTGTTTTAAATAATGGCAACTTTTCCCAGTCATTTACAAAAACTTTAATACCAACTAGCTCAAGTACACGCGCTCTCGCATTGTCCACTTTAACTCTCTCTTCTCGTTGTTCAGTTTCACGGATACCTGGACTACCACTTTCTAAAATTAGTGCTGTTATGCTATCTTGGTGTTCTAATGCATAATAGAGCGCTACACGCGCACCCATCGAATAACCTTGTAAATATATACGATATTCAGAATAGCGACTTAAAACCTCATCTAACTGGCCTATAATCCAGTCAAAATCCCAAGTCACACTTATCGGCGAATCATCTTGGCCATGACCTGGTAAGTCTACAACTAACACATTAGCCCATTCAGTTAAACGATTTAAATGTGCCTCATACGTGCGATGATCACTGATGAACCCATGTAACATGACAAGTAATTTATCAGTCTTTTGTTGTGCTGAATGTAATCTATAATGCAACATTCACAATTTCCCCTAGCTTTTGATATAGTTTTTGATGCGCTTGATAATTTTCTTCTCGATTTGTCATGATTTCAAATAATGTAGATGACATCAATGATAACTCTGTATATTCAAACGTATTAATGTCAGTGAAACGTTTAAAATTAAAATCATACAATAACGCCGCATGTTCAAAATTGAGTCCTGTTGGTGTGCCAAATAACTTTTCAAAAACTTCATTTGCACTTTCTTTTTGTGGTAAGTATGAAAATATACCCCCGCCATCGTTATTAAGTAAAACAATATTCATATGAATATCATTTAACTTTGCCATTAATAGGCCATTCATATCATGGTAAAACGCAAGATCTCCAATAAGTAAAGTCACTTTACGATGCACAGCCATTCCAAGCGCTGTTGAAATTACACCATCAATGCCATTAGCGCCTCGATTGGCATAGATATGCGCTTCATTATTGAAATACAAATTATCAATATCACGTATCGGCATACTATTACTTACAAACACATGGTCATCAGCACCTAGTTTATCTAATAATCGACTAATATATGCTGATTCATCACTCACCGTTTTTTGGTGTATTTCAATTTCTTGACGTGCTTGTTGCTCCATTGTTTGCCAGTACTTTAACCAAGTTTTACGCTCAGTCATCGCAATGTGGTCTAAACTTCTAAAAAAGTCATTCGCTGACATTTCAAAAAAGTAATCTGGTTTTTTAGGAAATGCATCTATATTAATACTGTTTTGCACCAAAATTTGAGGAGCTTTTACTTTTTTTAGCCATTGATTTAATTTTTTAGAAATAACAGGCTTACCTACTCTTATGATAAAATCAACTTCAACTTCTAATCCTGAACGAAATAGCAAGTCATAGGTCGCAATCACATTTGGGTGATGTGTTCGTCTCATACTATTAAGCGGATCAGCTAAAATTGGTAAGTCATACACTGCTGAAAATGTCAATAGTTGTGAAAGGTTTTGGTGTTGCATATCACCTACAATAATTAATCCTTTTTTTCTACTAAGTAGCGATTCTATCGACGATACATCTGCAGTTTTTTGATACTGTGCTATATGATACGTTTCTGATGTTAACCATTCTGTTTGGGACATATCTGGTGTTAAAGGCTCTCGAAACGGCATATTAAAATGTATCGGCCCTCTATGTACCCCCTCAAAATACTGGCTCGCTTTTTGCAGTTGATAAGTTGTCGTTTCAACGGTAAAGTCTGTTTGATCTGCAATTGGTAAATCGAATTGGAAACGCACATAGTTCTGAAACATATTTGTTTGATTGATGGCTTGAGGTGCACCAATTTGTCGAAGCTCATGTGGTCGGTCACTTGTTAGCACAATCAGTGGTAATCGACTAATATCACTCTCAGCAACAGCAGGTACATAATTTGCTGCAGCAGTACCTGAAGTACAAAGGATAGCGACAGGTTTCTCACTACCCTTAATTAATCCTAACGCGAAAAATGCAGCACTTCTTTCATCGGGATGTATCCATGTTTTAATATGTGGATGACATTCAAATGCTATGGCTAAAGGTGTTGATCGTGAACCTGGACTAATGACAACCTCTCGTAATCCATAAGCATACAATTCTGATACAAAATGAAAGACTTGTTTTGTTAAATTATGTTGTGCATTAGTCATTATTTTTCACCCCGAGTGCGTCCATCATTGGACTAAATTTTAACGCTGTTTCTTCTAATTCTTCTTGTGCATTTGAATCTTTAACAATGCCAGCTCCTGCGAATAATAATGCTTGCTTTTGATTCATAAGCATAGAACGAATAGCAACGATAAATTCACTATCATCATAAATGTCTATCGTCCCAACTGGTGCACCGTATAATCCTCTTGCACCAAACTCGTGTGCTTCAATATACGCCATTGCTTTATCTTTAGGATATCCGCCAAGTGCTGGTGTTGGATGTAACTGATCGATCAGTTCAATATAAGACGGTTGAGATAAAGGACCGCCAATTTCCGTAAATAAATGATACAAATGATCGTTTTTAAGAATTTTTGGCGTATGGTCATACTCAGCATTCGCTACAAAGGGTTGAATATCTTCTAAAATACTTTCAACAACGATTTGATGTTCCACACGGTTTTTCTCATCATTTAAAAAGGCTTTTAAATGCGCTTCGTCTTTCTCTTTATCATGAGTACGACGTATTGTACCTGCTACAGCTTTTGTATATAAGTTGCCATTTTCAACTCTAAATAATTGCTCTGGAGTTTGAGACACAAATGTATCCTCACCAGATTCGAGAACGAAAAGATAACTATTCTTTTCATTTTGCAATGCCCTGTTCAAAATGTTAGATATATTAATCGCTTGCTCAAATTGCACCATACGTCTTCTTGACAATACAACCTTCTCGTCATGTTTTAATTGTTGAATTGTCTCATCTACTAATGCTTTCCACTCGTCTTGATAAATATCTTCTATACGTTTAATAGGCGGTACTGTATTCTCGCTTAAGTGATAAGGTTGTAATGTATTAAATTGATTTATATAATGATTCAAATCATCTATTGAAAATTCCGATTTAGGTACCGTATACGTTAGAAATGTTTCTCCACCGATTTGGGATATTAATATTTCAGGCAGGACAAAATGATTCATACCAAATCGACGCCATTCATCTCCCATACGTTTTGCAGAAAATTGAAACCCTCCACAAATACGTAAATGATGGCGTTCAGAATCAGGATGAATTAACGCGATTTTTTGTTTAATCTTTTCCCATTCTTTAAAAATTGATCGCTTATTCTTAAAATCATTTTTCAATTCCATTGCAACACGGCATCCAAAAAAAGAAGTCTCACTATCGTTCAGTTGAAAATAAAAGCGATTACCAGCATCTTTTTTTGTGAATTCAAATAAAGTTATAGGATCAAGTTGACGTTTTAACTTGACGTCTATTGAAACCCACTGCAACTTTGTTTGACTTACCGCTTCTGCGATTGCCTGTTCACCTACGTCAACAGTCATCTATTTCTCACTTCTTTCATCATAATCATATCCAGACCTTCATCTACTCTAAACATTGGATAAAAGACCACACATTTTAATCTTATCTATCAGAGTAGAGAAACTGAGACACAATAAACCATTGCTCAGATAAATCGTTTATTGATCCCAATCTTTTTTAGACATTTAATTATCGCCCTAAGTCGACATAGCGACCTTTATATGCATAGATTTATAATCCTTAAGTTTTCAAGGGCACTTCACTCCATTAAGTTATTTTAACATTTTTCTGGTTGGTTGTGTGAGTCTTTGATTGTACTTTTATGAATAAACCTTGTACTTTGAGACTGCCTCGCCCCCTGATAACCTTTTATTCATCCAATTTATATATGATATTGTAAAATGCACGCATTTTGGTAAGAGGTTTATTGCTTTATTTTTCAAAGTTTCATACAATAATCATGGTAAAAATTTATAAAACAGGAGTTAAGTTATATATGATGAAACAATTCAAACAACATTCTGCCTTCCATAAGTATTGGGCATTAATGCGTCCTCACACTCTGACTGCTTCTGTCGTGCCTGTTCTAGTCGGTACAGCGACAGCTAAGCTATTTTTACTTGGTAGCGAAGATCGTTTAAGTCTATTTTTATTTCTTGTTATGTTGTTAGCCTGTCTATTGATTCAAGGTGCAACTAATATGTTTAATGAATATTATGACTTTAAAAAAGGGTTAGACGATCATGAATCAGTCGGCATTGGCGGTGCAATAGTACGTAACGGTATGACACCAAAATCTGTATTGAACTTGGCAATTGCATTTTATGTTATCGCAGCCTTATTAGGATTGATTTTAGCCATCAAAACATCATTTTGGCTCATTCCAGTTGGCCTTGTATGTATGGCGGTAGGCTATCTTTATACAGGTGGTCCTTTCCCAATTTCTTGGACGCCTTTTGGTGAACTGTTCTCAGGTATTTTTATGGGAATGATTATTATTTTAATCGCATTTTTTATTCAAACAGGTAATCTTCAAGGCTATGCAGTATGGATTAGTATTCCGATTGTTATTACAATCGGTTTAATTAATATGGCAAATAATATTAGGGACCGTGTGAAAGATAAACAAAGTGGTAGATTGACACTTCCGATTTTATTAGGTAAAAAAGGATCTTTAATCTTCTTACTTGCATGTTACGCTTTTGCCTATTTATTTGTAATCTATACAGCTTTATTTAAAGATGGCGGTTCTCTATTTTATTTATTAGTTCTATTTAGTTTTCCTTTACCAATTAAAGTATATCGTCGATTTAAACGTGCAGATACGCCTCAAACAATGATGCCTGCTATGGCAGCTTCAGGCAAAACAAATACAATATTTGGATTACTATATGCACTAGGTATTTATATCAGTGCATTACTAGGTGGTATCTAAAAAAGAGACACAGATAAGCGTTGTTCATTACTCTAAGCTTATCTGTGTCTTATTTTTTGGATATACCTTTATTACTCTTCGTCTCGATTAACTTGAATTAACTGATGACGATGATTAAAAAATTGTTTATAACTTAAGTACGTTGCAACAAGCGCAGAAATAATCGTAGCTGTTGTATGAATGAAAACTACCATTAATTGGAATTTAATCGCTTGTAATGGTGGCACTCCTGCAATAATTAGTCCTGTCATCATTCCAGGTATAGAGACTAATCCATATGTTTTAACTGAATCAATCGTTGGTACAATCGCAACTTTTATACTTTCTCGAATCGCATCTTTAGCAGCTAGCGATGGTGTTGCTCCTAACGATAACTTTGCTTCAATTGAATCTGTTTCTTTCGTAAAGATGCGATTTAAATTTTGGTAACTTAAGTTAATCGCAATCATACCATTACTCCCAACCATACCAGCTATCGGTATGATTTCATTAGGTTTGAAACTTATAGCTCCCGTGAGTAAAACTCCACCTAGTGATAATATAGCCCCTGTCGCAATACCTGCAAAAGAAACTAAAAATACATTTTTCATAATTGGAGAAGCTCTACGTCTTGTATTAAGTGCAGCATTAATCATAATAACAACAATCAATGCAAGTACAATCCACACTTCTTCTAGCTTAAATACAAACTCTAATAGATAACCGATAATAACTAATTGGATTACCGCTCGAATCGCAGCGATAATTAAATCTTTAGCAATATGTAATCGTTCTTTAAAAGATACAAAAATTGGAATAAGTAATAATAACGAGGTCAACAGCAATGACGTCGTACTCATCATGATAGACGCACCTCCTCGTCTACTTGGCCATTTTTTATTATGATCTTTCGATTAAATCTGCTTTTGCTTTGATTTTGATTATGTGTAATCCATAAAACCGTTGTCCCATTTTGAGCCATTTCGAAAATAAGATCTTCAATCGCATCACTATTTTTAGCATCTAAAGCACTTGTCGCTTCATCCAGAAGTAACACTTCGGGTATATACATTAACTGTCTCGCAATAGTAATCCGTTGTTGTTCTCCACCAGACATATATTGTATATAATCAGAGAGTTTATACTTATTGAGACCCATCTGTTTCAATAATTGTTTAGCTCTTTTGGAATTAAAGTCTTCACCTCGTGTTCGCGCTGGAAATGCTAAATTATCTTCAACAGTATCTCCAAACAATTCAACACTTTGAGGGAGATAACTAATACGCTGTCTTAATTTTTCAGGTGAATACTCTTGATACAGATGTCCTTTATAACTAATCTCACCTTCTGTAGGACTAATGAGATCAGCAATCACACGAAGTAATGTACTTTTACCGCTACCTGAGGGACCTACAACGGCAATTGCCTCTCCTTTTTCTATAGACATATTGATGCCATCTAAAATACGTCTATTATCAATGCTATAACTCACATCTCGTAGTTCAAGCATAAACATCATTCCTCCTAATTATGATAGATCATATAGTAATACTCATGACCGTACAGCATTTTAGACTCTTGAACTGTAAAACCTAACTTTTGATACAGTGCAAATGCTTTTTGATTCTCAACATCACAGTTAAGGCCCCATTTTGTTGGATGATCTGACTTTAGTATATGTTGCATTAACTCTGTTGCTATACCTTGCCCGCGAAATTCTGGAAATGTCGCTACAGATTCAATATACATATCTCCTTTATTCGCCTCCATAATTGGGAGTGGTGTTTCTTCTTGTAAAACCATACTGTCTTCCAATTCTAAATGACGCCATTGTTGCTCGTATTCGTATTCTTTATCACCATAATAAACGACAATCATTCCTGCTACGCGTTGATTTTTTTCATAAACCCATATATGACTAAGGTGGTTACGATAATGAACATCGATTTGACTTCTTTCAATAGCATTGATGACCTGACTTTTATCGTTCTTTTGTACAATTTCAAGTCCCATATCTTGCCATATCATATATGTAAGTTCTGCAATTTCGAAGCGGTCTTCAGTATTTGCTTTTCTAATCATGATATTCTCCTTTTTATTGATACATAACTCCATTGTAGCTTATGTCTAAATAGATTTAAACTACAGAGAACATGCGTTCTTTTTAATAGTTAATATTTTAAAGATTAATCCTTGAAAAAATTGGCCATATATCATGTTATAAGCCTCATTATTTTCTATAATTTATTAAATACTGGTTGCGATAATAGAACATATGTTCTATTATGGAATCGAGGTGATGTTATCATGATTAATCCAGATGCTCCAGACCCGTATAAATATGAAACAGATTATCGTAAAATTCCACGACAATATCTTAATCCACGTATTCCTAACGGACGTGGTATTGTCAAATGGGCACCATTTGCGACGCTCCCCGAACAATTTGAAGCTATTAAACAATTTGAAAAAAATCAACTTAAAATCGAAAAACCGACACTCAGTGAGGCACAAATGCAAGACATTAATTATATTTTGCATATCAAGTTGGCTCGTAATGAATTCACTACAATTCATTATTGGCGTAATGGACACATCCATAAAATTCAAGGTTATATTTCAAAGGTAGATCCAATAAACCACACATTAATATTAACTAATGCGCGACGTACAGATCGACTTACGATTGATTTAACCGAACTTTATCAAGTCGAGTAGTCTACATTTGTAATACAATACGTAAAGATAGCAGCATTTTTATTTATATCGTGTAAATGTTCTGTTATCTTTTTTTTAATTTCTCTTGATTTTTCTGTTGAGATTGCTATAATAATATTTGTGCTAAAGAAATAAATAGCTATTCCACAGTAGCTCAGTGGTAGAGCTATCGGCTGTTAACCGATCGGTCGTAGGTTCGAATCCTACCTGTGGAGCCATGGAAACGTACTCAAGTTGGCTGAAGAGGCGCCCCTGCTAAGGGTGTAGGTCGCGAGAGCGGCGCGAGGGTTCGAATCCCTCCGTTTCCGCTATATAGGGAACAATAGTTAATATTTGTTTTCTTTAAACTGATAAGAACGCTGTTACGACGGCGTTCTTTTTATTTTGGCTCTTTGTCAACGTCGGTTGGTGAAGAGCCATAAAAAGCCCCGCTAAAATCCAATTTGGAAATTCAGCGGGGTTCTTTTGGAGCTGTATTTATATCCCAGCTCCTTATCTTAAATAACTTCTGATAATCATCGATTATGTGAACAAAGGACTGTCTTTAAATTGAAGATATAATTAAAGATGGAGTCGAATAAAAAACCAAAATAAGTTTATAGTTTTATCTGGATTTTTTATATACTGTCTTAAATTTAATTGTTAATAAAAGGGTTATATATTCTACATAAATTATCTTCAGAATTTAAAGAAATTGTCCCACCTAAAGGTAATAATATTGATGGATGTGTATGGCCACAATCAAAATTACTAAGGACAGGTATCTCTTTGTTTTTTAAAAAAAGCATTGCTATATCTTCTACAGTGACATCCGTAGATTTATAATCAATATTTTCAAATTTTGATAAAATTAACCCGTTTATTTTATCAAAAACACCATGCAATTTTAAAGTTGAAAAAAGACGATGTATGTGATCTATAGATTTACATGAATCTTCTAATATTAGAATACAATCATTATCAATTTTTGGCATATATTCAGTTCCTATAATTGAGCATATAGTGTCTAAATTTCCACCTATCAGTTTTCCAGTAGCATTTCCCTTTTTTAAGAAGTACCAACTATTATATAAAGTTTTTTTAGGTTTATCAAAATATTCCCAATTCGACCACTCTTCTGTCCAATATGGATGAGGGGATAAATCTATATATTTATAATCTTTATCAATTAATAAATTATGAAAGTATTTATAATTTATTTCATTGAAAGGCGGAAATTCACCAAAACTTGTAACAAGTGCTTGAGATATAAAAGTAAGAACTTTAGTTTTCGCATAAATAGCTAATGCAATAGCTGTTGTATCAGAAAAACCTAGTATAATAGGTTTTTTTAATTTAATTGTTTTATAATCAATATATGGAAGTAAATCATTTGAATTATAACCACCTATTGTAGGTATTATACAGTCACAACATTGTATCAATTCATTTAACTCAGCTATTCTATTCTTTAAATCTCCAGATAAATAATTGTCCTTCTTAGAAGTTAACTTTCCTTCTTTTATGAAAAATCCTTTATCTTTTAAGAAATTTATACCCCGTTTATACCTTCTAGGATAAGTTGAACTAGCTGGCCAAGAGGGAGAAAAAATTCCAATTGTACTATTAATATTAAATTTATTTATATCCAATTTTAATCAACTCCTTATATTAAAAGAATATATTTTATAATATACTTGATATCTTTTTCTAAAATTTCATAATTTGCATTTTGTAAAATAACATAACCGATTCTTTCATTACTCCAATTACTTGGGTTAGGTAATACGTCTCCCTCTTCCATTGTAAATTCCTTTTCTAAAACAGTAGATTTTATACTATTCATTGGTAAATTGACGCCATTATAAATCTTACCATAAAGTTTAGGCGGTATTTTATAAATGCTATACCAGTGTATTTAGTATTAAATTCAGGCTTCAAAGGTTCTATACCTAGTCTTATATTTATATATTCTTTGAAATAACTAAAGTGTTGTAACAAACTGTACATCATTAATTTAGATATTTTGTCTCCACCAATTCTAGCACCTATTTCCATCAAATATATACCAGTTTCATTAATTCGAAATTCAGTATGAGTTGCAATGTTATTTAGTAATAAAACCTTTTTACACTTTCCTTTACCAAAATTTATTATTAACTTCTAGGTTCCAAGGATCTATCGTTCCTTTTCCAATAAAAAATTCTTGTTGTTCATTTATAGTATTATTTCTCAATATGACAATCATATAAGAAAGGTATTTATGATTGTCATTAAATGTTCTCATGATATTAGTCCATTTTTCTTTAATTTCATTTAAAGGGATTTCATTGCTATTATTTTTGTTAGAATATTCCGACATTAAATATTCTATATAAGACTCTAACATTTCTTCAGATCTAGATTGCATTTCTTGTTCGTCATAAAAATACAATTCCATATTTGAAGATAAAAAGAGGTCTAACCAGTATTCTCTTCTCCAAAGTTTTATTTCAAAACCTAATATATTTTTTAAATTTTCTAATAATTTAACCGGTACTTTTTTATTATAAAAAAGATTTGTTATAGCTAAAAATCCATTAGGTTTTAGTACTCTTTTATACTCCTTAATAGCTTGTTCTCTATCTCTGATAAAAGTGTTAGCACCTCCCGTTATTATTAAATCAAAATAATCGTCTTCAAAGTCTATGTTCGTGGCATCTCCTACTTGGAACGTAACTTTTTCAGAAACTTCATTTGACTCTTTATTTAAGATAAAATCAGCTTGTCTTACAGCATTTTCATTAACATCAATACCTACAATTTCTGCATCTATAACTTTAGCAATCTCAATAGATGTAAAGCCTGTGTTTGAGCCTATTTCAAGAACTTTGATTTTTTTATTTTTTGCAAACAATAGCGTTTTAAGTAAAATTTCATTTATTGTCCTTTTTCCTCCCGGACATCAGTTTGTTTCTTCTATGTAAGATAATAAATTGACATATTTACTATAATTTTCCACAAAAACCCCTTTATTATTTTTATACACATTACACTAAAAAATGGCTCTCTGTCAAATAGGACTGGTGGCTCAAATTAAAGAGGTTAGTCAACTTGTTGTTGCTGTAGTGAACCCAAAAAGTTGAACTTTTTGATTAAGCTATTTTCCTAAGGCAAGATTTCTGTATTCAACAGGAGTCTTGCCTTTTAAATTTACTTTTCTTCTTACGTTATTATAGTAATTGATATAT
>NZ_JABANU010000037.1 GCF_016238445.1 Staphylococcus canis
ATATATAATTAATTATATATATTAAATGCTATGTATTTGCACTATAAATAATAGATTATTAAATGTTATACCTTAAAATCACTAAATATCATTTTTTTATAATTCTAAAGAAATATCATTTGATACTTAACCACTCAAAAAAGCTCCAGATGTACGTTTGATACATCTAGAGCTTGTATATTCAGGATTAACGATTAACGACGAGTTACGTCATCGTTGTCGTTTTCCATTTTACGTGTTAATTTTTGTAATTGTTGTTCAGCGAATGGACGACCGCCAATACCGAACGCAATCGCAAATGCTACCGCAACTGCACCTAATACTAATAAGAATGCAACATTAACAATGTTTTGTGCGAAGTTTAATTGATCTAATGTCATAAAGATTGCAACAATGATTAATAAGAACTTCACGATTTCAGCTAATGTGTTGTTGCCTGTTGATTTGCGGATGAATTTCGCTAATAAGTTACCACCAATTAAACCTAACGCTAAGATAATAGCTGCTGAAATAACTAATGGTAAGTAACCGATGATTGCAGCACCGATTTTATTTAATACTGTTAAGTTCACTGTGTTTAATGCTTGAACAAAGAAGAATAAACCAATGATTGTTGTAATGACCCAACCGATTGCAGCTGGTAAATCGATACTGTTTTTGTCTTTACCAAAGTTTACATAGTGATTGAAACGACTTACGTTTAAGCTTTGTAATAAGTTTTTCACTAAAGTACCTAACATTTTAGCGATGAATAAACCAACAACTAAAATGATAACTGCAACTAAAATTCTTGGCGCGAAGTTTAAGATACTTTGCATCATGTCACGGATTGGACCTGATACTGATTTCATGTTTAATGCGTCAAAAATTGCTGGTAAGAACAATAAGAAAATTAAGAAGTAAGCTAATTTACCAAATGTTTTGATAAGCCCTTCTGATTCTGATGTGCCACGGTTACGGTCAACTAAACCTTTTTTACGTAACCAGTCTTCAAAGCCTAATGCCCCTAAACCTTTGACAATAACTTTTTTAACAATTGTCGCGATGATCCACGCAACAATAAGTAAAATAATCGCACTGATTAAGTTTGGAATGAATCCAATAATCGTGTGAAGTGCGTCCATAAATGTGTTTGTAATACCCCTCATTTATGTGAACCTCCTCAAATATAATAATACTTTTCGTTATGATACCTTGATACCCCTATTTCTTTCTCTTTAATCATATTTCTAAAAAGTTTTTGAGATTATTTTTTCGTCCAAACTTTTTTTAAATTTTAAATGCGATTAAAAAATGGATTAGATAGTGTAGTTCAACTATTACACTTAAAATAAAATACACAATCAATTTTAATTGATTTGCCGTATAAAAATTAGAGCACACCTGTTTCGACTTTATTGATGTAAAAATTATAAGTAATAACTGTCCTGAACTTTTAATGCGTCATCTAATTCATAAATCAGTGGTGCGCCTGTTTTAATTTCATAATGTGCAATCTCGTCATCCGGGACATCTTCTAAAAATTTAATTAACGCACGTAACGAATTACCATGTGCGGAGACGAGTACTGTTTGACCGTCAAGTAAGTGTTGTGAAATGGCATCATTCCAAAACGGAATCACACGATCTAATGTATCTTTCAAGCTTTCACCTTCAGGCATAATACGGCGATCAAGTAAGGCATATTTTCGGTCTTTTAAATAATCTTCACGTTGTGCATCACTTTGTTCTGGCGGTTTCACATCATAAGAGCGTCGCCATATTTGAACTTGGTCTTCACCATATTTTTCGGCCGTTTCTTTTTTATTTAAGCCTTGCAGTCCACCGTAATGTCGTTCGTTCAAACGCCACGTTTTATGCGTCGGAATAAACAGTTGATCGGATTCGTGTAATAAGTAATACGTTGTTTTAATCGAACGTTTAAGTAGTGATGTAAAGACGACATCAATTTCAATACCTTGGTCTTTTAATTTACGACCAGACTGTATCGCCTCGTCTACACCTTGTTCTGATAAGTCGACATCCGCCCAACCTGTGAATAAATTTTTCGCATTCCACTCACTTTGGCCGTGTCGACATAAGATTAATTTTGGCATACCCTAACATCCTTTCTCTCTTTTATAGTCATGATACCCATTTCTGCCTACTTTCAATGGTGTTCATCGTGAAACGCATCGGATGCTGCGTGTTGTAAGGATAAACCATTGTTAAATCGTTGTACAAAGTCTCTGAAATATTGGATACCTGCTTCTGTTGGTGTATAGGTCGAAACGGATTGATTGTGAAAAACGACTTCTTTTAAATACGTCGCAAGATCTAAATCTTTCGTGTCTAGCATATATTGTGCTAATACCGCAATGCCCCATGCTCCACCTTCACTTGCGGTGGACATGACTTGTACAGGACTTTCCAATGCTTCCGCTAAAAATTGTTGCGCGACTTTTGGCGTTTTAAATAATCCACCGTGTCCCACAATAGACTCAAGTTGCACATCTTCATGCGCTTTTAATATATCCACACCTAATTTAAGCGTACTAAACATACTCATTAGATGCGTTTTCATAAAATGTGGCAGTGTGAATTCGCTATCACGCGTTCGTACAAGTGTTGGGTAGCCGGTTTCTATCCCTGTAATAAACACTCCAGAAATATAGTTATACGCCATCCAGTTACGGATATCGACGTCGTCTTTCAACGCTTGTGATAACAGCTTTGTATACAGCGTATCTTGATCGTAAGACACGCCCATCGTCTTTAAGACCTCGCCAAAAAGTTTCATCCATTGATTTCAGCTGCACCATTATTCGCATGCACCATCGCCACATCATGACCGTCTGGCGTAGTCACGATATCAATTTCTGGATACACTTGACGCAGTGGGTGCTCTAAGACGAGCATCGCAAAAAGACTTGTACCGACTGACACATTACCAGTACGTGGCGCGACACTTTGCGTGGCTACCATGCCAGTGCCGGCATCGCCTTCAGGAGGACACATCGGACATCCTGACATTAATTGCCCAGTCGGATCGATACGTCGTGCGCCGTCTTCAGTGAGCACACCTGCCTTGTCCCCTGCGACGCGTACCTCTGGCAATAGGGACTCAATGCGCTGCGCGAAGCCGTACTCATCCAATAAGCCATTAAATGTTTCGCATAAATCTTCACGATATGTCTGTGTCTCTGTATCAATCGGAAACATCCCCGATGCATCTCCAATTCCGAGTACGCGCGCTCCTGTGAGACACCAATGCACGTAACCAGACAATGTTGTCATTACCGCGATGTCTTTAACATGTGCTTCTCGCTCGCGTATCGCTTGGTAGAGTAGCGCAATACTCCATCTTTCTGGAATATTCACTTGAAAAGCTTCACGTAATTCACGTGCCGCGGCGTTGGCATGATTATTTCGCCATGTTCGAAATGGTGTCAATAATTGATGATGCGCATCAAACACAAGATAGCCATGCATCATCGCACTAATACCCAGTGACGCAATACGCGTTAATGGCACACCATACGTTTCTGAAAGGTTTGTTGTCATTCGAGCATAACTGTCTCGTAGCCCGTCCCACATCTCACTTAAATCATACGTCCAAAAGCCATCCTTAAATTGGTTCTCCCATTCAAATGCACCTTGTGCGATGGGCGTCGCGTCCTGTAAAATAGCGACCGTCTTGATCCGTGTTGACCCAATTTCAATGCCCACTGTCACACGACCTTGTTCAATTTCATGTTGAACCTTTTGATGCTCCATGCCCCTCACTCATTTCTCAAAAATATCGTTACTTTAATCATAGTATAGCCGAAACCCAGTCGCAAAACTTCTATTAAAAAAGCGATTGTATGAGGGTCATCATCACAATCGCTTAAATATATCTATTCAATTAAAATCCGTATAATGTTTTGAGGCTCAATCCGACAATAACGGACACCGCTACACCGAAAAAGCCTGGCAGTAAAAAGCTCGTTGTTCGGGTTGAACGTGTTTCATCCACATCTACCGCAAATAAAATAGTCGGTTGTGCTGGGATGACAAAGTTGACGTTTAACGTTTGAACCATCGCCATAAAGAAGGCCGGTGAAATGCCTAGTGACAACACAATCGGTACAACAATCGACGCTGTAGCTGATTGTGAAATCACGACCATTGACACGAGTGATACAAGAATCACAATTAACCACGGTGCTGCACTGATGATATTGCCGACTTGCTCTTCCATAAAGACACGGTTCGACGGTGCACTAAATATCGTCGCACCTAACCAACCAGGTCCAAGCACCGCAAACAATGCACCAATTGCTGCTTGCGTAATATGTGAAGATAAAATTTGAGCAGGTTGAATCTTAATCAATAATAAATTCACCATCGCACTCATATACATAAACAGTTGAACAAGTTCCGTCATTTGAAGTTGGACTGTTTCGCCATCCACTTTAAATGTTGGACTGATATCTGGGAATATGCCAAATGTTAAAATACAAATCACCGCAACGAAAAATGAAAGTACACCCAGTTTCACACGTGTCGTGTACTGTCCTTTCGTTTTCGGCGCACTGATTTTTTGTAACATCGTTTTAGCATGCGTTTCATCAATACGTGTACGTCCTACAAATGTGACAAAAGTACTTAATAAAAACATCGTAATGAGTGCAGTAGGTAGTACGATGGATAAGTATTGTCCCATTGTAAAGCCTAAACCTGTAAATTCTGAAATCATATACGCCGTAGCTGACGCTGCTGGACTACATAATAACGCAAGATTTGCGGTAAGCACTGACACAGTTAATGGCTTTTTAGGACGAATGCGTGCTTTAAGTGCTGTCTTTGCGATAATCGGTTCAAGTGATAACGCAATATTCGCTGTCCCAATCCCAAAGACGAATACAAACACAATCAATGGCGCAATAAATATAATTGATTTTGGAAAACGTTCGATAATTTTAGACGCTAAATGTACTAAATAATCGATACCGCCAGTCGCTTGAAGCGTCCCACCTGCAATCCCGATTGATAAAATAATCAACACTGCAGTTACAGGCGCCGAACCAGGTGGCAATCCAAATCCAAAAATCATAACCAGCTGTGCGACAATTGCGAAGATACCGCATCCTAATGCCCCTGCTGTACGTAATCCAAGTACAATCGCAAGGATCATAATGATTATCTCTATGGCAAAAAGAAGCATACTTCTTCCTCTTTTCTATCTTTTTTATGTGAATATTTTAACATAATCATATTCACGGTTCATCCCTATTTTGAGGGTGATTATGTCAAATTTGTTAACACTTTAAAGCCTTACAAGAGTAAAGCGTTTTCACAATCAGATTAAGAAGAGGATGAGATAGCACCTTGATTTTTAGGAATCGTATTTAATACGATCACAAACGCGATTAAAGCCATCAATACATTCAACCAAAGTCCAAACATCGCGCCCATTTCGATATTAAATGCCGTCTTACCGATAAAATATAACGTCGTTGACATCGCCACACCAAACGCATTCCCAAGTGATGAGGACATTTTATACACACCAGACGCCATACCGACTTTGTCATCAGGCGTATTCGCAATCGCTGTATCCATTGAAGGCGTCGCATAAAAACCAAGACCTATGCCGTAAATGAAATAACCAATCACACATATCACGACATACCAAACAGGTGGTAAAAACACACAAGAAATCAGCAAGATGCCGACCATATTCAGACCTGAACCAATCATCATTGGTTTACCTGCACCGAGACGCTGAAGAATTTTCTCACCTACACGAATGGTACACAGCACCGTCATTAAGTACGTCACTGTAAGTAAACCCGCTTGTGCTGATGAAAAGCCCATAGATTGTTGTACGAACGTATTCCCAACGATTAGCGTCCCCGCAACACCGTTCATTAAGAAATTCGAAATCGTCGCGCCGGTATATCCTTTGTCTTTAAAAATTTCAAAATCAATCAACGGACTCGTACGATAACGTTCTAAAATGATAAAACCAATAATACTTGCGAAGAACACCGCAATTAAACTTAAGATAAGTGGAGAGAATAATCCAAACTCTGAACTTTGTGTAATGATAATATTTAAAGATAAAATCGCCGCAAGAAATAACACTAAGCCGATACTATCGAAATGTTTAAACACTGACGACTCACGACGCGGTACTTCCGGTGTCCCTTTCATTAATATCATCGCAAGCACAGCGATCACAATAGACAGAATAAAAATCCAACGCCACCCTAAAAAGGTATCCATCATACCACCGAAAAATGAGGCAATACCGCCACCACCCCATGATCCAATCGACCAATAACTGAGTGCTGCTTGACGTTTACGTCCTTTATAATACGCTTTAATAATCGAAAGTGTTGATGGCATAATAAACGCCGCTGAAATCCCTTGAATACTACGGCCAATAATAAACACAATGACATGTGGTGAAAGAATCACAATTAACGAACCGATAATACTCAACGTTAACCCTAGATACGCCATCTTCACATGGCCATACTTATCAGCGAGACCGCCAGCACCCACTACAAACATACCAGAAAAGAGTGCCGTCACACTGACCGCAACGTTAATTAAACCAAAACTTGTGTGCAGTTCATTATGTAAAGTCGGTACCACATTCACCAGTGACAACGCGAACATCCAAAACGTAATCACCCCAAACACAATACCAATTAATAATTTCGCATTTCCTTCAAAATGTCGCTCTTCCATAAAAACCCCTCTTTTTTTATATTTTACAGTTATGATAGCGCTTTAACGCATTGGAATACGAAAGCACATGAAAGAACCACTATGTGATGTAGCTGTCGTATGATATGACTTCATATTTACATCTACATTCAGGAGTGGTTCTTACACATGCCTACTCAGGATAAATATCTCAGTTGTCGTTGTGTTTAAGCTTCGTTTAAATATTGAACGTATAATGTTTCAAAGATTTCAATAAATTTTAGATATGTGTCTTTTTTAACACGCTCATCAATTTGGTGTGGACGTTCACCTGGACCAAATACCATTAATGAGAAATGTTCATCTTTGTCACGCAATAAGTTAGATGCGTCAGTCACACCAACAGTTGGGGCGATGATTAAGTCTTGATCTAAAATACGTGTACCAATCTCATGACCAAGTTTGATTAAGCGGTTATCCCCTGTTGTGATAACTGGATCAAGGTCTAAGTATAAGTCCTCTGAAAAATCATGACCTTCCTCTTTCATTTTGTCTAAATGTTTTTGGAATAATGCTTTCACAGCGTCGTTATCATATTCCGGAATCGTACGAATATTAAAATCAGCTGTCGCACGTGCTGGGATTGAGTTTACTTGCTCGCCACCATTAATTAACGTATTGCTGATGACTAGCGTTGAAAGCACTTTTTCAACTTCTGCTAAATCAATATCACTATCTTTAGGAAGCAATTGTGCTACGAATTCCGAATATGATTTAAAGTCTAACGTTTGTGGTTTTAACGTTTCCACAAGTTCTTGATAGTCATGGTCGATATTTTGAATAAATTGCATTAACGGTTGAATACTGTTTTTACCAAGCACTGGCATCGAACTATGTGATGATAATCCTTTTGATGTAATGCGGTAATCCATAGATCCTTTATGTGCATACACTAACATCGTTTCTGAAGGTTCTGCAATGACTAATGCATCCACTTCATCCATAAACCCTTTACGATGCAGTTGTTCTGCACCTTTTTGTTCCATTTCTTCGCCTGTTGTTGCCATTAATTTAATTTTACCTTTTTTAAGCTTGCCACTTTCTTTCACTTCAATCATCGCAATCACAAGTGCTGCAAGACCTGATTTCATATCACCCGAACCACGACCGTAAAGATAACCGTCGTCTTCTGTTAATGTGAATGGGTCATACGTCCACTCGCTTGCGTCGCCTTCTGACACAACATCCATATGTCCAGAAATACCTAGCACTGGAGTACCTTCACCAATTTCAGCGATAAGATTTGCGCGCGTTTCACTTACTTTATCAATTTGTGATTCAATGCCATGTTCCTTGAGTAATTTTTGTAAATACTGACACACTTCAATTTCATTATCATTGACTGTTTTGATACTGACTAAATCTGATAAAATTTTCACCTTGTCTTCGGTTGTAAATACACTCATTTCGAACACCCTTTCCGATTCATTTGATCGTTTCTGTAACATGAGGATAAAAAAACTTTTTAAAATGTGACAACTTTGTGTACAGAAATTTGAAGCGTTTTCCATCTTCAGTATAGTACAGTTTTTGAAAAAATGAGGATAAAAAGCATAAAAAATTCAATTTCTGCATGGTACGTCAACCTCATTGTATCATCTTTAGTTAGCTTCGCGCACTAAAATATCAGCCACATTCTATATTCAAAAAATAAACAATTGACAAAACTTTATTTTAAATTTAAAATATAGGGTGCTGAAGAAATATCACTAGAAAGGTTATATAACCATGTTTAAAATTGGTCTCATAGGCGCTGGCGCTTTAGGCAGCCGCCTCAGTATTCAACTTAAAGCAGCAGGATATGATATTACGTTACTCGACAACTGGTCAGAACGTGTCAACAGCATTCAAACAGAAGGAATGATCGTTAAAAGCGAATTGAGGACTTACGCTATTGAAATGCCAATTGACCATCTTGAAACAAACGAAGCGTCTTTTGACTTAATCATCTTAACAACGAAATCCTATCAAGTTGAGGAAACCGTGGAAACGTTATTAAGACGTGGCACAATTACATCCCAAACACGTGTCATTTCAATGGTTAGTGGATTAGGTCATACGAAAGTGTTAAGACAATACATTCCATCATCACAACTCTATTTAGCTATCACAACATGGCCATCATATTTGAATCAAGCTGGAGAGATTCATCTATATGGTCAAGGTCATATCTCATTGCAACGTGCAGACGGTAAGCATGACGCTGAAACAGCACGCATTGTTGACATGTTTAACGATGCAAAGTTAAACGCATCAGTAAGTGACGACATCACTGTCGCAATATGGGAACAAGCTATAATCGACAGTACCATTCAACCACTCTGTACAATCTTTGATAAAACCGTTCATGAATTCAGTAGCAATCCTGAAGCGCCAGAGCTTGTCAGTCTACTCGTGCATGAAGCCGTCCAAGTGGCAGAAGCACAAAATATTCAATTAGATTCGGAAGCAATCATTCAAACCATCAAAGACGCTTCGCACTTCACAACACAAGGTTTTCATTATCCATCGATGCATCAAGATGTGACACGCGGTCGCTCGAATGAAATCGATGCTTTAAATGGGCAAA
Organism: Staphylococcus canis; assembly: GCF_016238445.1. Taxonomy (GTDB): domain Bacteria; phylum Bacillota; class Bacilli; order Staphylococcales; family Staphylococcaceae; genus Staphylococcus; species Staphylococcus canis. The sequence goes on from NZ_JABANU010000037.1 coordinate 9,311, forward strand.
TCGTCAAATACGCTCAAGCGTCTAACATTAAAGCACCGAATCATGAAGCTGTTGTCACGTTAATTCGTGATTTCGCACAGATATATACTGATAAAATTGAATACGTACTTGAACCTTAACAGGTAGACCCATACAGTTACACAAATGTTTGTGTAGCTGTATTTTTTATACGCCACGCCAACCACAACGCGGCGCTATCTTATCCGCTTGCCACTTTTGAAATAACAACGCTTCGTAACACACATATGCATCCTCTCCCACCACTTTATCGTCACCATACACATAAAACGGTGGTAACGGGTCAGGATTGAGATGTGCCACTTGTGACACTATTTTACGTAAACGCTCTAAATCTTCACGAAACGCATCCGAACGCTTCCCACCACGACGTAAATGTTCTGCATTCATCGCCTCTAACAACGCCATAGTATCCGCTAAATAAGGTGTCCCTTCATGATACACATGCTTCACGATAGGATGCGACAAATAACGTGTATTCCCTTCAATCACTCCCATCTCCGCTAAACATACACGAATTATTTGGTATAGCTCTAAAACCTGTTTAGACAAACGTCTATTATCCAAAAAACGTGCACTAACCTGATGATCAGCACTGACTCTAAAAATTTGCATACCTGATTCTCCTCTTCTGAAATGACTCATTCAATCTTTTACACGGCACCCCTTTAAACATCACTCGAATTAGTAAAATATATGCATATACCTTAAAATTTATTCACATTCAAAACTCTATTTAAAGATTTTTAGATTTTTCTGAAAAAAGTTGTTGCAATTCTTTAATGTGTGCTATATAATTTTAACTGTAAACAAGTTACAAATATAAACTTGGTCAAGCGCTACCAATCAAACAAACTTGTTTACGCATAGAATTCTATAACACCAACAAGGTAGTATTCATTTAAACACGTTTTTATACCTTGTTTCCCTTGATATGAACGGACAATAACATACTGTTTATACTTGAGGTCAAAGTAAAAAAATGTATGAGTTCATTTGATGACGATCTTGTGAAAATTTGTGATGGTAGATAGATGAGTATCTTTAATCGTTAAATATCAAAACATTTGATACTTAACTCAAAAGCATTGTCTTCATCTAAGACAATCAAATAGATAACCGAGAACCAAAAGCAACTGATCTACATTCATCTCTTCAGTGTACTAATCGTATGGGCATTGGTAATACTCAATATAGACTTCATAAGTCAAATGACCCATTGTTGTACGAATGTAGATCCGTATCGCTTTACTGTACAAATGCTTATTCCGGCTAATGGAGTAGCACATCTTAGAATCAACCATTACAAAACTCATCATACTATCTCCATTAGCAATTTTCTTATAAAATGATGACGTTATTACAAACATTATATGTTATTTTTAAATTTAAACTGATGACTTAACAGATATTTAAATTAATGTCTTTATTGCTCGACTTGATCTATATTTAAACTGATGACTTTATGGATCTAGTAAATTGTTTTCTTGAACATGTTGAATATATAGAACATATAAATGTATTATCTTGAATATATATAACATATAAATGTATTATCTTGAATATATATAACATATAATTGATATAATAGCTGTCATCTAACACTCATGAGTGGAAAGGGGCTGGGACATTAATGTGTCTCAGAACCGAAAACAGGAAGATTTTCATGATGAAAAATGAAAAATCTTCCTGTTTTAATTTTAAATAGAACTTATCAACTCGTAGAGTTGATAGTTTTTTGA
>NZ_JABANU010000038.1 GCF_016238445.1 Staphylococcus canis
GCACTTTCGTAATAGAATCATTTTAAGTTCAAAATTATTCGCATCAGAAAAGAAAAAGGAAGTTAAGCAACAGCAAGTTGCCTAACCTCCTTAATTGAGCTGACCAGTCCTATTTGACAGAGAGCCTACATTATCTAAACTAGGAAAAACGTTGTATGGTTGATACATGTTCATACCAAACTGATTAATTTTTTTTATCTGTGCAAAGTGATGGGGTGGCGCTGGTTGATTTGATGTTAACGTTTCAACAAATTTAGATTCATCTGTCACATTAAATGCCCAGTTATTTATTTTTTCGTAACCTAGCGTAGACATTGGTATAGCACCTAATGCTTTACCACATGAGCTGCCAGCACCGTGTCCAGGCCATATTTGAATATAATCTGGTAAATCTTTAACACCTTCTATAGAATGATACATCTGTTTTGCACCAATCTCTGTAGTACCTTCCATTTGTACTGATTTTTCTAGTAAATCAGGTCTACCGATATCACCAACAAAAATAAAGTCACCACTAAATAAACCCATTGGAACACTTGAGCCGCCACCTTCATCTGTGAGTAAGAAACTAATACTCTCTGGGGTATGACCAGCTGTATGCAAGACTTCTAATTTAATATTACCTACTTGAATAATATCTTGATTTTTAACAAAATTTGTATGTTCCGGCATATTTTTATAACTTAATTGATCATCACCTTCGCCAGATACATATATATATTGGCGTTTAAACGTTCTGCCACGTCCCGAATTCCAGAAGCAAAATCAGCGTGAATATGTGTTTCTGCAGCTTGTGTAATTTTAAAACCTTCGCTATCTGCAACTTCCATATATTTTGTTAAATCACGAACAGGATCAATTACTATTGCCTCTCCTGTACGTTGACAGCCTACTAAATAAGATGTTTGAGATAAATGATTATCGTAAAATTGTTTGGAAAACATTATAAAACTCCTTTTTTAATAGATTTAATTAGATGAATAAATTATGATTCGCATTTTCTGTATCACCAATATAAGTACCTACTCCACCGTACTCAACTTCGTCTCTGAGCTCTTCTTTCTGAATTCCCATAACATCCATGATCATCGTGCAAGCGATTAATTTGATATCTTGGTCGATTGCTTGATCAATGAGTGACGGTAAGGAATCAACATTTTTCTTTTTCATTACGTAGCGCATCATGATATTACCTAAACCAAACATATTCATTTTAGATAGCGGCATGCGTACAGGTGTTTTTGGCAACATCAAGTCAAACATTTTTGCGATACCTTGCTTTTTAACATGAACGGATTGGTTCTTTTTCAACGCGTTGAGTCCCCAAAAAGTAAAGAAAATAGTTACGTCTCTGCCTGCAGCCTTAGCGCCATTCGCAATAATCATTGCTGCCACTGCTTTATCTAACTCACCACTAAATAGTACAATTGTCGTACCTTTGGCAGTATGGTTCACTTCCAAGTCTTTTGGTTTTTCTTTTTGAATAATGGCATTAATTCCATTATTACTTTCATCCAGTTTAACTAACGTATGTCCTGTTTGTTTGACCCAGCTTTTAATGTCACTAAAGAACCCAGGATCTGTAACTGTAACCTCGATTTGCTCTCCTACTTCGATATTTTTCACTTCTTTACTGATGTTTACAATTGGACCTGGACATTGAAGACCACTATAGTTAAATTGTTTACGCTCTACTTTAATTGCTACATTAGTATTTTCTTCAAATGTATTATCATCGTCGTTTTTTGCTTCATACGCTTTATAGCCACCGTCTAAATTAACAATGTCGTAGCCTTGTTCAGCTAAATATTCGCTCGCTTTAGCACTTCTGGTACCACTTTTACAGTGTACAAAATAGGTTGTGTTTTTATCTTTATTGAACGATTCAATCTTATCTACAGGATGTAATGTCGCACCATTTATGTGTGCAAGCTCATATTCTTCTTGTGTTCTAACGTCAATCAGTTAACCTTGTGCATCCAATTTTTCTAATTTTTGTTTACTGAAATTGTTGATATGGTTTTCGTTATATTGTTTCATAATATCCTCCTAATAAATACCTGTAGGGCTATATTAACAGTTTGTTTACGCCGCATCAAATACCGTATGGGGTATTTGACATTTTCGATTCTATCTATTATTATGATTTTAATCAATTAAAAATGGAGGAAATAACTATGCATTATGATAAAAAAATGATTAACCGTATTAATAGAATACAAGGGCAACTCAATGGCGTTATTAAAATGATGGAAGAAGAAAAAGATTGTAAAGATGTCATTACTCAAATCAGTGCATCAAAAAGTTCAATCCAACGTTTGATGGGAATTATCGTTAGTGAAAATTTAATAGAATGTGTAAAAGCAGCAGAGGATAATGGTGAAAATTCAGAAGAATTGATTAATGAAGCCGTTAACTTATTGGTAAAAAGTAAATAATGGATATTTCAACTGTTATTATGATGTTACTTATTGGAGTGTTCGGAGGCTTTATTTCGGGTCTAGTAGGTATCGGTGGTGCTATCATTATTTATCCAGCTATTTTATTATTACCGCCACTATTTGGTGTTCCTACATACAGTGCATACATCGCTTCAGGACTTACTTCCAGTCAAGTCTTTTTCAGTACTTTAAGTGGGTCATTAAAAGCGCGAAAAAAAACAGAATTCTCCCCGCCATTAGTTATTTATATGAGTGGAGGTATGATTACAGGGAGCATGTTAGGCGCATTCCTAGCAAATTTATTTAATGCTGCATTTGTAAATACGATATATATTATCATTGCTTTACTCGCATTAATTTTAATGTTTATTAAAGTCGAATCTCGTTCAGGCGAACCTGCTTTTAATAAACCTTTACTAGTTATTATAGGTCTTTTCGTTGGTATTATTTCGGGTATAGTTGGAGCAGGCGGCGCTTTTATTATTATTCCTATATTGCTAGTTTTATTCAAATTACCAATGAATATGGTAGTTGCTAATAGTATAGTAATTGCTTTTATATCTTCAATTGGCGCCTTTATCATTAAACTTATACAAGGTTACATTCCTTTAGAAGACGCGTTATTTTTAATAATAGGAAGTATTATCTTTGCTCCCTTAGGTTTAAAATTAAGTAAAAAGATCCCTAACTTCATACAAAAATGGATTATAAGTATTTTAATCATTGTTGCAATTATTCAACTTATCTTTTAATCAATGAAATTTGTCAGGCAACTCCTGATATTTATAATTATACACACCAAAAATTAAGTATTAGTATCAAAAAATAGCATTCAATAACTATGGATATCGTAAAGGGATTAGAAAAGAGAAACATAAAATCAATAATAAAGAATTCGATTATTCAAAAGACCTTTGTGACATTGTATCAAAAAAACAAAAAGCCTATCATTATCTATTTAAATCTTAGTGATAAAGTACAAGAATTAAATCGCTTTACAAGTGTCATGTTTATTATCTTTATATTATTTAACCTAAACTGAAAATCCACCCAGTTAATCTTTAAATTGGGTGGATTTTCAGGATTATTTATTATATGGCTCTGCGTATTGGCTAATGATGCGGTTTTTAATTATATAATTTCAATAAGGCAATGAACAATTTTTTGATAAATATTATTCTTCTAAAATTCTTTTTAATTTACATACTAAAAATATTCTCCTTAACAATAATAAGTTTTTTAAATTATTGATTAAGGAAAGTATTTTTTATATCTATTTATTTCTCAATTTAGAATTAGATTTTTAGCGTGCTTCCAATTCATTTCCTGTCATCCATTTATGATTTTTAATGATTTTACCATTATCTTTGGATTTGTAATCAACCACGTAAACAGTAGTCTTTTTCACGTTATCTATATTGGCTGTAGCACCTTTCATACCAGACATATGACTTGCTTCTAATTTAACAGTATCGCCCTTGCTAAATCCATCTTTAGGTGCATCTTTGATCTCTTCGTTTACAACCCATTTATGATTGTTTACTTTTTTATTTCCATTTGTGGGTTTATAACTTACAACATAGGCATATGTTTTATACGCACCTTTTACAGTAGCTTCTGCACCTTTCATACCTGGCATATGCCCTGCTGTAATCGTTACTTTATCTCCCGCTTTAAATTCACCTTCATTAGTCGATTTCATATCTTCAGGAACTTTAATTTCATCATTATGCTTCATATGGGTCTCACTTTTTTGATCTTTAGTATTTTTATCTTTTTCATCATTATTGGAGCAAGCTGATAATATTAGTAATGACCCTAATAACATAAAAAATAATTTTTTAATCATAATAAAACGCCTACCTTTTATTTTAATTTTAATGTAAAAGCATTAATTGCAACGATAATCGTACTGAATGACATTAAAATAGCACCTATTGCAGGTGATAAAATCAAACCAATAAATGCTAAAACACCGGCTGCTAAAGGTACAGCAACAATATTATAACCTGCACCCCACCATAAGTTTTGCACCATTTTTCTCATAGTATTATTTGAAAGGGTCAAGAAATGAATAATATCTGATGGATTACTTTTAACAAGTATGATATCACCTGAATCCACTGCAACATCTGTGCCTGCACCAATTGCTATACCAATATCGGCTCTTATAAGACTCGGCGCATCGTTGATACCGTCTCCGACCATCATGACTTTATTACCGTCACTTTGATAATCTTTTATAATGCTTTCCTTATCTTCTGGCATGAGTTGTGCGTGGACATCACTAATACCTAATTCTTTTGCGACAGCGTGTGCCACTTCATTATTGTCACCTGTAAGCATGACTGGTGTAATATTTCTTGATAGTAAATCAGCTACCATTTGTTTTGAGCTTTCTTTAATTTGATCTCCTTGAGCAATCATGCCAATGACTTGTTGATCCTCAATTAAATAGCTGATTGAATTACCTTGTTGAGCTAATTTTATAAATAAGTCATTGTCATAATTAAGCTCATGTTTATCAAGATAAGAAACATTTGTTATTTTATATGTTTTATTATCAATTATACCTTCTAATCCGACACCTGGAATGTTATTGACATTTTGTGGATTAGCAGATGAAACATTTTTACTTTTTGCAAAATCAACAATACTTATAGCTAATGGATGGTTAGACTGACTTTCTAATGAGGCGAAAAGGCTTATTATAGTATCATTGCTTAATCCTTCTTTAAAACTTTCATAATGATTCACAGAAAAGTTACCCTCAGTTAAAGTACCGGTTTTGTCCATCATTACATAATCGATATGTTGAGCCATTTCTACAGACTCTCTATTTTTAATAATTAAACCATTATGGGCAGCTATAGAAGTAGAACGTGCAGTAACTAAAGGTATTGCCAGGCCTAAAGCATGTGGACAAGCAATGACTAATACAGTTACGAGACGTTCGAGTGCAAAATCAACATCTTTTTGAATGAGCATCCAGACGATAAACGAAATCACGCCGACACTTACAGCAAAGTAGAATAAATAACCCGCCACTTTATCAGATAACAATTCAGCACTAGATTTATCATTTTGTGCTTGATTAACAAGTCCCATAACTTGAGAAAGATATCCATCTTCTCCAACAGCTGTAACCTTGACTTGTATTGTTCCAGATCCATTAATAGAACCCCCAATAACGTTGTCATTTTGATTTTTTTGTACTTTTTTTGATTCTCCAGTGACTAGGGATTCATCTATGGATGTTTGTCCTTGAACAATAATACCATCTGTTGGAATGCTTTCTCCGGCTTTTACTTCGACGACATCATCAGTCATGATCTCTGATATTTTAACTTCTTCGCGTTGACCATTGTCCATAACTTTAATAGCACTATTAGGTAAAAGTTCTGCCATTTTCTTTAAGGCATCTCCAGCATTTCCGACAGCATTCATTTCTATCCAATGTCCTAATAACATAATTAAAATTAAGGTAGCTAATTCCCAAAAAAAGTCCATTGTATGACCAGTTGCACTACTAAAGTTATTCATATAAAAAGCATACAAGCTATAAATATAAGCTACCGAAATGCCTAGGGCAACTAAGGTCATCATGCCTGGTTTTTTTGCAGCAATTTCATCTTTACCACCAGACAAGAACGGTTTACCACCATAAAAGAATAAAATTGTACCTAATATTAACACTACCCATTCAGAACCTGGAAATGTGAATTGAAAAGGTAATTTAACGCCCATCATTGGCGATAAAAAAATGATAGGTATTGCAAAAATTAATGAAACAAAAAACTTAGCTTTAAAATTCCCATGATGATGTGCATGGCCGCTATGATGATGTGAGGCATGGTTATCATGATGCATTTGATTGGAATGATTCATGTGATTTTGATGATTATGCTCTTCACCATTATTATTCAAATTAACCCCTCCTAATGAAAATGTTATAGTAAAGCTACTTATACTATAACATATACCCCCACAGGGTATAAATAGTTTCGATTTATCTACTTTTATGGATTTATATAATTCCGAAACTTATGTCTACACGTCCTACATTAGACCTTGTCATCGATATTTAAAACAATGTTTTAATTAAAAGATCTAATCTTAACTCTCGCATGACAATACACTCTGACCAAGGTTATCATTACCAAAACAAGTCATATATTACTATTCTTAAAGAAAATAACGCATTTCAAAGTAGGTCTAGAAAAGCAAATTGTCTAGATCATTATTTAAAGAAGCCAGTAAATGAATTCATAATAAACTCATTTACTGGCTTCTTTTCTAGTATTTATATTCAGTCTTTTCAAACTATATTAATCATTTTTTGATTCTCAAATTCTACGCCACAATAGCTGCATTTTATTAAAGATACTATATATTCAATCAATTTCAGAGTGAGTTATATATAACCTCATTTTTAGTTTTATTTGTGATATGTCTCTGCGCATCAGTTAATGATACGGTTTTTTTAATATTGTTTTATCATAAATCTTAAACATGTAAAATAACTTTTAAATTAAATATAGTATGAATTAATTTAGGGAGCGAGACTACAAATTCAAAATGAATGTTGTCCCACTCCCATGTTTTTAAAATATCAACTTAATAATTGCAACGACGATTAAAATACATATTATCGTTTTTTGAATATAGTCAGGTATTTTCTGGCCCATTTTCATACCTAGAGGCGTAAATAGTATACTACCTAAAATTAACGGTATTGCACTATTGATAGGAATATACCCCTGTAATAATTTAATCATAAATACTCCAATAGAAGAAATGAATGCAATTACAATACTATTTGTAACCACCATGTTCATTGGTAATTTAAATATAACAAGTAGTACTGGAATAATAATAAATGCTCCACCAGCTCCTACAATACCAGATACCAAACCGATGATACCACCTATTGTAATTAAAAGTAGACGATTAAACTTAATATGACTAGTAGATGGTGTGACTTTTATAAACATTAGAATAAGAGCTAGTAATGCAATAATAATATAAACCGTATTAACAAACTGAACATTTATTAAATTCGCTAAGATTGCACCTAGCATACTACCTATTACCATTCCACTTCCCATATTAAGTATAAGCGTTCTAGAAAAATTTTTATTTTTATATACGTTTAAAGATCCACTCAATGTACTAAAAAACACCTGACTTGAAGTTAATCCTGAAGCAATATAAGCACTATAGGTAGGTAAACCAAATAATGGTGGTAATAATAAGAGAGCTGGGTAAATAACAATGGCTCCCCCTATACCGACTAATCCAGAAATAAATCCTCCTAAGATACCAATAACTAACATTACTATAATGGTGGTTATACTTATCATTTACTTTTTATCAATAATTCAACTGCTTCATTAATTAGTGCCTGAGAATCTTCACTATTTTCTTCAGACATTTTGACGCATTCTACTAAGTTTTCACTAATGATAATACCCATTAACCGTTGAATAGAACTTTTAGAGGCACTTAATTGACTAATGATGTCTTTACAATTTTTTTCTTCCTCCATCATTTTAATGACTCCATTAAGCTGTCCTTGTATGCGATGAATACGATTAATCATCTTTTTATTATATTCCAATATATTTCACTCCACATTCATTTTTAATAATTACATCATATTGATTAAATTTTATTTTGTCAAATACCCCCATAGGTATTTGACAAACTATCTAATTCGTTGTAATATACCCTCATAGGTATTTAAAAGGAGGCAATTATGTCACAATATAAAACGAAACACATTAATGATTTCACTAAAAAGGAATTAGAAGAATTGGGTTCTAAGGGTCAATTAATTGACGTTCGACAGCCTGAAGAATTTGAATTAGGACACATTAAAAATGCTTTATTACATTCAGTTGAAAATATAGAGACTTTTAAACAAAGCAAAAATAAAACTTACTATATCTATTGTAAAAGTGGTAATAGAAGTAGAAAAGCAAGTCAGTTTCTTGCACAACGCGGATACGATGTGGTGAATTTAGACGGAGGTTATACCGCATACGAAGAACAACATCATAATGATAATTTATCTAAAGTAAAAGAAGATAGAGAAATTAAAGATAATCGTAAGACATTCAATTATAGTAATCTACAGTGTCCAGGACCTATTGTTAATATTAGTAAAGAAATCAAAAACATCGCTATTGGTGATCAAATAGAAGTTGTTGTGACTGATCACGGATTTTTAAATGATATTAAAAGTTGGGTCAAACAAACTGGACATACGCTTGTTAGACTCAACGATTTTGGTAATGAAATTCGCGCTATTATTCAAAAAGAAGAAAATAAAAATATAGAAGTGACACACACGAAAAGTGGAACAACAATTGTTTTATTTAGCGGCGAGCTAGATAAAGCAGTTGCAGCAATGATTATTGCTAATGGTGCTAAAGCTGCAGGTAGAGATGTAACCATCTTTTGCACATTTTGGGGCTTAAATGCACTTAAAAAAATTCAAAGTCAACGCATTAAGAAAAAAGGTATTGCAAAACTTTTTGACTTCATGCTTCCAAATTCACCAATTAACATGCCTATTTCTAAAATGAATATGTTTGGTTTAGGCAATCTAATGATGCGTTATGTCATGAAAAAGAAAAATGTCGATACTTTACCTTCTCTTATTGATCAAGCGGTTGAGCAAGGTGTTAAACTTATCGCTTGTACAATGAGTATGGATGTGATGGGCATTACAAAAGAAGAATTACGCGATGATGTAGAATACGGTGGCGTAGGTGCATATATTGGATATACAGAACAAGCTAATCACAATTTATTTATATAATTAGAAAGGAATGATATTATGTTTTTTAAACAATTTTATGATAAACATTTATCTCAAGCATCTTATTTAATCGGTTGTCAAAAAACTGGAGAAGCCATGATTATTGATCCTATTCGTGACTTATCTTCATATATTCGAGTTGCTGATGAAGAAGGTTTAACCATTACTCATGCAGCTGAAACACATATACATGCAGATTTTGCTTCAGGAATTAGAGATGTTGCTATAAAGTTAAATGCTAATATTTATGTATCGGGTGAAAGTGATGACACATTAGGTTATAAAAATATGCCTAACCACACTCATTTTGTTCAACATAATGACGATATTTATGTAGGAAATATAAAATTAAAAGTGCTTCATACACCTGGTCACACGCCAGAAAGTATAAGTTTTTTACTTACTGACGAAGGTGCTGGAGCACAAGTTCCAATGGGACTATTCAGTGGTGATTTTATTTTTGTAGGAGATATCGGTAGACCTGATTTACTAGAAAAAGCGGTTAAAGTAGAAGGATCATCTGAAATAGGCGCTAAACAAATGTTTAAATCGATTGAAAGTATTAAAGACTTGCCAGACTACATTCAAATTTGGCCTGGTCATGGCGCTGGTAGTCCTTGTGGTAAATCTTTAGGTGCTATTCCAACATCTACGCTTGGCTATGAAAAACAAACGAACTGGGCTTTTTCTGAAAATAACGAAGCTACCTTTATCGATAAACTCATTTCTGACCAACCTGCACCACCACATCATTTTGCACAAATGAAAAAAATCAATCAACTCGGTATGGATTTATACCAACCTTATACAGTTTATCCAGCTACAAGTACAAACAGATTAACTTTTGATCTCCGCAGTAATGAGGCTTATCATGGTGGACATATTGAAGGTACAATCAATATTCCATATGATAAAAATTTCATCAATCAAATTGGCTGGTATCTAAACTATAATCAAGAAATTAACTTGATTGGAGACTATCATCTTGTTTCAAAAGCAACGCACACCTTGCAACTCATTGGATACGATGATGTTGCTGGATATCAATTACCTCAATCTAAAGTTCAAACACGTTCCATTCATAGTGAAGATATTACAGGTAACGAATCACATATATTGGATGTACGTAATGATAATGAATGGAATAATGGCCACTTATCTCAAGCGGTTCATGTACCACACGGCAAACTTTTAGACACAGATTTACCTTTCAGTAAAAATGATGTTATTTATGTACACTGTCAATCTGGCATTAGAAGTTCTATAGCTATTGGTATTTTAGAACACAAAGGTTATCACAACATTATTAATGTAAACGAAGGTTACAAAGATATACTACTTTCTTAATAATTATATATTTATGCTAATGAAAAAGGACTATAAGTATTTAGATATTGTAGTGAACCCAAAAAGTTGAACTTTTTGATTAAGCTATTTTCCTAAGGCAAGATTTCTGTATTCAACAGGAGTCTTGCCTTTTAAATTTACTTTTCTTCTTACGTTATTATAGTAATTGATAT
>NZ_JABANU010000039.1 GCF_016238445.1 Staphylococcus canis
CTCCTTTATTTGGGTTTAGGCACTTTTAATAATAGAGGTCATTGCGTCTTTTTGCATCTAAAAAGTAAAAAATCGGACAAGCAACATTTATAATTTAAATGCCACCAGTCCGATTTATTATAGAACCTGAAAAGTATAATCAAAAAAGCTCTAAACAATTAATCCAATTGCTTAGAGCTTTTGTATTAGTTATACATTTCGAGATCCATACTACTTTTACCGTTGAGTGACATATCACCGCGGATGCCTTTTTCATAGATATAATAACCCGCTGCACCTATCATTGCAGCGTTGTCTGTACACAATTTTGGTTCTGGTATAGAGAGTTCAATATTTCGCTTTTCAGTTTCTTGTTGCAATGCTTGACGTAAACCTCGGTTACTTGCTACTCCGCCAGCAACAATTAACTGTTTCACCCCGTAATCTTCACATGCTCGCATCGCTTTTCCCACGAGTACTTCAACTACGCTATTTTGAAAACTTGTCGCAACATTTTCTGGAATAATCGTTTCACCTTTTTGTTTTTGGTTATGCAGCTTATTAATCACTGCGCTTTTTAAACCACTAAAACTAAAATCGTAACTATTTGGCTCTAACCACACTCTAGGAAAGTCATAAGTATCCTCTCCTTTTGCTGCCAACTGATCAATAATAGGACCTCCGGGATAAGATAGACCTATCGTACGCGCAACTTTATCATACGCTTCTCCAACAGCATCATCACGTGTTTCACCAATCACTTCAAAATTCAAATGATCCTTCATGTAGACAAGTTCTGTATGTCCTCCTGATACTATTAATGCGATTAAAGGAAACTTTAAACCTTGTTCCAATTGATTAGCATAAACGTGACCTGCAATATGATGCACTGGAATTAATGGCTTTTGATGTGCAAATGCTAGCGCTTTTGCGGCATTTACGCCTACTAACAATGCACCAATAAGACCAGGGCCTTGTGTCACCGCAACTGCGTCAATATCGTCCATAGTTTTATCAGCTGTTTCTAATGCGTTTTCAACCATCATTGTCATATTTTCTACATGATGACGACTTGCAACCTCAGGTACGACACCGCCAAAGCGTTTATGGCTGTCAATTTGACTTAATACACTATTACTTAACAATTTAGTTCCGTTTTCAATAACGCTTACACTTGTTTCATCACAGCTTGTTTCAACTGCTAGAATCAGTTTTTGTTCAGTCATTTAAACTCACCCACATCACTAATGCATCCTTTCCTTCACCATAATAATTTTTTCGACGTCCACCATATTGAAACCCTAATTTTTTATAAACATGTTGTGCTGTCTCATTTTCCACACGCACCTCTAAACTCATCGTTGTAGCAGCTGCTCTTGAAAAGTTAAGTGCATAGTTTAACAATAATTGTCCTAAACCTAATCCTCTGTAATCTGGTGCAATTGCGATTGTCGTAATCTGTGCTTGATCAAGTACAATCCATACGCCACAGTATCCTATAATGGCATCGTGATATTCTATCACAAAATAGTGCGCGAAATTATTTTCAAGCAATTCATGATAAAAAGCATCAACTGTCCAAGAACTATCATCAAAGCTCATACGTTCAATATCAGATACCCGTGGCACATCTTCTACAGTCATGCGTCTAATGTTGAGTTCGTTTTGGATTGTTGATTCAACCAATTTTGTTCAGCCTCCGATAATTTTAAATACTGCGGGACAAAATTATGAATTGTAACAGGTTCCCCTTTTAAATGATAGAGATGTTCTGCTTGAGGTAAATTAGGTTTGAGATAATAATTTGAGAGTATATCAAATTGTTGTACATCGCGTCCAACAAAAACAATCTTAGACTGATCTTTAAGTTGGTCTAATAATGTTTCAATTGCTATATATCGATCTCCCATAACTGAAACCAGTTGTTCATTTTGCCATTCATATACACCCGTAAAAACGTGTTGACGACGTGCATCAATAATAGGAACAATCCAATAATCTTTTAAATCCGTCGTAGCAGCAAGTGCTTTTAATGATGAAACACCATAGAGTTTAAGATTAAGTGTATAGGCTAATGTTTTAGCAGTTGTGACACCTATTCTTAATCCTGTATAAGATCCAGGCCCCTCAGCAACGATAATCTCTGACAATGTTTTAGCTTGAATGTCCGCCTCTTTAAGTAATGTCTCAATCATGGGCATTAGTTGTATGGAATGATTACGCTTGATTGCAGAAGTATGCGTATTTAACACATTTCCATCTTTCAACAAAGCAACTGAAATCGGTTGATTGGATGTGTCTATACATAAACTATACATGCTCTAACGCCTCCTTCATTGATTGATAATGCTCACCATGGGCACTTAACTCAATTTCACGTTCATTTTCATCTTTTACTTTAATACTCACTCTTAAGTAATCTTCAGGTAAAAAAGCTTGAATGAATTGACTCCATTCAATCACTGTCACCGCTTCGTCATTGAAATATTCATCAAAACCTAAATCTTCATCTGAATCTTCTAAACGATAACAATCCATGTGATGAAATGTCAGGTTTTGACCTTTATAGGATTTAATAATATTAAAAGTTGGAGAGTTGATGGTTCTTTTGACACCAAGAGCACGTCCAATAAATTGAGATAGTGTCGTTTTACCTGCTCCTAAATCGCCATCTAATAATATGACATCTTGAGCTTGAAGTAAAGGTGCAAGTTTTTCAGCAAAGTTTTGCATATCTTTAATATTTTTGATTCTAATCATTTCACTAACTCCCTGAATTATTTTCTTATTCATTGTAACAGATTTAACGCAATTTGACTTATACGTAACATTAACTCATAAGCCCATTGTCATCGTATTTAACGACAGTTGTTGGAATTATTTTCAGAAAAATTAATATTTATTGTTGACATTAGCATTGACTTAATGTAAATTAAAAATACGAATTTTCTAACAATTCATATATCTCAATTCTTTTACTCATATTCACCATTCAATTTAGAAAGGAGCGTAATCGTATGCGCACACAGATGACTCTATCATACGCACAACAAAATATTATTGTTATTATTTTACGCTCAGGACTGGAGTTTTAGTAAACTTTTTACTAAATACTTAAGTCCTATTTCTAGTTGAATGGGACTTACAAGATACGTCCCAATCCAACATTGGGGCGTATTTTTTATTTGAAAAAATGAGGAGGTTGTTGCTATGAGAAGTGACATGATAAAAAAAGGTGATCATCAAGCGCCTGCGCGTAGTCTATTACATGCAACTGGGCAAATACAATCACCGAGTGACATGAACAAACCATTTATTGCGATATGTAATTCCTATATAGATATAGTCCCTGGACATGTGCATTTACGTGAGCTTGCAGATATTGCGAAAGAGGCAATTCGTGAAGCTGGAGGCATTCCTTTTGAATTTAATACGATTGGTGTAGATGATGGTATTGCGATGGGTCACATCGGCATGCGCTACTCTCTCCCAAGTCGAGAAATTATTGCAGATGCAGCAGAAACTGTAATCAATGCACATTGGTTTGACGGTGTCTTTTATATTCCAAATTGCGATAAAATCACGCCAGGTATGTTGCTTGCGGCAGTTAGAACGAATGTCCCAGCTATTTTTTGTTCAGGTGGGCCTATGAAAGCAGGTTTATCTGCTCAAGGTAAGGCACTCACGTTATCATCAATGTTTGAAGCTGTAGGTGCTTTTAAATCAGGCTCTATGACTAAAGAAGACTTTCTAGATATGGAACAAAATGCTTGTCCCACTTGTGGTTCTTGCGCTGGCATGTTTACGGCGAATTCAATGAACTGTCTTATGGAGGTGCTTGGTTTAGCTTTACCATACAACGGCACCGCTTTAGCTGTTAGTGAACAAAGACGTGAGATGATTCAACAAGCAGCAAAACAACTCGTTGAAAATGTTAAAAATGACATCAAGCCACGTGACATTATTACGAAAGAAGCGATTGATGATGCGTTTGCTTTAGATATGGCAATGGGTGGTTCAACTAATACAGTTTTACATACGCTTGCGATTGCCAATGAAGCAGGTATTGACTATGACCTTTCTCGTATTAATGAAGTTGCCAAACGAACGCCTTTCCTATCCAAAATCGCTCCAAGCTCTTCATACTCAATGGATGATGTGCATCAAGCAGGTGGCGTTCCAGCAATTATCTCAGAACTGATGAAGAAAGATGGTGTATTACATCCTGATCGTCTTACAGTAACTGGTCATACTTTAAGAGAAAATAATCAAGAGCATGTCATTACCAATCATGAAGTCATTCGACCGCTCGATCGTCCTTATGACCATGAAGGAGGTCTATCTATCTTATACGGCAATATCGCTCCAGATGGTGCGGTAATCAAAGTTGGAGGCGTCGATGCCTCTATCAAAACTTTTACTGGTGAAGCCATTTGTTTTGACAGTCATGATGAAGCAGTTGCGGCAATTGATGATCACCGTGTACGAGAAGGACATGTTGTGGTTATCCGTTATGAGGGTCCTAAAGGTGGACCAGGCATGCCAGAAATGTTAGCACCTACTTCTTCTATTGTAGGACGAGGATTAGGTAAAGATGTTGCACTCATTACAGATGGTCGTTTTTCAGGTGCAACACGAGGTATCGCAGTTGGCCACATTTCTCCTGAAGCTGCTGCAGGTGGTCCAATTGCTCTAATTGAAGATGGGGATACTATTTCAATTAATCTTACGAATAGAGAATTAACTTTACATGTAGATAGAGACACACTTGTTCATCGTCAAGAAAACCTCAAACCGTTTAAAGCCAAAGTTAAAAGTGGATACTTATCTAGATATACAGCACTTGTTACAAGTGCCAATACTGGTGGCATCATGCGTTTACCCGATGCTTTAACATAATCAAAGGAGGAATGCTAAATGTTGAAATCAGAATATTCTAAAAACAAATTAGAAAAAGCACAAACACCTACATCATTAGATACTATGACATCTGGTGCTGAATTATTAGTAGAAGCTTTAGTTCAAGAAGAGGTTGAATATATTTTTGGATATCCCGGTGGTGCAGTATTACCCTTGTATGACGCTTTTTATGAACAACGTATTCCTCATATTTTATACCGTCATGAACAAGGTGCAACACATGCAGCTGAAGGTTATGCACGTGTAAGCGGTAAACCAGGTGTTGTAGTTGTTACAAGTGGTCCAGGTGCAACTAACGCGATTACTGGAATTGCAGATGCATATAGTGACTCTTTACCACTTGTTGTCATTACAGGTCAAGTCGCAAGCCCAGGTATCGGAAAAGATGCCTTTCAAGAAGCGGACATTCTTTCAATGACAACACCGATTACAAAACATAATTACCAAGTACGTGATGTAAAAGAAATTCCAAAGATTATTAAAGAAGCGTTCTATATCGCAAATTCTGGTCGTAAAGGCCCTGTTGTAATTGATTTCCCAAAAGATATGGGTGTGTTCTCCACACAAGAGACATACGATACATCAATCCATACACCTGGATATGTTGTAAAAACATCACCAGAACAAGACGATGTGACTCAACTATTAGTTGCCTTATCCGTTTCTCAAAAGCCTGTAGTTTTAGCTGGTGCTGGCATTCATTTTTCAAAATCTAATGATTTACTTCGTCAATTTGTGGAACATTTTGACATTCCAGTTGTTGCTACGTTACATGGTTTAGGAGCGATTCCCTATAGTCATCCCCTATTTTTAGGTATGGGTGGAATGCATGGATCATATGCCAGTAACATGGCGTTAACAGAATGTGATTTATTAATCAATTTTGGCTCGCGTTTTGATGACCGTCTCGCAAGTAATCCAGATCACTTTGCACCGCACGCCAAAATAGTACACGTTGATATCGACCCTTCTGAAATCAATAAAATTATACGTACTGATTTAGGCATCGTTGCTGATGTCAAACATGTATTAACTGAATTGTTAAAACGTCGTGGCGAAGCTGTTAAGCACGATACTTGGGTGAAACAGGTTCAAGCTTATCGCACTCAACATCCTTTCACTTATCTTGAAACAGACAATGAAGCTTTTAGTAAACCTCAACGTGCCATCGAATATATCGGTCAAATTACAAATGGAGATGCCTATGTCTCAACAGATGTCGGTCAACATCAAATGTGGGTGGCACAGTTTTATCCATTTAAAAAACACGGTCAACTCATTACAAGTGGCGGTTTAGGTACGATGGGCTTTGGTATTCCAGCAGCGATTGGTGCACAGTTTGCTAAGCCTGATGCAACAGTAGTCGCTTTCGTAGGTGATGGTGGATTTCAAATGACTAATCAAGAAATTGCGCTTATGAAAGAGTTTAATTTAAATATTAAAGTTGTGCTTATTAACAATGGTACTTTAGGCATGGTTAAGCAGTGGCAAGACAAGTTCTTTGACCAACGTTTTTCAAGCTCAGTTTTTAATGATCAACCGGATTTTATGCGATTAAGCGAAGCATACGGTGTCAAAGGATTTTTAATCGATCAAGCCAGTCAACTGGAGTCCACGATTGATACAGCATTTGCTCATGATGGGCCTGCGGTGATTGAAATTCGTATTTCTCCAACTGAAGCTGTACTACCAATGGTTCCAAGTGGTAAGTCGAATCATGAAATGGAGGGACTCTTATGAGAAGAACCTTTAAAGTACTCGTTTTTGATAAAGCAGGTACACTCAATCGTTTGACTAGCTTATTTGTAAGACGACAGTTCAACATCGTTAATATTACAGCGGGTCAAACCTTACAAGGTGGTGTGACAGAAATCACCTTTGTCGCTGAGGTACCCAATAATCAAGTATTACGTACCATCATGCAACAACTCAAAAAACAAGTAAATACCCTTTCTGTTAAAGACATTACCGAAACAAATACATTTAATAGAGAGTTACTTTTAATCAAACTGACACATTTTGAAAGTGAGACAGAACTGAATCGTATTTTAAATAATTACTCAGATACGTTAAATATTTTAAAACAAAATGAAGATACGGTTTATTTACAAGCTGTAGGACCACCCTACACTTTAGATGAACTAACCGAATCATTAAAATCTTTTCATATTGAGTCAATGTCTCGCTCAGGTACTACAGGTATCGAATAACTTAGCATCCCGATTTAGTAAAAATATTTGGAGGTTTTATTATGGCAAAAGTATACTATGATCACTCAGTAGAAGAAGATGTATTACAAGGAAGAAAAATTGCAATTATCGGCTATGGTTCTCAAGGTCATGCTCATGCACAAAATTTAAAAGACAATGGTTATGATATTGTTGTTGGTATTCGACCTGGACATTCGTTTGATAAAGCACAAGAAGATGGATTTGAAGTATATCCAGTGTCAGAAGCTGTAAAACAATCTAATGTCGTTATGGTATTATTACCTGATGAAATCCAAGGTCAAGTTTATGAAGCAGAAATTGCACCATATCTAGAAGATGGAGACGCTTTAGCATTTGCACACGGATTTAATATTCATTTTGGTGTGATTCACCCTCCTAGTTTTGTTGATGTCTTTTTAGTTGCACCAAAAGGACCTGGACATTTAGTGCGACGTACATTTGTAGAAGGATCAGCCGTTCCAGCCCTATTCGCTGTAGAACAAGATGCTTCTGGTCACGCTCGACAATTAGCATTAAGTTATGCTAAAGGAATTGGTGCAACACGCGCTGGAGTACTTGAAACAACATATAAAGAAGAAACAGAAACGGATTTATTTGGTGAACAAGCTGTTTTATGTGGCGGTGTAACGCGACTCATTCAAACTGGTTTTGAAGTCCTAGTAGAAGCAGGATATCAACCTGAAATCGCTTATTTTGAAGTGCTTCATGAGATGAAACTGATTGTAGATTTAATGTACGAAGGTGGACTCGAAAATATGCGTTATTCCACTTCAAATACAGCAGAATTTGGTGATTATGTATCCGGTCCACGGGTTATTACACCAGAAACTAAAGAAAATATGAAGGCTGTGCTTAAGGACATTCAAAACGGAACATTTAGCGAGCGTTTTATTCAAGATAATCAAAATGGATTTAAAGATTTTAAACAGATGCGAGAAGCACAACAAGGTCATCAAATTACTGAAGTCGGACAAACATTGCGTGATATGATGCCTTTCATTAAATCAAAACGTATTCAAAACTAAACATTTAAGGAGTGAGCACGATGTCTGTAAAAACTACACCTATTCAAGTGAAAGATGTCGAAGATGCATTTGTACGTCTTCAAGAAACGGTTAAATCAACACCTTTAGAAAAAGATCATTATTTATCTCAAAAGTATAACTGTCATGTTTATTTAAAGCGTGAAGATTTACAATGGGTACGTTCATTTAAATTGCGTGGTGCATATAACGCAATTTCAGTATTACCAACATCCCAAAAAAATAAAGGTATCACTTGTGCAAGTGCCGGAAATCATGCACAAGGTGTTGCGTTTACAGCAAAAGAACTCAATTTAAAAGCTGTGATATTTATGCCTGTTACAACCCCTAACCAAAAAATTAATCAAGTTCAATTTTTTGGAGGACCTAATGTAGAAATTCAATTAGTCGGTGATACATTTGATGATTGTTTAAAAGAAGCGCTTCAATACACAGAACACCATGATATGACTTTTATTGATCCTTTCAATAATGTGAATACCATTGCTGGTCAAGGTACTATTGCTAAAGAGATTTTAGATGAAGCAGAACACAATCAGATTGAATTTGATTATCTTTTTGGAGCTATTGGCGGTGGTGGGCTGATGTCTGGCATTGCTACATACTTTTCAGAACATGCCCCACACACAAAACTCGTTGGTGTAGAACCATTAGGTGCGAGCAGTATGTATCAATCAGTGACTCAAAATAAAATAATAACACTACAAAATATTGATAAATTTGTAGATGGTGCTTCAGTTGCACGAGTTGGAGATATCACTTTTGATATTTGTAAAAAGCATATTAACCATTATATTCAAGTCGATGAGGGTGAAGTTTGTTCAACGATTTTAGATATGTATTCAAAACAAGCTATAGTTGCTGAACCTGCTGGTGCGCTTAGTGTTAGCGCATTAGAACAATATAGAGATGAGATTAGAGGCAAAACAGTTGTATGTATTATTAGTGGCGGAAACAATGATATTAACCGCATGAAAGAAATTGAAGAACGTTCTTTATTATTTGAGAAAATCAAACACTATTTTATTTTAAACTTTCCACAACGTCCAGGTTCACTACGACAATTTGTAAATGAGGTCTTAGGACCATATGATGATATTACTAAATTTGAATACTTAAAGAAAACATCTCAAAATACAGGAACAGTAATTATCGGTATTCAACTCAAAAACCATGAAGATCTCCCTGCTCTACATGAACGTGTTAATGCATTTGATGCTAAAAATATCTACATCAATGAAAATAAAATGTTATATTCCTTACTCATTTAAAAGAGTTATAATAATAGGCACATATTTGAGTTCAAAAATGAATCAAATTATGTGCCTATTTTATTCTAAAATACAATGGAAATCAGTAATATTCCTTCATTAAAACTATAAAAAAAGACTAGTCAAAATGACTAGTCGTTACCGAAGTAATTATGAAAACCTGGCACCGTCCTACTCTTGCGGAACGTAAGTCCGACTACCATCGGCGCTAAAGAGCTTAACTTCTGTGTTCGGCATGGGAACAGGTGTGACCTCTTTGCCATAGGCACCAGATA
>NZ_JABANU010000004.1 GCF_016238445.1 Staphylococcus canis
ATATATAATTAATTATATATGATATAAAAATAAAAGGAATAAAAAACCCATTTTTTTTTTGACATATTGTTGTATTTGTCATTTTTTTAATGTATGATGAAAACGTTACCACCCTATGAACAGGAGGAAAATATATGAAAAGTCTTTTATTAAAAGGGTATCAAAATTATACATCTGCTTCAGAAATTCAAAAAAGTGCAATTGATAACAGTGAATTAGGTAATGTTGGAACTTCGCTTTCATTAAGTGTGACATATTCAGCATCTGTCTCTTGGACAGTTACTTGGAGTGTTTAATTTAGCGTATAAGTTTAATATCTAAAATTTTAATAGGGTGGTGACGTTTTGATTAATATAAACAGAGAAATATTTGAAATTTTAACGGATTCTAAAGTAGACCATAATCGACTAAAACGAATTATCTCTTCACAAAAAAGTCAGATAGAGTTTAAACAACTTATAAACATCATTACAATGATGAAAACTGGAGAGGTAATCTTTGAATTTAGTAAAAAAGACAATCAAATAATTATAAGAGATGGTAACATAGAGGGTCATTTAGATATATATGTAGATGAAAATGGGTTGCTGGATAAAATGCTTATATTTCCCCATACAGAACCTATATACAATATAAAAAGTTTCGAGCAATCCTTAAAATGCATAGATGTAGATTATAGCATTTTATTTTTACATAATAATTTAATATTTGAAAAAGATTCTAAAAAATCTATGGCTGTTTCTTCTATGATAAAAGTTATTCTTGCTGATTTAATCTATAGAAAAATTAAAGAAGGGGATATTTATCTAACAACAGAAGTATATATTTATGAAGAAGATTTAAGTGTTCTTAGTTCTGGTATTACTAAAGACGATGTTGGAAAAAAGTTAACTTTGAAAGATTTATTATTTAACATGTTAATAATTTCAGATAATACCGCAATGGATATATTGATAAGGTTACTATTAGAAATGAAGGAAAATGGAGATACTATCGGAATTATACCTACCAAAGAAATATATGGTAATGCTTGGTGCTACGATAATCAACATGAAAAAGTTTGGCGATTAAGAGCTTTAAGTGACGTGGCTTGGCATAAAGGTTTGGATTACTTTTTATCTTTAGAATCAATAAATAGTTCTCTGGATTATATATTAAAACAGGATTGGCTTCCTTGGGATGAACTAGATATAGATAATAATATAATTTATAAAGGAGGTTCTGCTCCAGGAGTATTATCATGTGCATGGGCCAATAGAGATTTTAAACAAAAGTTTAGATTTTTATTTTCTATCAATAGAACAACATCTTTCTCAATGATCGAGGAACTGTACATTTTTGATTGCGCTAATAAATTTATTCAAAATTATGTGAAAATAAATGAGGTGGAATAATATCATGCAAAGAAATCAACTTCGAGATGGAAGAAATATAACAAGTGTTGAATTAATAGACGGTAAGAAGTACTTTAAAAAGAAAGTTGTAGGTGTAGAAGAAGATGCGTCTAAAAGATATCAAAACCTTATAAATTGGGAAGAATTAAAACAATTTAACACAAATATACATAGTCCATCTTTATTGAAGAAAAATAAAGAGAAAAAAGAATTGGTTTATGAATATTTAGAAAATACAATATCACTTGAAGATATAATGGATAATAAAAACTCAGATAGCCTATTCTTAATTCGTAAAGCAACACAAATTTTAGTTGACTTACATAGTTTTGATTTTTCAAGAACAAATATTGAAATAGAAGTTTCAAAGGTTAATCGAAGAGACAATATACTTAATTTAAATAAATATGAATATGCTAGCTTTACGGGTGCTGAAATTGAACTGTTTAGTTTACTTCAAAATGATAAAGAGTTTATAAATGTTATTGATAAAAAAATTGATAATGAAAATTATACTTTTTGTCACGGGGATATTAGATTAGATCAATTTCTATTCGACAATGAAAAAAATATGTGGATTATTGATTTTGAAGAAATGTGCATAGGAGATCCAATGAGAGATTTGGCTGGAATAATAGGTTCCTTATACTTTAATAGTTTGCTTAAGACTTTCTCATCAACAACACAAGAAACATCAAATATAGCTGAAGTAGAAAGTCATTTTATTGATAAAGGAACTGTATATATAGAAGAGACTAAACCACTGTTAAAAGAGATTTTATCAACCTACTCTAATAATAGAGAAATTGATAAATTGAAATTATACACAAATATTGGATGGTTTATTATCGAAAGAATAATCAGTAGAGCGAAGTTTACATATCGGATGTCTCCCGTAGACAAAGCGATTTTAGGTATAGGAAGGGAAATCATAGTAAATCCATTAGAACTTGAAGATATGTTTAATTAAAGGAGGATCTATATGTATAAAAGTGTAAATTCTTTTGAAAGTATTGTGAAAAATATACAGTTAAAAGCAGATTTAGATGTAATTGAGATAAATGATAGTTACTACAAGGGAGTTTTAGAAAGACCTAAAGGTGAATTAATACAATGGTTATATTCAAATCTTCATATTGGAAATGAGAAGAAAAATGATTTTAAGAAAGTAAATAACCTTGACGGTGATATTTATAAAAGAATTAATGATCCTGGGTTAAAAGTAGATGCAACTTTGAAAAATATAAACGGAAATGATTACGTAGAGGTTCACGGTATTTTATTAAAAGAAAATATAAATAAGGATGGTACTGTAACATTACCTTGTTTTAGACCTAATTTAACTCCTGGTTTCTTTATGTTTGTACATACTAAAAATGGAATGCATAAAGGTGCGGTTACTCGTCATTATGTATATTCTGATAGTTCTGATTATGCTGTTGAATTATGGGTAGACTGTTTACAAGAATTAATAGATAAAAATATTGATTTTTCTGCGAAGATATTATCATCTGAAGAAAGTTATCCAAGGAATGATGCACTCGTTTTTTATAGTAGTGGTGATTCTGATGTTGTAGAAGAAATACTAAAGAAAAAAGTACAAAATAATTTTAAAACACCAGACAATCCGTCATTACTTGCAGAGACTGTTACAAAAAATTTATCGAAAGCCGATGAACCAATAAAAATAAATGGTATACAACAAAGCTTTGGAGAACATCGTTGTAATGCCATTGCAGATGCTATTCAAGACCATTTTGTTACAAGTGTAGATTTTGAATTGCTGCTAAAGCAAAGATTAAAAGCTTATAAAATTGATTTAAATAACCTATCTAAAAATACTGTTGAATAAAGGAGCTTAAAATATGGATTTAAAAATTTTAATACCTATAGTTATAATTGTTATTTTATATTTGATTTTCTTCTTTGCAGATTTAATAAAAGTTAAGAATACCAAGTATCTTCCTAAATGGGGATGGGGAATTATTATATGTATTTCTATTCCTCTAGGGGGAGTACTTTATCTTTTATTCGGAAAAGATAATGTGAGTGATTTACATGAATAATATCTTAGAAGTTAACAATTTAACAATGAGTTTTAAAAAGTTCAAAGCACTAAAGAATGTATCATTTAAGATATCAAATCATAATCAAGTTATAGGGTTGATAGGCCCTAATGGAGCAGGGAAAACTACTTTAATAAATACTATTTTAGGACAATTAAAACCTACTAAAGGAGATATTTGGGCAAATCAAGAAGATATTGCTTTTTGTCCCGATGTACCAATATTTGAGCCATATTTGACACCTATAGAAGTAATTCAACAAACATTAGAACTAAATGGAAAAAAATCTAGAAAATATAATCCAGAAATTCATACTATTTTAGAATCTGTAGGTTTGAAAAGATATAAAAATAAATTAGTCGGTCAATTTTCTAGAGGGATGAAGCAAAGATTAGGGATAGCTTCTTCTTTAGTTTTAGAACCTAAAATTATATTTTTAGATGAACCTACTAGTGCACTTGATCCATTTGGTCAACGAGATATATTAAATCTAGTAAGAACTATCTCAAAGGATAGAATTGTCATCATCTCGAGTCATAATTTAAGCGATATAGAAAAAATAGCAGAAAATCTAATTGTTTTAAGTCAAGGAACATTAATTTACCAAGGTCCTGTCAATGAGTTTGTCCAAAATGATAAAGAATACGTTTATTTAACATTATCTGAAAATGAAAATATCGAGGAAGTTAAAGCCGTCTTTAAAAATAATGATATAAAATACAATTTGACTAGCGATATGAATTTTCAATTAAAATCATCTGAATTACAGAAAATTTTTCTACTACTAAGTAAATACCCCAACATAATGAAAAAAATAGAAAGAGATAGTTTAGATTTGGATGAAGCATTTGAAAAAAGAGTAAAACAATTAATCGATTCTGTATAGGAGAGTTATTATGCTGAAATTAGAAATGTTATCATGGATCAGAAGTAAAAAGTATTTAATTATATTATTTATATTTATCTTTTCTGGCTTTTCATCTCCTCTAATCGCTTATTATTCTAATGACATTATCTCAAGTTTTAGTGGAAATGAATCTACTAAAATTATTGCTATGGACCCCAAATGGCAAGATTTAATCTCCTCTTATTTTAAGAATGCATCTCAGTTGGTTATGTTTATATGTGCTTACATAATTGCTGATAAATGTAGAATGGGAAAAGATAAATCAATTCAACTTTATTATAAAACAAGAGCAAAAAACTCTAGTAAAATATTTATCCCTAAATATTTTACTAGCATATTTATTTTAGCAATAAGTGGTATCATCGGTGGAGCGTGTGTTTTATATGTTACATGGGTCTTTTTTGATAGTGATATAGATTTCAAAAAAGTCATAGTTGCTTTAATAGTTCAATTAATTGGTGTATTAATATTCTCTACTATAAGCGCAACAATATCTTTTTGGATCAATTCGGCTTTTATATCTGCACTAATCGTAGAGGCTACCATACTTCTCGCTATTTTTTTTGATAGTATAGAAAAGTTTAAAGACTGGTCACCGACTTCATTATTAAAGCCTAATGATATACTTTTTAACAAAATAAATTATGAATTATTATTACAACATGTAGGTTTAGGGATTTTAATTAGTTTAGTTTGCATAGTGACTGTGTACTTTAAGCCGTTAAAGGTAAAAACAAAACGTAAGGAATGATACGATGATTGCCAGATTATCAAATGTCAAAAAGGAAATCAAAGGCCGACATATCATTGATGATATCACGTTTGAGTTAGAAGCGGGTTCGATTCATGTGATTTTAGGGCCTAATGGAGTCGGGAAAACGACAACGATTCGTTTAATGACAGGCTTACTAAAGCCAGATAGTGGAGACATCGAAGTATTACAACATAATAGTAAGCATCATGATTTTGATCGTGTGAGAAAGCATATCGGGGTACAAAATGATGGAAATCTTTATGAGAATTTGACTGTGCTCGATAATTTAAACTTGTGGGCTGAGTTTTATGAGGTCCCTAACGACAAAAGAGATCGAAATATCAAAGAGTTATTAACATTATTTGACTTAGACGATAGAAAAGATTCTCAAGTCGGAACGTTGAGTAAAGGGATGAAACAAAAGGTCTCTATCATTAGAGCGTTAATTCATGAACCACAATTGCTCATTTTAGACGAACCGACGTCTGGTCTAGATCCATCGACGTCAGAATTGTTAATCACACATATTCAAAAGATAGTGAGAGAAAAAGGAACGACTGTGTTCATGTGTACGCATCATTTACATGGACTTGAAGAAATTGCGGACCACATTTACATCATGTCTAAAGGGAACTTTATCGCTGATGGAGCGCCTAACGCTTTATTAAGAGAAGCATGGCCATATCACGAATTCGATATTGAAACAAGTGACATTCAAAAGACTGTCGACGATCTTAAAGATACATACACATTAGACGCTAATGAGGAATCAGTACGAATTCGACTAGACCAATATCGTGATATTTCGCAAGTGATTCGATACGTATTAAACCAAAACATTGAAGTCTATACGGTTATTCCAGTACAACATTCTATTAAAGAATACTATTTGAAAAAGTTAGGTGATCTCAATGCGCATCAAGTTTAACCATGTCAAAACTATCATCAAAAAAGATCTATTGGAGATGAAAAAGGATACTGGCACGTTGGCACCACTCTTAGTTATTCCATTTATATTTAGTGTGGTACTCCCGCTTTTAATCATTTTAGGAGGAAGTAGTAATGCGATGCTGAATTTTATCGGCGGTGTGCGCTTATTTACTGAAAAAGTTCCTAGTAGTATTTTACCAGCGGGATTAGATAGTAATGACAAAATTATTTATGCGATTTTGATGTATTTCTTTGTCCCTTTCTTTTTGTTAATTCCGGTTATTATCTCAACGGTATTAGCGGCATCAAGTTTAACGGGAGAAAAAGAACGTAAAACTTTAGAAGGGCTATTGTATACGCCAATTAATAATAAAGAATTGATGCTCGGTAAAATTTTAGCTGCAATGTTGCCAGCAGTTATAATCACTTGGATAGCGTTAATTGTGTACGGCATAATCCTTAATAGCTATTCATATAAAAGCTTTGATCAACTGATATTTCCAAATACAAATTGGATCATTATTGGGGTATTACTAGCGCCTTTAATTACATTTCTTTCAATCACGTTAGTATTATTCATATCTCACAAAGTTAAAACAAGTAAATCTGCACAATCTGTATCAATGTTATTAATGTTGCCCATCATTGGGGCGTTAATCTCACAAGCAAGTGGTGCGATTTTATTCGGTTACAAATTATCGCTCATTTTATTTATCTGTTTACTGATTATTGATTTAATCGCATATGTGCTGGTTTCTAAACAATTTAATAAAGAGAAGTTTCTGACTAATATGTAAAGGGAGGATTATATGAAATCATTAGCTATTGTAAATACAAACTTAGTTTCAAAAGAAGATGTATCGATGTTACCGACAATAAAGATTGCTGATTCTTCAGTTTCATGTGCTATAGTAGATGTCAAAAAGCCTAGTTTTGATAGTGTGAATGTAAAAAATGAAAATTATGTTTTAGTGAAAGTTGATGCTTTCTCGTGTAATTATAGAGATAAAGCTATTATTTTAAAGTCTGCTCTTAAAATGCAAGGAGATTTAAACTTTCAAGCAGCGCCGTTTTCATTTTTTGGATCTGACTTCGTTGCTACAATAATTGATAAAGGAAAATCAGTAACGGAATTTGAAATTAATGATAGAGTTATTCCAAATTGTGCATATCCGGAATCACCATTTCCTGGGGTAGCTCCAGGAGTAGTCACAAATGAAGCATCAAAAGGTTGGTTGCGTTTACATAAGTCGAAATTAATTAAGATACCTAAGGAAATGTCAAATGAAATTGCTGCTGGGTACTCTATAGGAGGTCAAACTTCTACTAGTATGGTAAGAAAGGTGAACTTACAAGATAATGAAAAAGCGTTAGTTCTAAGTGGTCGTTCAAATACGTCGATGTTTATTATTGATAAACTTTTATCTAAAAAAATTGATACAACTATATTAACAACATCTGATTGGACAAATGAAGAGAAGGCACTAGTATATCCTGCTAAAATTGTACATGTATCTAAAGGTGATACAAGATGGGATGAAAATTATAATTTAGATAAATATGACGCTGTGTTTGATCCGTTCTTTGATTTACATCTTTCAAAAGCTATAAAAGTTCTTAATAAAGGAGGAAGATACATTACTTGCGGCTACAAAAATCAGCATCATTATTTTAAAGAAAATATAGATAAATACCATAAAAATGATTTAAATGATATTATGTTGAAAGTAATGATTAATAATATTTCTCTTATAGGTAACTGTATTGGTACATCAAAAGATCTAGAAAACTCTCTGGAATCTTTTAATGCACAAACTTCTAAAGTACCTGTTGACAGTGTCTTTTCTATAGAAAAAGGTAATGAATTTATAGAAAAAACATATAATAATAATAAACGACTCGGTAAATCTATTATGATTTATTAACTATTAAGTATCACTTGATTTTTCATCAAATTTTTATACTAATTTAAATTTGACACGAAGATATTAAATATTATATAAATAACAGTGTTGAAAGTGAGAAGTACTAAGTTACTATTTTTTAGTGATTTAGTACTTCTATTAATTTAACTACTGAAATAATCGAAATCCAATATAAATAAAATAGGGATGCCTATAATAGCGATACTTACTAAAATTTGTCGAGATAATATTCATAAAGAGAGAGGTTTTATATGAAGTCCAAAGGATTTAATAGTATTTTACTTGGTATCAGTGCTCTAATTTCAGTATTGTTAAGTTTATTTATCGTAAAGAAAGTCAATAGTGGCAATCTGATGAATATGGTGATTACTTCAATAATTGCTATAGTAGTATTCATCATTATTTACGGTGTGTTGAATTTATTATTTATTCATTGATGTAAGAGTTGTATATGTGGTGGGAGGCTATAGACGGTGTTTCAAAAGCAGAATTATCGGTGGAACTCCACATCTTGATAAAATCAAACTACGATTTTACAAGCTGTTACGTTCTACTCTAATTCTAACCGCTTTTTCAACAACCTTAGTGATAGACGGAATTTCGAGAGCTGAATTCTCAACAGAACTTCGCAACGTGCAGGTGTTAAATGAACAAATGCGCTTAGACGCATTTGTAAGACCCACTAACGTCTGGAGGCTTAATATGGTTGGTGACCTTTAGATAAGAGACTCCATCCGAAGTGGTTCTTTAGAATTCAAAGCGCTCTCTCAATGACCTTTTATATGCGGTGGGAGGCTATAGACGGTGTTTCGGAAGCAGGATTCTCGACAGAATTCCATGAGACGCTAAAATTAAAAACCAATTTTTGCGTCTCTTTCCATTCTGCTTGAATCCTAACCGCTTCCTCAACAACCTTGTGCCATATGTAGTGGGAGGTGATGAACGGCATTTCGAGAGCTGAATTCTCAACAGAACTTCGCAACGTGCAGGTGTTAAATGAACAAATGCGCTTTTACGCATTTGTAAGACCCACTAACGTCTGGAGGCTTAATATGGTTGGTGACCTTTAGATAAGAGACTCCATCCGAAGTGGTTCTTTAGAATTCAAAGCGCTCTCTCAATGACCTTAGATGATATGCGGTGGGAAGTGATAGACGATGTTTCGGAAGTAGCGTTCTTGACAGAACTTTCGCTTCGCTTCAAAACTAAAAATCAGTTTTGAGCGTAGCTGTCGTTCTGCTCAAACGCTAAGCACTTCCTCAACAACCTTTTTTACTCGTCTTTGTGGTGCTTTTTGTGTTCGAGTGTGTGTTTGAACAGTGTGATTGTGCAGCCGACAATGATTGGAGTGAACAGTTGGTCTATTAGGTGATTCAACATGGTGTTCCCTCCTCTTTTTATTTCGTTTCGGAAATAAAATAGACGATACTGTATTTTATACTGAAGGGGTTGTGTGGGCAATGTGCGTTTTGTTTTTTAAATCTGTTAAATACATAGAAATACCATGGTTTGATGGCATTTCTATGTGAGATTGTTGATGTTGTGTATGATTTATACATTTTTTGGGGTTCATTATTGCTTTACTTTTTTAGCGAGTGCAGTGATGTAGTTGAAGAAGGCATCGTGCTCAACGTGGTGGATCAGGTTGATTGGACGACCGTGTTTATCGTCTTTGTATGTTCGACCTTGACTTGGACCCTTTGTATCTACAGACGCATATACTTGTTCTTTTTTTACGAGTCCTGGTTTTCCAACGTACGCTGTTGTAAGGACGTCCCATAAGAAATAGGTTGAGTTGGTTTGGAAATGGGTGAGGGGTGGGACTGCTGCGTAACTGACCCCTAAAAAGTCGACACCTGGATATTGGCGCTCATCTGCCCACATTTGACGAATGTCTAATGTGAGTGGGACTTGATTGGTGCTTTCTAGGGCGACCATATCTATTGGGATGTCAGTGTCAAATACAGTTTTTACAGCGTCTGGATCCCAAAAGGCATTCCATTCTGCAGTGCCGTCGTGTTCGGGTTCTTCAACGTTACCGCGTTCTAAAAAGGTACCGCCCATCCACACTAGGCGTTCAATGTTAGAGGTAATCGTTGGATCCATTGTGATGGCTTTGGCTAAGTCTGTGAGTGGTCCTGTAAAGAGTAATGTCACAGGAGTTGTTGCGTGTTTCACTTTCAAAATAATATCTTCATACGCTTGGTGTGGTGTTACTTGAGATTTTGTGCTTACACGTTCATTTAAAATAGGTAAAGCGTCCATGAAGAAAGCGTGCATGCGCCATTCTTTTGGAAATGGGTTTTTACCGCGTTCTTCTGAAATGGCCACATCGATAGGATAGTGCGAGAAGCGGTTAATGATTTTACGTGAAGCGCTTTCTGATGGTTCTACATAACAATCTGCTCCTATTGTACTGACGCCAATCAGTTTGATGTCTTCCATTTGTAGTAGTAAAAACAATGAAACAAGATCATCGACGCCACCGTCGTGATTGAAATAAATGTGATGCATAATTGCGTCTCCTTTTCATAATGTTCACTTCTATTGTAGGGAATTATTGTAAAAAGGGAAATCATTTCATGGAAAAAGAGATTGAGACGCTAATAAACGGAGGTCTCCATTATGTTTAGGCCTCAATCTCATATCAATGAGTTATTTAGTTTGAAGCGTTGTGTTGACGTTGAACGACTTGGTCTATCCATGCCACAATGTCAGATAAAATGATTTGATTGTAGCTGCTTTCGTTTAAAATTTCGTGAGCAAGCCCGTCATAAATACGTAATGCTTTATGTTTTGAGGCGATTTCAGAGTAGAATTGAATCGAATCTTTTGGATTAACAATGCCGTCGTCTTGACCGTGTAAAATTAAGACGTCATCTGTAAAGGCTTCAGGATGTTCTTTTAACTCAAGCACACCATCAATAATGGCATAAGTTAAGCCCATAGAGAAAGATTCTGGAACATAAGCATCTTGTGCGTAAAGTTCACGAATGACAGGGTCTGTACATACGCCGTCTCCTAATGCATTCGGAATATACGTATCACGCGGTGTTTCTCTATCACCATATGCTTCGGGCGCAAATTGATTATTGTCACGTGTTACAGCGCCTGATGTAATGATACCGTCTACATTCCCAGGATGACGTGTACCGTACATTGCGACTGTGTAACCACCCATACTATGACCTAATAAAAAGACTTTTCCTTCAAATGTTGCTTTAACATAATCCACAATTGCTTCTAAATCTTCAATAATTTGGTCTTTATTATCGTAATACATGGAACGGCCTTCTGAACGACCATGACCACGTTGGTCGTAACGAATAACATTATAACCACTTTCACTTAAAAATTGAGCCACATGATCATATCGATCAAGGTGTTCCGCTAAACCGTGAACGACAATAACGTTGACGGGTTCTAACGGGTCAGCGATACCTTCTAATGGTCGAGGTGGGTTCACTTTCGTGTACAGTGTTGTCCCATCTTGAGATTTTATATTTTGTAAGTAATTCATTTTAAAGCCTCCTTTAAACTTTATCCTACTTTTTATTATACGTGACAATGTTTGAAATGCGTAATAATAGAAGTCCTCAAAGTATCAATTAATTCAATTTTTAATAGAATGAATAAGCATAGTAAAAGCAAGTAAGGTATAATGGTTTGTGTATAAGGAGGTCATGAGAGATGCAGTTAATTTTTGATCCTAATGTGAACTTAATCTATCGTATTATTAGTGGTAGTTTCTTTGTGATTAATATTGTATTAGCATTTATTATTATCTTTTTAGAACGAGATCGTCGAGATGCAACGTCGACTTGGGCGTGGTTATTACTATTATTTATCATGCCAATTTTTGGTTTCTTTTTATATTTATTCTTTGGACGTGCGGTTGAACTTAAAAAGCATAAAGTGTATGGAAAAGAGATTGATGATGCGAAAGAACGTGTAAAATCTCAGAAGAAAGC
The DNA here is from genome assembly GCF_016238445.1 of Staphylococcus canis. Taxonomy (GTDB): domain Bacteria; phylum Bacillota; class Bacilli; order Staphylococcales; family Staphylococcaceae; genus Staphylococcus; species Staphylococcus canis. The sequence goes on from NZ_JABANU010000004.1 coordinate 11,948, forward strand.
GTTCCATAATGGGACATTTCATTCTGATCACACAGTTGTTCAAAATCAATCCGATCTTGTCCAATCGTTATTAGTTCGTGAGTCTAACTTTTTAAGTGAAAATAACCATGTGCGTTTGTTTACAGATGGCCATGAATTATTTGACCAAATGAAGCGTGACTTACGTGCTGCGAAAACATATATTCATATGGAGTTTTATATTTTAAATATGGATGGGCTCGGTACAGAGATTTTAGAGATTTTGCGAGAAAAAGCTGAAGAAGGATTAGAGGTCAAGTTACTGTATGATGCAGTAGGATCGAAACAACTGCGCAAATCGAAACTGAAAAATTTAACTGAAGCGGGTGCGAAGGTTGAAGCCTTTTTCCACGCAAAAATCATCCCATTTGTGAATTTCCGTGTTAATAACCGAAATCACCGCAAAAATGTAGTGATTGACGGTGATATTGGCTATGTTGGCGGGTTTAATGTAGGTGATGAGTACTTAGGATTAGATCCAAAAATGGGTTATTGGCGCGATACGCATTTACGTATTCAAGGTGATGGTGTGGATGCCTTACAATTAAGTTTCATTCACGACTGGAACTCTCAAGTTTCAAAAGAAAACGCGTTTGATTATGATGAAAAGTACTTTCCTAAAAATGCGCGTAAAGATGGCAATGTTGCCATGCAAATTGGGTTGAGTGGACCGAATGTGACGTGGCCACAATTAGAATTTGCGTATCTCAAAATGATCATGAATGCGAAAGAGACGATTCATATTCATTCGCCTTATTTCGTACCAGATATTGGCTTTGTTAATGCATTGCGCATTGCAGCTCAGTCAGGGGTAGAAGTGAATGTGATTGTACCGAATAAACCAGACCAGCCGTTTGTACATTGGGCGACGTTAACGACAGTGGCGCAACTGATGTATGATGGGGTTAATGTGTATACGTATGAAAATGGTTTTATTCACTCCAAAATGATGGTCATTGATGGTGAAGTCGCATCAGTAGGGTCTGCAAATATGGACGCGCGTAGTTTCAGATTAAACTTTGAAATTAATGCCATCTTATATAATCGTGACCTCGCAGCGACTTTAATTGAGCGATTTAATGAAGACTTAAAAGTATCCAAGCGTCTCACGCCAGAAGTGTACGAAAATCGTTCGAATTGGGTGAAGTTTAAACAGTCTATCGCAAAGCTTGTGTCGCCGATTTTATAATTATGAGTTGTGGCATCACTGTTGTTTTCGTGTCGTATTCATGCTAGTATGAAATTGTAACAATTTTATAAATTCTGCTAGGGGTGCTTGTATAAGCTGAAAGGAGCATCATGCTTCAACCCTTTGTACCTGATCTAGATAATACTAGCGTAGGGAAGCAAAGACGACCATGACGTATTCAGATATCTCATTAAAGTAAGTGGAAGGTCCATATCTTTAATTGAGGATATTTGTTCATATACAATCGTTTCCGTACGCATTCAGAGTAAGACTGAATGCGTTTTTTGATGGCATTCTATCATGGTGAAACCGTATACATAATGACAACGCTCGTTTGCGCTTAATACTTTAGTTCAGTCTACAAAGGTCGCTTATCATCACGCTAGCACATTTTAGGAGGCTAATGATGAAACAAGAAGAGATTGAATTAAAGAAAAATTTTCCAGCGAGTCGACGCATTTATAAGCAAGGTGAGGACGCAGATATTCAAGTGCCGTTTCGTGAAATTGAACTGTCTGAAACGATGACAGACAATGAAGTGCGTCAAAATGAGCCATTCGTTGTCTATGATACAGCAGGGCCATATCATGATTCGTCTTATGAAGTGGATGTGACAAAAGGATTGCCGCAACTTCGTAAAGATTGGATAGAAGACCGCAATGATGTGGAATATTATGAAGGGCGCCGTGTACAGTCTATTGATAATGGTTTTAAAAATGAAGGACATAAAAATCTTGTTGAACACCCATTTAAATATCAACCAAGACGAGCAAAAGCAGGACAAAACGTGACACAAATGCATTATGCCAAACAAGGCATCATCACAAAAGAAATGAAGTTCATTGCGACACGTGAAAATGTTTCTGCAGAATTTGTACGTGATGAAGTCGCAAGAGGTCGCGCGATTATCCCTAATAACATTAATCATCCTGAATCAGAACCGATGATTATTGGAAAAAATTTCCAAGTCAAAATTAATGCGAATATCGGAAACTCAGCCGTATCTTCGTCTATAGAAGCGGAAATTGAAAAACTTGTATGGGCTACTCACTGGGGTGCTGATACAATGATGGATTTATCGACAGGTAAAAATATCCATGCGACACGTGAATATTTAATTCGTAACTCGCCTGTACCAGTTGGAACGGTGCCAATTTATCAAGCACTTGAAAAGGTGAATGGTATTGCTGAAGATTTAACCTGGGAAATATTTAGAGATACTTTAATTGAACAAGCAGAACAAGGTGTTGATTACTTCACAATACATGCTGGGGTGTTATTACGTTACGTGCCGTTAACTGTAGACCGTTTAACAGGGATTGTGTCACGTGGTGGATCAATTATGGCACAATGGTGTCTTGCACATCACGAAGAAAGCTTTTTATACACGCACTTTGACGAGATTTGTGAGATTTTAAAACGCTACGATATCGCCATTTCTCTAGGTGATGGATTACGTCCAGGTTCAATTTATGATGCCAATGATGAAAGTCAAATTGCAGAACTGAAAACATTAGGAGAACTTACAGATATCGCGTGGGAACATGATGTTCAAGTGATGATTGAAGGACCAGGTCACATTCCAATGCATAAAATTAAAGAAAACCAAGATCTAGCAGATTACTATTGTAAAGAGGCGCCATTCTATACATTAGGGCCTTTAACAACTGATATTGCGCCAGCTTATGACCACATTACATCAGCAATCGGAGCAGCACAAATCGCAAGTCATGGTACAGCAATGTTATGTTATGTCACACCTAAAGAACATCTAGGTTTACCCAATAAAGATGACGTAAGAGAAGGCGTTGTAACATACAAAATCGCTGCACATGCAGCTGACCTTGCGAAAGGATTACCAGGCGCATCAGATCGTGATGATGCGATTAGTAAAGCACGTTTTGAATTCAGATGGATTGACCAATTTAATTTATCTTTAGACCCTGAACGCGCACGTGAGTATCATGATGAAACGTTACCAGCAGAATCGGCGAAAGTAGCACATTTCTGTAGTATGTGTGGACCAAAATTCTGTTCAATGCGCATTTCACACAATATTCGTGGTGAACATAAAGAAAAACTTGAAGGTATGAAAGAAAAAGCAGCTGAATTTAAAGCACAAGGCAGTAAAATTTATCATTAGAGTATAAAAACCATTCGAATCTCTCCATATTGTAAGCGAAATGATTTTGTTTAGTCAGATGGGGTATAATAGCTATAAGGAAAAGCGTCTAGAATGATAAAGAGGTAATATAGCTATTGAAATAATAGGAATGGATAGAGGGGTTAGACTACCGGCAACGTTCCAGGCAGTCTGACCTCTTCTTTAAATTAACTTAAGCATAGAGGAGTATGACATGAGCAAAGAAACACGTGACCTCATCATAGGTGCTGTCATTGCAATCATCATCGTTTTCATATTAAACCGATTTGTAATAACCCCGTATACTGTGACGGGTGAATCTATGATGCCAACTTTTCAAACGAATGATAAGGTGCTCGTGAGTAAACTATCGCATTATTTTTCGGATATTAAAGAGGGCGATATTATTGTATTTCACGAAGATCATAATCAAGACTTTATCAAGCGTGTAATTGGTAAACCAGGAGATACCATTGAATATCAAAATGACCAATTATATGTGAATGATAAACCAATTGATGAACCGTATTTGAATGAAAACAAACGTCATCGTAAATCTGAATTTTTAACGGAGAACTTTGATGTAAGTGATATTGAAGGTGCACATCACCAGTATCGTATTCCAAAAGATCATTATTTAGTGCTTGGGGATAATCGCATGAACAGTATCGATAGTCGACATCCCAATGTGGGTCTTGTCCCACAAGCGCACATCGTAGGTAAAGTCGTTATACGATTTTGGCCATTGAGTCGACTGACTTTTCGTTTTAATCCTGGCACTTTTGAGCTAGGTTACGTGTATTTTTATCATCAAAATGAGATTGTCATATTTTAAAATCTTAAATTTTGTATTTTTCTGATAAATCAGGGTAAGATAAATATAATAGGAGTAGAAAGGAGGAGATGATATGCGTAGAGAGGCACTGAGACAATTCAAAAATCGAAATGTCGTCGTTACCGGTAAAATCGAGTACGTGTGCTTCAAAAATAAGCTAGACCGTGAACATCGTTGCAAACGTAACGTTAAAATACTACTTAAAAACGTCCTTATATCAGGAGTAAAAGTCGATCATGTATGGTTACTGGAACAGAATAAATATTACGACACATCCCAAGAAATGTTAGGACATGAAGTGAAATTTAAAGCTAAAGTCATACCATATGTTAAATCACGACATGGTATATATGTGGAAGACTATGGCATTGAGCGGTCGAGTAAACTTTTACTTAAAGAAGTCTATGAAAAAGCTTGTAACTTAGGCGCTTGGCCTAAATATTCATTTTAAAATAATGGAGTATCAAATATGAAAAATCGAATGCGAGATAAAGCGTACATCGATTGTGAAGTATGACAATTTGTCTAAGTCACAATGAGGATGTACGCTTTTTTGTTTCATGTGAAACAACGACATGTCACGCTTAGGTCATTATTTAAGCGTTACGAAGTTTACATTTTTTTAATATAGCATTAACTTCTAGTTGATAAATCTCTAATAAAATGTAGTTGAAAATATGATATTAGGGAGTTAGTGAACAATGACATTTAAAAATCAATTATCTAAAGTGACACTTGCAAGCACATTAATCGCATCTTCATTACTAGGTGCTGTACAACCTTCATTTGCATCAATTTCTGATCAAAATGAGGCACAATCTCAAGATACAGTTGCAGCGTATGGTAACACGAAAAATCCTAAGAACGTCATTTTCATGGTGGGTGATGGTATGGGTCCATCATTCAACACGGCCTACCGTTATTTTAAAGATAATCCGGATACTAAAGAAATGGAATCAACAGTGTTTGATGACTATATTATCGGGACACAACGTACATATTCAGACGACCCAGAAGACAATGTAACAGATTCAGCAGCGGCAGGAACAGCATTAAGTACGGGCCACAAAACATACAATGGCGCGATTGGTGTAGATACTCAAAAACAATCATTAGAAACAGTATTAGAGCGCGCTAAAAAAGTAGGAAAATCAACAGGACTTGTTTCAACAGCAGAAGTAACAGACGCAACACCAGCTGTATACGCAAGTCACGTAGATGATCGTGACAAGAAAAATGAAATCGCGCAACAATATTACGACAATCAAAACGTCGACGTTATCTTAGGTGGCGGTGCAAAATACTTTGGTTCAGAAAACAATAATTTAAATCAAAAATTTAAAAAAGCAGGCTATGATGTAGTCACTTCCAAAGATGCATTAAGTCAAGCTAAAGGGAATAAAGTATTAGGGCTATTCTCAGATAAAAATATGCCACTTCAAATCGATGCGCCTCAAGATGACCCGAGCTTAACAGAAATGCAAGATGCAGCGTTAAAACGTTTATCACAAAACGATAAAGGGTTCTTCTTAATGGTTGAAGGTGCATCTATCGATAAAGCAGCACACGCAAATGACGTTACAGGTGTCATGTCAGAAATGGACGGATTCGCGTCAGCATTTGATAGTGCTATGGCCTATGCGAAACAACATCCGGATACACTTGTTGTCGCAACAGCAGACCACTCAACTGGTGGATTTAGTATTGGTAAGGATGACAAATACAAATGGGATCCAAAACCAATTCAAAATATGAAACATTCTGGTCAATGGATGACAGACCAAATCGCAAACGGTAAAGATGTTTCTGAAACAATCAATGCAGGTTACGGTAGTGCATTACCAGCTAAAACAATGAAAGCCATCGAAAAAGAAGCGAAAAAATTATCTAAAATTAATAAAGAAGATGAAAAATACGACGCACAACGTCAAAAATTACAAGATGCTATTCAAAAATCAATCAACGATCAATCTCTTACAGGATGGACATCATACGGACATACTGGTGTTGATGCAAACACATATGGTTATGGTCCAGGTTTAGACGCATTCAGAGGCAATATTGAAAACACAGACAATGCAAAAAATATCTTTGATTTCTATAATCAAGAAGGTCAAAAACAATAATAATAATTAAAAGTAAGTTCCATTAGAAACTAACGAAAGCTAAACTAAAGTGAAACTGGGCAATGGCATGATGACCATTGTCCAGTTTTCTCATATTCACTTTCCAATGGCAGCGTTCTAAGCTATAACCTCATCCTCCTCAAATCTTTTCAAGATTTAGCGGAGGCTTCTGTTATAGTACGAACGCTAACCGCCATTGTTCAGTTTTCTTTTTTTACTCGGCTTCTGTGATGTCGTTTGCGATGTCGTTGTAGTCGAGTTTTTTGTTAAGGTAGGTTGGATCGGTTGGTAGGTGTTGTTCGTAGATGTGGCAGTTTTGGATGCCGATTTCACCGTGTTCGATTTCGAAGTCTAGGATGTGTCCCATAAATGTTCCATCATCTGACATGAAGTGTGCGTGGAACCCTGCTGTGCCGATACCGTGATAGATTTCTGGTGTGAAGATTGCGACGATTGTGCCATCTACGTTATCACGTTCGAATTCTGGTTGTTTACGCGCAGATTCAATGAGTCGTGTGTATGGGGGTTCTTGTTTTGGTAAGATACGCATTTTCATGTGTTTGAATGCGCCTTTAACTTTAACGACAGAGAATAAGTTTTCGCTTAACATTTTAGAACGAATAGTGTCATACAGTTCATCAATTGTTGCGCCTTCTGTTTTGAAAAAGGTTTCAGGATCATATTTTGTAACGGTTGCATACGGTGATTTTTCTGAGCCAGTTAATGGTACCACTTTACCGTCTTTAGCATTAGAATGGAATGCTTTACCATCAATGAAAATGACTTCACCATCTCCACCTTCTAACGTGCCAATTCCATGATCTCCTTGTTGTAACAATTCATCGATTGTTGCTGTGCCCTCTAAAGCACCTGCCATTAATGTTCCTAATGTACTGTGTTGGTATAAAACATGATTAGCCACAAAAGTCCCTCCTAATATGGATAAAATAATTGTATATATCACTTTAATTGTAGGATTTTCCCTCATATAGCTCAAGTTTAAACTTTTAGATGGATCATTTATAATGAAAATAAGATTATTGCATTAGAAAAGAGGGAGACTAATGAAGAAACAAATTAGAGTAGTCGGTGCGGTGATTTTTGATGGGCATCACGTACTTTGTGCACAACGTAGTGAAACGATGAGTTTACCGCTAATGTGGGAATTTCCAGGTGGTAAAATTGAACAAGGGGAAACAGATGTCGAAGCGCTCAAACGTGAGATTCGTGAAGAAATGAAATGTGATTTAGAAGTGGGTTCGAAAGTAACAACAACAACATACAAGTATGATTTTGCGACGATTGAATTAACAACGTATCGATGTGCATTAAAAGATACGTTGCCAACTTTAACTGAACATAAGGCGATTAAATGGCTCGATGCTAAAGATTTACATCAACTTGAGTGGGCACCAGCTGATGTTCCTGCTGTTGATATTATCGTTAGTGAGGGGTAGCGTATGGAAAATTTAATACAAGATATTAAAGATTCATTACATAAAGGGTTCATCAACAAAGCGATTGAAAAAAGAGGGCGTTTTTTACCTAAGTTATTGATTAATACTGAAAGTGAAAATGTCTTAGCAACGATTATTGACGAATTATATAAATGTAAATCTTTCTCGATATCTGTAGCGTTTATTACAGAAAGTGGTTTAGCAAGTTTAAAAATGCATTTATATGAACTGGCACAAAAAGGTGTAAAAGGGCGCATTTTAACGTCGAATTATTTGTCATTTAATTCACCCAAAATGTATCAAGTATTATTAAAGTTAGAGAATGTAGAGGTACGCGTGACACGTGTGAGTGGTTTTCATGCGAAAGGTTACATTTTCGATCATGAATATCATACGTCTTTAATCGTAGGAAGTTCAAATTTAACGTCGAATGCGTTAAAGGTGAATTATGAACATAATATTTTATTGTCTTCTCATCGTAATGGGGATATTGTGGATAAGGTTAAAGATCAATTTGATCATTTATGGAACGAAAGTGATGTCTTAACACCAGAATGGATTGAATCGTATCGTCCTATTTACCGACCACGGACGTTCGAGAAAGTTCTAGAGGTTGAAAAGCAACAAGTCGAAATTCAACATCAAATTCAAACGGCACAAAAAATTGTGCCAAATCTCATGCAGGAAGAGGCATTAAAGTCGTTAGCAGAATTACGTGCACAACATGAAAAACGCGCCTTGATTATTTCAGCGACAGGTACAGGGAAAACGATTATGTCGGCGCTAGATGTCCGAGCATATCGACCAAAACGCTTTTTGTTCATCGTACATAATGAAGGGATTTTGCGTCGTGCGATGGAGGATTATCAAAAAGTACTGGCAGATGAACCGGCTTCAGCATTTGGTTTATTGACAGGCGGTCGAAAAGACTTAGATGCGAAATATATTTTTGCGACGATTCAAACGATATCAAAGCAAGAGATACATGAACAGTTGGGTCCAGATTATTTTGATTATATTGTGTATGATGAGGCACATCGTATAGCGGCTGAATCATATGGTCGTGTATTAGAGTATTTTAAGCCTAATTTCTTACTCGGTATGACTGCAACGCCTGAACGTAATGATACATTAAATATTTTCGAGTTGTTCCATTATAATATTGCATATGAAATACGATTACATCAAGCACTAGAAAATGACATGTTATGTCCGTTTCATTATTTTGGTGTCACTGATTTTGTTCTAGATGACATAAAGCGGGATGATACGGAGATGCTACAATATCTTACCTCTGATGAAAGGGTGCGTTACATTTTAGAACGTACACATTATTTTGGTTACTCTGGAGAGCGCTTGCAAGGATTAATATTTGCGAGTAATGTTGATGAAGCTGAAAAGCTTGCGACAAAACTGACAGAATTTGGATATCCTACTGAATATTTAGTTGGGAAACATACACAACAACATCGTCAAGAAGTCATACAACGTCTAAGATCTGGAGATATTAGTTATATTATTACAGTTGACCTCTTTAATGAAGGTATTGATATACCAGAAGTCAATCAGGTTGTCATGTTACGTGCAACGGAATCAAGTATTGTCTTTATTCAACAACTTGGAAGAGGATTGAGAAAAAGTGATAATAAAGATTTTGTGACTGTGATTGATTTTATCGGAAATTATAAAAAAAATTACTTAATTCCGGTTGCGTTATCTGGTGACCAATCACAAAATCGTGATAATTATCGTAAATTTTTGACGGATACGACAGTATTGCAAGGTGTTTCGACGATTAATTTTACAAACGTAGCAAAACAGAAAATTTTTGATGCGCTAAATGAGGCTTCATTAGATCATAAAAATGTATTAAAAGAAGCGTATATCACGGTCAAAAAACGTATCGGACACATGCCAATGTTAATGGATTTTATTCAGCAAAATTCGATCGATCCTATGGTTATCCTTCAGAAATACGGGAATTATCATAAATTTTTAATTGAAATTAATAAGACTAAGCATGTATTACCAAAAGACGCTGAACAAAATTTAACATTTTTATCTAAAGAACTTGGGTCAGGACTAAGAATTATAGAACAAGTGATGATTCGATATTTATTAAACGGCCCAGCAACTAAAGATGAGATTTTAAGACATGCACAGCAATTTGATAGCACTTTTTCTATAAAGGATATTGAAGGCGCTATTCGTATTTTAAGTTATACATTCTATGGTAAAGGGTTTAGTAAAACCAATGGTCCACCTATTATTGAGATTGAGGATGAAACACTACATCTGAATCAAGTTTTAACAAGTAATATGAAAAACCCAATTTTTAAACGCTATTTTGATGATATTATGAATTTCATCGAATATCATTATCATCAACGTCAATTAGGATTGAATCAACTTATCTTATATAACAAATACTCTAGATATGATTTTACACGAATCATGAATTGGGAGAAAAATGGCTCGAGTTATGTTTTTGGTTATACTGTTAAAAATAATGCCGTACCTATTTTTATAACGTATCATAAAGGTGAATCTTTTACTGAAACAACACGCTATTTAGATACGTTCTTAAATCAAAGCGAATTAAAATGGTATACAAAGTCTAAAAGGACTATAGAAAGTAATCAAGAAAGTCAAATTATTAATCATAAGGACAATAATTTAACACTTTATATTTTTGTGCAAAAAGAAGAAATGGAAAAAACAGATTTTTACTACTTAGGCACAGTACAAGTCATCGATAGCACAGTGGAAGAAACAACTATGGTTAATGGGGATGCGGTTGTAACGATGCACCTGGCTTTAGATACACCTGTACGTGATGATATTTATCGCTATTTAATCGAAAAATAACAAGGGGTGAGTGTGATGGCTGGTACGATTGAAGCATTGATGGTAGGTCATGTTAAACACCTAGGTCGTCCAGAAGCGAAAGATAAGCTTGAACAACCATGGACAACAGGTGCGTTTAAGACTAAAACGGATGAAGCGGTATGGCTGACATATGATGGTCTTGAAGGGGATGCTGTAGCGGATACACGCTTTCACGGTGGGCGTGAAAAAGCGTTGTTTGCTTTTGCGGTGTCACGTTACCCTATTTTAAGTGAACAGTTCGGACAAGAGATTCAAATTGGCAGTAATGGTGAAAACGTTGCGGTTAATGGTATGGATGAAACGACGGTAAATATCGGTGATGTTTATCAAATTGGAACAGCACGTGTTCAAGTGTCTCAACCTAGACGACCATGTTGGAAGCCTGGACGCCGGTTACGTTTGATTGAATTTGGTGCACACTTACAAAATACAGGCTATACAGGGTGGTATTTTCGTGTATTAAAAGAAGGTATGATTCAAAAGGGAGACACATTACAGCTACTTGAACGACCTTATCCGGAATGGTCGATTCAACGGATTAATCAATGTTTATATCACCAAACGACTATGAAAGATTTAGAATTGCTCTATCAAGCTCCATTTTTACCTGAAAACTGGCGCCTTGTGATAGAAAATAAGATAAAAGGTATACCCTCTGATGATTCACAACGATTGTACGGCCCAAATTTATAGTGCGAAATGACCTCAATAAATCGAGCATTTATTGGGGTTTTTTGTTGCTTCTCAAAATAAATATTTATTCATTTTATAAGAATAAAAATGCGCTATTAATAAAGTTAAATAAATTATTAACGTTATTAATGTAGTTTATAATAGCGTTTTATAGACGTTTTAGAATTGAGAAAAGTTATATATATTCAAAAGTAGCAAATAACACATATGTATGAAATTTGCATTAAAAATTATTTTTAGATAATGTTAAGCATGTATAAAAATGTGATTGAGTCCAGAACATTGTATTAGGGATTTAAAATAATATTTCGTACAAGGGGTGTTTTATTTTGCAAAAAAAGTCTAATCAAATGGACTGGTTTGTCTTTTGTGGTGCGGCACTTGTGTTACTCATCGCAGTTATACCGATGATGGTCTTTCCAGATCAAAGTCGCTCTGTCGTTATCGCAATGAATGAATTTGTGACGTCAAAACTTGGGGCTGTATACTTAGTTCTTGGTTTAGCCATTTTTGCTTTTGTAATGTATATCGCATTCGGAAAATATGGTTCTGTCACATTAGGCCGTGCAAGTGATAAACCAGAATTTAGTGACTTCGCATGGGCTTCCATGCTTTTTTGTGCAGGTATCGGATCGGATATTTTATACTGGGGTGTCATTGAGTGGGCGTACTATTTCCAAGGACCACCACATGGCGCAAAACCATTAAGTGATACAGCATTAGAATATGCGACAATGTACGGTATGTTCCACTGGGGACCGATTGCTTGGTCGATTTACGTTTTACCGGCGTTACCGATTGCGTATTTAGTATTCGTTAAAAAGCAACCAGTGTTCCGTATTAGTGAAGCATGTCGCCCAATTTTAAAAGGGCAAACAGATAAGTTTTTAGGTAAACTTGTCGATATTTTATTTATTTTTGGACTGATTGGTGGTACAGCTACATCACTCGCTTTAGGTGTACCTATGATTTCAGCAGGTCTTGAAAAGTTATTTGGCATTGATGGTCAAAGTATGCTCGTGAAAAGTATCGTATTAATTGGTATTACTATTGTCTTTTCATATAGTTCATATCAAGGACTCAAAAAAGGGATTCAAGTATTAAGTGACTTGAATGTGTGGTTATCATTCGTACTACTCGGATTTATTTTTATTGTAGGGCCAACTGTTTTCATTATGGAAACAACAGTCACAGGTTTCGGGAATATGTTGAAAAACTTCTTCCAAATGGCAACTTGGCTTGAGCCTTTCGGAGGATTAGGTAATCGTGAAGAAACAGGCTTCCCACAACAATGGACAATTTTCTATTGGGCTTGGTGGCTCGTGTATTCACCGTTTATTGGTCTGTTTATCGCCCGTATTTCAAAAGGACGTACGTTAAAAGAGGTTATTTTAGGTACAATCGCATATGGTACATTAGGGTGTGTGCTATTCTTTGGTATCTTCGGTAACTTTGCGGCGTACTTACAATTATCAGGTCAATTTAATGTCATTAACTATCTAAACCAATACGGCACAGAAGCAACAATTATCGAAGTAATTAATCACTTACCATTCTCACCTGTGTTAATAGGATTATTTGTCTTATCAGCGTTCTTATTCTTAGTGACAACATTTGACTCTGCATCATATATCGTAGCTTCAGCAACACAATTATCAGTTGACGAAGAACCATTACGTTGGAACCGTTTATTCTGGGCGTTTGCGTTATGTTTACTCCCATTCTCATTAATGTTAGTCGGAGGAGAAGAAGCGTTAAGTATCTTACAAACGGCTTCTATCGTCGCAGGTGTACCACTTATCATCATATTCATCATGATAATGATCTCATTTATGTACATCCTGTCAGGCGACCGCATCGCACTACAAACACGTGCAGAACGATTCAAACGTATCGAACGTCGCTCACTACGCATCCTTCGCGTAGGAGAAGACAAAGAAGACGATAATCTATAAAGAAAACTGGACAATGGCGTTTAGCGTTCGTACTATAACAGAAGCCTCCGCTAAATCTTGAAAAGATTTGAGGAGGATGAGGTTATAGCTTAGAACGCTGCCAGTGGGAAGTAGACAATAAAAGAAAATGGAAGAAAGGCGTTTAGCTTGCGTAGCCTAACAAACTTTACGCAATAAATTCGTCAAGAATTTTTGTGGAAAGCGCGTTAGGCCATAGCAAGTTGCCTTTCGTACATAGACAAAAGAAAACTGGACAATGGCGATTAGCTTTGATTTAAAGGTGAACGCATACAAAAAACGCTAGTGCGAAACTAGCGTTTTTTTTGATTTGAAATAGATTTATTTATTGTTATCACTGAATAAAAGTAATACGAAAAATAAAAACGGTATAATTTGAAATACACGTACGCTGAAATCATTGTGACCTACAATTTGAGGAACAATAATATAAAAAATAATTGCAGTAATCATCAATAAGACAAGATAAATTTTTCGTTAAGACAAGATAAATTTTTCGTTTTATACGCATACAATAACCTCAATGTGTCATGTAGAATTACGATTCATCTTTCTCAATTTCTGGAATTGGAAAATATTTGAAAATCTCACCAGTTTGAACAGCTTCGCTAATACGATCTAACCACTCATAATAGACGCGTGAGTGTTCCATATGTGATTTAATCGCAATCGCTTCTGCTTTTGTGTCAGCATCAACATCGTCAGCATTAATAATATGATCTATAATAGCTTCCGATTCACGTAAAGCGGCCATGTTAATCGTACTTTCACGCTTCCATTTTTGCGGGAAGAAGTTACTGAAAAACTCAAAGAAATCTTTTTCGGCTTCGAAGTGTTGTTTACGACTGCCTCTTGTAAAACGTTGCTTGACGATATCGAACTCTTGTAATTTTTTAACACCTGCACTCATGCTAGGTTTACTCATTTGTAGTTCATTGCGCATTTCATCTAAAGTCATACTATCTTCAAATAGCATGATACCGTATAAATTACCGACACTACGGTTGATACCATATAAGTCCATTGTTTCTGCAATTGAGTTAATTACGATATCTTTAGCTTCGTCGAGTTGAGCTTCATAAGATGATTGACGTGTCATTCTTACACCTCCTTAATTTCATCATAATCATTATTTAAATGCATTGTAGAAAAATGCGACATTATTAACATTCTGTCTAAATTAAATATCATTACTCATCGATTTTACAACTTTGTTAACAAAAAATAAAATGTTTTTAAGAGATTTAACGATAATTTCTTACATATCTAGGTTGAAACACTAGAGTTGACAGTTCAGAAATTCATGTGTTAGAGTTAGTTCATCAAATTCGTTAAATAAAAATTTAACAAACTTAACGGAGGTATCTTGATGGAACTTGTAAAGAATTTATCTCGTCGTCAATTCATTGATGGTGAGTGGGTAGAAAGTAGCAATAAAGCCACACGTAAAATTATTAACCCTTACAATCAAGAAGTAATTGTAGAAGTAGCGGAAGGAACAACAGAAGATGTTGAACGCGCAATTTTAGCTGCAAGACGTTCTTTTGATGACGGCGAATATGCGAATGAAACAGGCGAAGTCAAAGGTCAAAAAGTACGTGCAGTAGCAGACAAAATTAAAGAACACCGTGAAGAACTTGCAAAACTTGAAACATTGGACACAGGTAAGACGTTAGAAGAATCTTATGCCGACATGGATGATATCCATAATGTATTCATGTACTTTGCAGGATTAGCAGATAAAGATGGTGGAGAGCTTGTCAATTCACCAATTCCAAACACAGAAAGTAAAATCGTGAAAGAACCTATCGGTGTAGTTACTCAAATTACACCTTGGAACTATCCTTTACTACAAGCGTCATGGAAGATTGCACCAGCGCTTGCGACAGGCTGTTCAATCGTTATGAAACCAAGTGAAATCACACCATTAACAACAATTCGCGTGTTTGAATTAATGGAAGAAGTTGGTTTCCCTAAAGGTGTAATTAACCTTGTATTAGGTGCAGGTGCTGACATTGGTGACATCATGTCTACACATAAAGATGTAGATTTAGTGTCATTTACTGGTGGTCTACAAACTGGTAAACGCATCATGCGTCAAGCAGCAGACCATGTGACTAACATTGCACTTGAATTAGGTGGTAAAAATCCAAACATTATTTTTGATGATGCAGATTTCGAAGTAGCTGTTGACCAAGCGTTAAACGGTGGATTATTCCACGCAGGACAAGTATGTTCAGCAGGTTCACGTATTATCGTACACAACGACATTAAAGCAGACTTTGAAAAAGCTTTAATCGATCGCATTCACAACATCAAAATGGGTGACGGTTTTGAATCATCAACAGAACTTGGACCACTTATTTCTAAAGAACACCGCGATAAAGTTGAAGGCTATGTCGAAATTGCGAAAGAAGAAGGCGCAACAATTGCAGTTGGTGGTAAACGCCCTGAGCGTGAAGACTTACAAGATGGTTTCTTCTTTGAACCAACAGTGATTACAGATTGCGATACTTCAATGCGCATTGTTCAAGAAGAAGTATTCGGACCAGTTGTAACAATTGAAGGCTTTGACACTGAAGAAGAAGCTGTTCGACTTGCGAATGATTCTATCTACGGTTTAGCAGGCGGTGTATTTACAACTGATATTAATAAAGCAAACCGTGTAGCGAAAAAATTAAGAATGGGTACAGTTTGGATTAATGACTTCCACCCATACTTCGCACAAGCACCATGGGGTGGCTATAAACAATCAGGTATCGGTCGCGAACTGGGTCACCACGGTTTAGAAGAATATTTAGAAACAAAACACATTCTAACAAACACACAATCAGAACCTGTACATTGGTTCGGTAAACAATAATAAAACGTATGTATCATAAATAAACTATGATAAGGAGGACATTTCATGAGTAAGGCATACGATAAAATGTATGATTATATTATTATCGGTGGCGGTAGTGCTGGTTCTGTTTTAGGTGCACGCTTAAGTGAAGATAAAGATAAAAAAGTATTAGTATTAGAGGCAGGACGTAGTGACTACCCTTGGGATTTATTCATCCAAATGCCAGCAGCACTTATGTATCCATCAGGTAATCGTTTCTACGATTGGAAATACGAAACTGCTGAAGAACCACACATGGGAGGCCGTAAAGTCTTCCATACACGTGGTAAAGTGTTAGGTGGATCAAGCTCTATTAATGGTATGATTTATCAACGTGGTAATCCATTAGACTATGAAAAATGGGGTAAACCTGAAGGCATGGAAACATGGGATTATGCACATTGTTTACCATACTTCAAACGTTTAGAAACAACATTTGGTGCGGATAAAGACGATCCAATCCGCGGTTTAAATGGTCCAATTAAATTACGTCGTGGTCCAGCAGATAACCCGCTATTTGAAGCATTCTTCAATGCGGCTGTTGACGCAGGATATAAGAAAACAAAAGACGTAAATGGTTACCGTCAAGAAGGATTTGGTCCTTTCGACAGTCAAATTCATAATGGTCGCCGTGTGTCAGCATCACGTGCATATTTACGACCAGCGATGAAACGTAGAAACTTAACAGTTAAAACACGTGCATTCGTTGAGAAGTTACACTTTGACGGCAATCGTGTAACAGGTGTGACGTTCAAACGTAATGGCCGTTTACACAAAGTACTTGCGAAAGAAGTTATTCTTTCAGGTGGTGCAATTAATACACCACAATTATTACAATTATCAGGTATTGGTGATTCAGAACACTTACGTTCAGTAGGTATCGAACCACGCATTCATTTACCAGGTGTAGGTGAAAACTTCGAGGACCACTTAGAAGTTTATGTTCAACATGCAAGTAAAGAACCTGTATCTATGCAACCAAGCTTAAACAAATTAAGAATGCCATTAATTGGTTTAGAATGGTTAACACGTCGTACAGGTGCAGCAGCAAGTAACCACTTTGAAGGTGGCGGTTTCGTACGCTCTAATGATAAAGTGGATTATCCTAACTTAATGTTCCATTTCTTACCGTTAGCGGTACGTTACGATGGACAAAAAGCACCAGTTGCACATGGTTACCAAGTACACGTGGGTCCAATGTACTCAAATTCACGTGGACACTTAAAAATCACTTCAACAAACCCATACAAAAAACCAAAATTCGTATTTAACTATTTATCAACACCAGAAGACCGTCAAGAATGGGTTGAAGCAATCCGTGTTGCACGTAATATCTTAAATCAACCTTCATTAGATAAATACAACGGTGGCGAAATTTCACCAGGACCATCTGTTCAAACGGATGAAGAAATTTTAGATTGGGTACGTCGTGATGCAGAAACAGCATTACACCCTTCATGTAGTGCTAAAATGGGACCAGCATCTGACCCAATGGCAGTTGTAGACCCATTAACAATGAAAGTACACGGCATGGAAAACTTACGTGTTGTTGATGCATCAGTAATGCCAACAACAACAAATGGTAATATTCATTCACCAGTGTTAATGCTTGCTGAAAAAGCAGCAGATATCATTAAAGGTGTTAAACCATTAGAACCTGAATATGTAGATTACTATGTTCATGGTAAAAATGATCCAAATGATGGTACTGTTGAATCTCACTACTAAAATGAATTAAATCATATATAACAAATAAAACGATGATAAAGAGAAACATCGCTATTAAGATGCCTCTTTATCATCGTTTCTTTAGTTTCGATGGTGTTTTTTGTTTTGAGGTAGTGATTTAATCGCTTTATGCATTAAAATATAAAATAAAACGAGCGCAAATGAGATGACAACATGGCCTAATCCAGAAATACCTGCAAGTGCTGGGCTTGTTTCAAAGCCTTTAATTGTTGCGATACCATTAACGAACTGCATGCCAACTGTAATGATGACACCGGCATGGTATGCGTAAAAGAAACCATTAAATAATTTGCCATATTGCGTTAAGTGGAAGCGACTTTCTAGTAATAAGAAGATTAAAAACATCATTGTACCTAACGTTAGTAAGTGTGTATGTGTCACGTTAAGTTGTGAGTATCCACTGAAGTCATTTGCACGCGTCATTTCACGATAAAAAATACCACTTAACATTCCTAAAATGGTATATATCATTGAACTGTACATTAATCGTTTCATGAAAAATCCTCCTTAATTCATCATATTTTCATACTACATTAATAATATGAACTTAATATGAATTTTTAAACCTTTAAAAAGGGAATTACGATTGCACCTGTTTCAGATTCACCAAATTGTTTGCTTTCATATCTTTCGTCATGGTGTATGAGATACAGTCCATATGCGCAAAGTAAGGCATCAAGTTGATCCTCGATATGTTTTTTAGATTGACGTTTAAGTGTTTGCCAATCTGGATTGATGCGTGATGTATAACCATGAAGTTGAGCATGTTGTTCTAAATTGACTAATGCATCATGTAGTTTTTGAAGCCCCATTACTGCTTGTTTAAAGTTGACGCCTTTCTTTTCCTTATAATGGAATGGATAATCTGCTCTAAATAGGCTTGCGGTTATAGCTGTTGGAAAGGTTTCAACGACATAGTCTGATTGAGTATTAATATGTATCGCGACATCATCTTGAAACGATTGCTGAATCTGTGCGAGTAAGTCCGCACCACGAATACGTCCGAATGTTCGAGTTAAAAACAGTTGACTGACTTGAAAGGCACGAACTCGGTGATGATGAATTGTATCTTTAGATAATAGACGTTCTGCTTGTCGGGCACCTTTTTCATTCGGAACGATTAAAGGGGCATCAATTGCGATACGTAATGGACCGTTATACTGTTGAATCAATGAGATGAGTTCTGCGTCAGACCATACTTTAGCGTCCATATATTGAACGGTGCCGTGATGATCTATGACACAAACACCTGTTTCATTATGATCTGTCCATGCTAAATCAATACCGATATAGTGCAATGAATAGCCCTCCTTCATTATTTCCTCAATATTTTTTTAATACAGTATAACATCATCAGTTGAGTACGATAAAAAGAGACATCATCTAAAACTAGATAATGCCTCAATGATATTACCACTCTTTAATTTCTGCACGTTCACCTTTAAAATTATTTTGAGTTTGGTGGCGTTTAGCAAGTTCTCGCTCAACATCATCAATAGATATACCTTGCTCGTGCCATAACACTGATAGGTGATAGAGTAAGTCCGCACTTTCTGCAATGAGTTCCTCTTGATCCTGCTTCATTGCGGCGATGACCACTTCAAAAGCTTCTTCTCCAAACTTCTTAGTGATTTTTTCGATACCTTCTCGCATGAGGTAATTCGTATAGGATTGCTCATCTTGTTCAGCCAAGCGTGTTTTAATGCTATTCTCGACTTGCTTAAGATGGAACGGTATCTCTGTGTTAAAACAACTTTGTGTCCCTTTATGACATGTAGGGCCTTGTGGGTTCACAAAAAGTAATAGCGTATCATCATCACAATCCAAATGCATGTCGACTACTTTTTGAATATGACCAGATGATTCGCCTTTTTGCCATAATCGTTCTTTAGAGCGAGAATAAAACCATGCCACACCGGTTTCGATTGTTTTTTGAAATGCTTCTTCATTCATATACCCTAGCATTAATACTTGTTGGGTTTCCGCATCTTGTAATATTGCAGGTAATAGTCCTTTTGAAAAGTCAGGATTTAATTCCATCTGACCGGGACACCTCCTTGTTGAAGTTCAGTTTTAATCTCATTTACTGTTGTTTCTTTATCATGTAAGATACTCGCTGCAAGCCCTGCAGAAACGTTTGTTGATGTAAATAACTCAGTAAAGTGACGCGCGTTTCCGCCACCACCAGAAGCAATCACAGGAATATTTACGCGTTTTGCGATTTCGTTCAAGTGGTGAATATCAAAGCCTTGTTTCATACCGTCATATGCCATACTGGTTACAAGTAATTCTCCTGCACCTAATGCTTCTACTTGTTGAATCCAATCATAAACACGGACATCTGTACGGACTTTTCCGCCATGTGTACAACAAAAATAATCGTCTAACGCTTCATCATATTGACTGTCTATCGCAATACAGATACATTGTTTACCAAATTTGTCACTCGCTTCTTGAATAAGTTTTGGATTCTTTAATGCAGCAGAGTTTAAAGAAACCTTATCTGCACCATGTTGTAAAAGTTGAGAAATATCATCAAGTGAAGCGATACCGCCTCCAATTGTTAATGGAATAAACAGTTGCTCTGCAGTACGTTGAATAATATCTAGAGTAAGAGCGTGTCCATTTTCTGTTTTAGAAATATCAAGAAATACCAATTCATCTGCACCTTCATTATTGTAATAAA
Source organism: Staphylococcus canis (assembly GCF_016238445.1). GTDB lineage: Bacteria > Bacillota > Bacilli > Staphylococcales > Staphylococcaceae > Staphylococcus > Staphylococcus canis. The sequence goes on from NZ_JABANU010000004.1 coordinate 32,590, forward strand.
GGGCTAAATCGACTGGATCTCCAATATCACGAAGGCCTTTAAATTGAATGCCTTTTACGACGCGACCATCTTTAACATCGAGACAGGGGATAATGCGTTTTTTTATCATTCGAGTCCCTCCCAAAATGAAGGTTGATGTGCTGCTTTACCTACGATAGCAGCATGAACCCCAATAGATTCGAGTTGTTTCAAATCATCTTGATGACGTATGCCCCCAGAAGCAATCACAGGGATATCGACAGCACGTACTAAAAGTTCTGTAGTTTCAAAGTTAGGACCACTCATTTTACCGTCTTTTGAAATATCAGTATAAATAATGCCACCAATTGGATAATGAGCTATTGTTTGAGCAAACTCTATCAAATCAAGGTCTGTTTCATCAATCCAACCGTTCACTTTAATCATACGATTGTAAGCATCAACAGAGACATAAATTTTCCCAGGAAATAAATGGCTCATCTGTTCTAGCCATTTTGGCTCTTGTATTGCCTTTGTCCCCACGATGCAGTAATCAACACCAGCAGAAAAATAGGCACGTAAAGCGTCTTCACTACGAATACCGCCACCCACTTCTACAGGCTTATCAGTTCGACGAATCAGTGATTCAATATAGTTGGATTCGACAGTAGATTGATTTTTGGCGCCTATTAAATCAACGATATGAATGCGGTCAACACTATCATATTGGCTATAACGCGCGATACTTTCTTCAGCTGAAGTCGGCATTTTTTCAGAGGTCTCGTACTGTCCTTCTGTAAGACGTACGCTTTGCCCCTCGATTAAGTCAATGGCTGGCCATAGTTTCAACATGTGTAAAGCCTCCTTCTAAAGCTTTTTTAAGAATAGCTAATCCATGATCACCACTCTTTTCCGGGTGAAATTGAATGCCAGTGTAGCGTCCATGCTGGATAATACCTGGAATATTTGTGCCGTAAGCGGCATACGCAACGACCTTCTCGTCCATAGGTGCTTGAAAGCTGTGCACGAAATAAACGTCGTGTTCTATCTCTTTATCGTCACTGATTAAAGTGTTCCAACCAAGGTGTGGAACAGTATATGGTGTTTCAATCGGCTTAATATGCCCAGGAACAAGTCCGAGTCCTGCAACATGTCCTTCAGCACTACTTTCATACAACAATTGCATCCCTAAACAAATACCAATAATCGGCTGCTCGGTTGTTTTAAGATAGTCTTCAAGTTGATAATGTTGAATATTTTCCATGGCCACTTTAAAATGACCCACTCCTGGTAAAATAAGCATATCTGCTTCGGCCAGTTGTTTAGAGTCACGTGTTAAAACAACATCATAGCCTAAATACGTCACAGCTCGTTTGACGTTGAGCACATTACCTAAACCGTAATCTACAATTGCAATCATTCAATCACACCTTTCGAAGATGGAATGCGCGCTGTCTCAGATGGTGTGAAGGCTTGTTTAAATGCACGCGCAAATGCTTTAAATATCGCTTCGATTTCATGATGCGTATTGCCTTGATGTAATAAGTCAATATGCACAGTTAAACGTGCATTAATGACAAGCGCTCTGAAAAATTCTTCAACGAGTTCTGTATCAAATGTACCCACTTTTTCTTTACTGAATTGCGCATTGAAATGTAGGTATGGTCGGCCACTTATATCTACAACAGCACGTGCGAGTGTTTCATCCATTGGTAAATACTGTGTGCCGTAACGTTCAAAATGGGGTTTGTCCTTAATCATTTTAAGTAATAATTGACCGAGGACAATCCCAATGTCTTCTGTTGTATGATGATCATCGACCCAAGTGTCACCATCAACGTCAATATTTAAACTTAAGCCACTGTGAAAGCTTAAAAGGGTTAACATATGGTCTAAAAATCCTACACCTGTTTGAATATGACTTGTTGTACCTTCAGCAATTTCAATTGAAATTTTGGTTTCTTTCGTCTCACGATTGATTTGATACGCCATGACGTTCACTCCATTCTTTCACAGCTGCTTCAAAAGCGTCTAATTCTTCATCTGTTGCGATTGAGTAACGTACGGATTCTGACATAGGGTATTCTGTTTTTGGATCATAAAAACGAGCATGAAAACCTTTTTCTTCTAAATAATGGCCAAGGTCTTCTGCTTTTTCGCCTCTTGTGAGTACAAAGTTTGTATCACTTGGAAAGACTGTCATATGTGGTTTGGCGTATGTGTTTAAAATATCTCTAAGGCGCTGACTGAGTGCGCGTTGATGTTCGACAAACGCTTTAGTATCGTCTTGATTTTCAAAAATCTGTGTCGCAACCGCAAGTGTTAATGATGTGAGTGGATATGGGTGCTCAATCTCTCGCATCATCGCAATCGTTTTTTCAGTACTGATTAATACACCTAAACGTAACCCGGCAAGCGCAAATGCTTTCGATAATGTACGCATCACAATGACATGATCTTGAAGTGGAATATCAAGTGGTGTTGAAAAATCAATATACGCTTCATCCACAACTAAATAACCATTAATTTTTTTCATTGTGTCCGCTAGTGCTTCAACATAAGATTCATCAAAACGGTGACCTGTTGGATTGTGTGGATTACTAAAAATAAAGAAACTTGGTTGAATGCGTTCGATTTCAGCTTGTACTTTTTCAAGAGGGAATGTTAAATCTTCTGTTGCTTCAATAAAATAAATCTCACGATCTGTTTGATTAGCGTAATCTTGATACATGAAAAAGTCAGGATTAAACGTTAAACATGGACCTTCTGGCATATGGAACATTAATTTTTGAATTAATTCATCTGAACCGTTACCGCAACAAATTTGATTCATATTTAAGTTTTGATAATATGCTGCATAAGCGCGACGGAAGCGGTCGTGTTCTTCATCTGGATAGTGATGGAAGTTACTAGAAGTGATAATTTGTGCAAGTTGTGTATCATCAAGTGGTTTTATCGGACTTTCATTTTTATTCATGCGTATCATGATTAATTCCTCCTTTACGAATAAGTAATGATTGTTGATGGTTAAATAGTGCTTCATCTTGAGCGATACGTGCTGCATTTTGATATGTTTTAGCATACGTTTCAGGTGATAGGTGAATCACGGTATGCTTCGTTAGAAAATCATTCACAGATAGACCATGTTGAAAGCGCGCAGTACGATTGGTTGGCAGAACATGGCTCGGCCCCGCAATATAATCTCCCATAGCTTCTGGTGCGTAATTGCCTAAAAATAGACTACCAACATAATGGATATAAGGGATATAGGCTTTAGGGTCGCGTGTTTGAATGGATGCATGTTCTGGCGCAATTTCATTCATGACATCACAACTTTCTTCAAAGCTTTGTGTATGAATCAAGTAATGATGATGTTTTAAACTTTCTTGTAATATCGCCTGTCGTTCTGTTTGTTTCGCAAAAGAAGCGATGCGTTCTTCTAAGTCTGTTAAGAGCGCTTTATCTGTAGAAATGACAAATGTGCGTGCTAATTCATCATGCTCTGCTTGAGCGAGCACATCATAAGCCACTGCATCTAAATCACATGAGTCATCAATGATTAAGGCAATTTCACTCGGCCCTGCAATTTGGTCGATACCGACTGTACCGTATAGTAACTTTTTAGCATAAGCGACATATTGATTTCCAGGGCCAACGATTTTATCAACTTTTGGAATGCTTTCAGTACCAAATGCGAGTGCTGCAATACTTTGTGCACCGCCAACTTGATAGACACGATTTACTCCAGTGATATAACACGCAGCAAGAACGCTTTGTGCAATACCATGTTCTTGTGGGGGTGTCACAACAGTGATGTTTTTCACACCTGCCACCTTTGCAAGCGTTGCGGTCATTAAGACTGTAGAAGGGTAGCTCGCTTTACCACCAGGGACATAAATACCAACAGAGTGGATAGGATGATAGACTTCATACATTTCTTCTGAGTCGTTACCATTTTTATAACGGATACGTTCTTGGTACGTTTTGATGCGTGTGTAGCTTTGTTCTAGCGCTTGTTTGAGTTCAGGGTCTAAGGTTTCATAAGCTGTTTGAATGGCATCTTGAGGGACTTCAAGTTGTGTAGTTTCAACTCCATCGAACTGAACGTTATAAGCCTGTAGCGCACGATCGCCCTCTTCCTTCACGCGCTCACAAATTGCACTAACGCTATCATGTAATGAGAAATCAAGTGGTGCTGTAGATTGATATGTTTGTAAAAAAGTTTGAGTATTATACATCAATAATGGACACTCCTAACGTGTGAATAAATGCATCGATTGCTGCTGATTGTTTGAAAAAACTTTGTCGATTAGTAATAAGTTGTGCTTGAATGTCTGTGATCGTCTCTTTTTCTACAAGGCCATTTGAACGTAACGTTGTCCCTGTTTGAACAATGTCTACAATGCCATCAACCATGCCGACAACACACGCAAGCTCAATGGATCCTGATAACTCAATACACTTCACATCACGACCTGTGCGTTTAAAATAATCTTGTGCCATTTTAGGAAAAGATGTCGCTATCGTTTGATATGTGTTTGTATCGTCAAAGGATGCCACAGCTAAATGACACTGACCGAACGGAAGTGCTAACAACTGATTGACATCATACTGTTGCTCATTTAAAATGTCGCTTCCAGTAATACCAATGTCTGCGATACCTTGTTCGACATAGATAGGTACATCTTGGCCTTTAACAAATAAAAAATGATAGTCATCCGTTTGAATTTGGAGTTGACGATCTCTTGATTCTAATGCTTGAACGAGATCGGTCTGATTTTGCTCCTCTAAATATGCGATAAAGCTTTTGAGCAAGCGTCCTTTAGCTAATGCGATAGTAAGCACAAAGATTCCTCCTTTATAGTGTTAAACCGAGTCCAAAACCTTCTAGACCATTGTCGTAATAGCCACCTGATACGACACGTTCATCTTCTAAATAAGCTTTGACAAATGTTCCTTTATAATAAGAACGTGGTGCCATCGGTGTAATATCGAGATGAATATCCGTCAATCCGAGTGATTTAAAGAATGATGCCCAACGATTTAAGCTACTCACTAGACTGTGATCAACGGTATATAGTTCATTTAATGCATCAAGTTGTTTGTGTGTTGGAGTTAGCAATAATTGAACAATTGGATGTTCAATGCCTAATTGCTTTTTGAGCTCTGAAATATTGCGTTGTGTAATTGCGGTCAGTATCGCTTCGGTTTGAAATTCAGGTTTTAGTAATAAATCGATGAGCTGGTAATGACCGATAACTACATATTGAATAGCGGTATTCATCTCAGATTGGATATAGTGATTGAAATGTTCGAATGCTTGATGAATATCTTGAATAGTAGGGTCATAACATTCGATGCCTAATTGTGTGCGTACGTTTTGATGACGTACGATAGGACCACTATACGCTATCGATTGTGCTTGAAGCGGATAGTTTTGATAGTAACGTACCAATTGATCTGTAAAATCATTGCGTAACGCATAGAGTTGGTCATGGTTTTGCCAGATGCTACGTTCGTCCATTTGTTTTAAGTCATCTGTTGAAAGTTGCGACCATTGTAATGTTTCAATAAAAGATGTATCGATTAGGGTATACCCTTGATTTGAAAAATATTTTAAAAATTGTACTTCAAGTGACTTTAATTCAAGCGGTGATTCCATATATACGCCCTCGCTTTCGTTCTCTACCGAACTAAAGTGTTTTTTAGAATAGGGTAATGATAGCATAACAATAATCAGATTTCAACAAATTATCAGAAAATATAAATGAGACTATCACATTTTATTTTTATAAAGTTATGGATGACAATACATATTGAAATAGAAATGTCCTACATTTTTATCATTTATTATAGACCAAATTAGCATTTGATAAACATATTTTGCTTCTTTCAGAATTATTTTATCGCTTAAAATAGCGTTATAATTCAGGCTTTTTTTCAAATCTACATCCTAATAGTCATTATAGTAATATATCAAATAATCGTATTTTAACTATTCTAATTGTATAATTAATGATGATGGATAAATTAAAAATAAGGAGTATGTCATATGAAATATGAAAAATATATTGATCATACGTTATTAAAACCAGAAGCAACTCGTGAACAAATTGACCGTATTATTGACGAAGCGAAAACGTATCATTTTAAATCTGTTTGTGTGAATCCAACACATGTCGCATACGCTTCTGAACAGTTGAAAGACTCAGATGTTTTAGTATGTACCGTGATTGGTTTCCCACTTGGCGCATCAACGACAGAAACAAAAGCTTTTGAAACACGCGATGCGATTGTGAAAGGCGCGGATGAAATTGATATGGTGATTAATATTGGCGCTTTGAAAGATGGGCGTGATGAAGTGGTACAACGTGATATTGAAGCTGTAGTAGAAGCTGCACAAGGTAAAACCGTCAAAGTGATTATCGAAACAGTATTATTAACAGATGACGAAAAAGTGAGAGCGTCACAACTTTCGAAAGCCGCAGGTGCACACTTCGTAAAAACGTCAACAGGTTTCGCAGGTGGCGGTGCCACAGTTGAAGATGTGAAGTTAATGAAAGACACTGTCGGTGATGCTTTAGAAGTAAAAGCTTCAGGCGGTGTACGCAATTTAGAAGATTTTCAAGCGATGCTTGATGCCGGCGCAACACGTGTAGGTGCGAGTGCAGGTGTACAAATCATGCAAGGCTTAGAAGCAGATACAGATTATTAATAATCAAGGAGTGATTGACATGACAAGACCATTTGAACGTATCCACTTAATTGTAATGGACTCTGTAGGTATTGGCGAAGCCCCAGATGCGAAAGACTTTAATGATGAAGGTTCACATACGTTAAAACATACGCTAGAAGGATTTGACCAAACGTTACCATCATTAGAACGTTTAGGCCTGGGTAATATTGAAGACTTACCGGTTGTGAATCGTGTCGACGACCCAACAGCGTATTATACGAAGTTAAGCGAAGCGTCAGTGGGTAAAGATACGATGACAGGACACTGGGAAATCATGGGACTGAATATTAATAAACCGTTTAAAGTGTATCCGAACGGCTTTCCAGATGAGTTGATTCAAGAAATCGAATCTGTCACTGGACGAAAAGTGGTCGCAAATCGCCCAGCTTCAGGGACTCAAATCATTGAAGAGTGGGGCGAACACCAAATGAAAACAGGTGACTTAATCATCTATACCTCTGCCGACCCTGTTCTTCAAATTGCGGCACACGAAGATATTATTCCACTTGAAGAGCTCTACGACATTTGTGAAAAAGTGCGTGAGATGACGAAAGATCCGAAATACTTAATTGGTCGTATTATCGCACGTCCTTATGTGGGTGAACCCGGTAACTTCACACGTACAAGTAATCGTCATGACTACGCGTTAAAACCGTTCGGTCAAACGGTCATGAATACGCTAAAAGATGCGGATTATGATGTGATTGCGATTGGTAAAATTAACGACATTTTTGATGGTGAAGGTGTTACAGAAGCCATTCGTACGAAAAATAATATGGATGGTATGGACCAATTGATGAAAGTTGTAGACAAAGACTTTACGGGTATGAGCTTCTTAAACTTAGTAGACTTTGATGCGCTGTACGGTCATCGTCGTGATAAACCAGGTTACGCGCAAGCGATTAAAGATTTTGATGAACGTTTACCAGAATTACTGGACGCGTTACGTGAGGATGATTTACTCATTATTACAGCGGACCATGGTAACGATCCGACAGCGGACGGTACGGATCATACACGTGAATATATTCCAGTCTTACTTTACAGTCCGAAGTTTAATGGTGGTCGTGAACTGAAAGGGGATACGACATTCAGTTCAATCGGTGCAACGATTGCGGATAACTTCGGCGTTCAATTACCGGAATTTGGACATAGTTATTTAAATGAATTGAAATAAAATGAGAGAACTTTCGGAGCAAGGAGATATGATTTGCTTCGAAAGTTTTATCTATTTAGTCTAATTTAGAAATGAAATTTTAAAATTCTAAAGTATAACTACCGATTCATGTGCTAAAATGATACATAATAAGTTTTATTCCATAAACTTTCTATTCTATTTAATATAGACCATGCTAGAACATAAAGAGGGTGCAACGATGTTTAACTTAACGATATTACTCCTTGAACGTGTGGGTTTAATTACTATTTTGGCATATCTTTTGATGAATTTATCCTACTTTAAAAATACGATGAATCATCGTGACAGTTGGCGCTCGAAACTAGAATTGTGTGTCGTATTTGCGCTATTCGCGATTATGTCGAACTTTACAGGGATCGTCATTCGAAATGGTGACATCTTATCTAGTCAGATTTATTTTCATCTTGATGACGATGTTTCACTTGCGAATACACGCGTTTTAACTATTGGGGTCGCTGGTCTGGTTGGTGGTCCTTTTGTTGGTGCTGTTGTTGGGATTATTTCAGGTATTTTTCGCTTTTACATGGGTGGTGCCGAGGCTTATACGTACCTCGTCTCGTCTCTATTTATCGGTTTAATTGCAGGTTATTTTTGTCATTATTCTCGTCAAAATAGACCTTATCCATCTGTTAAAGCGAGTGCGTCTATAGGGGCATTTACAGAAGTCATTCAGATGATTTGTATTTATTTCCTTGCTGCAGATAAAGGACATGCGATTGAATTATTACAATTAATTGCCTTGCCGATGATTATCGTCAATAGTAGTGGAACAGCGATATTCATGTCCATTCTGATTTCCACGTTAAAACAAGAAGAACAAATGCGTGCCGTGCAAACGCATGATGTATTACAAATTACCAATCAAACCTTGCCTTATTTCAAAGAAGGTTTAAATCAGCATTCAGCAGAACACGTAGCAACGATTATTAAAGATTTAATGAAAGTCTCTGCGGTTGCGATTACGAGTCAAAAAGACATTCTTGCGCATGTTGGTGCGGGGAGTGATCATCATGTGCCGCAAAAAGAGATTGTGACGCATCTGTCAAAAACAGCCATGCAAAGTGGTGAGTTGAAAGAGGTTCACACGAAAGAGGAAATTGGATGCCCACATCCGAATTGCCCATTACATGCGGCGATTGTGATTCCGTTGAAAACACATGGAACAGTCATTGGAACGTTAAAATTATACTTTACGAACCCTAATGATTTAACGTTTGTTGAACGACAACTTGCAGAAGGCCTTGCGAAGATTTTTTGTAGCCAGATTGAACTGGGTGAAGCAGAGACGCAAAGTAAGTTGTTGAAAGATGCTGAAATCAAATCCCTACAAGCTCAAGTGAATCCGCATTTTTTCTTTAATGCCATTAATACTATTTCGGCTTTAGTTCGAATTGACAGCGAAAAAGCACGCGAATTGTTGTTAGAGTTGAGCCATTTCTTTAGATCAAATTTACAAGGGTCGCGTCAAAATAAAATTACGCTTGAAAAAGAATTAGGACAAGTGTCAGCGTATTTATCTTTAGAACAAGCACGCTTTCCAGGACGATTTAATGTTGATTTTGATGTAGCAGATGAATATATGAATACATTAGTACCTCCATTTGTCCTTCAAATCCTTGTTGAAAATGCATTAAAACATGCATTCCCAAATCGAAAAAAAGACAATCACATTATGGTCTCTGTGCATAAAGAAGCAGAAGGGTTAAAGCTGAGTGTTAAAGACAATGGTCAAGGTATTCCGCGTGAAAAGCTTGCAGTATTAGGTCAAAAAGTTGTGGAATCTGAATCTGGTACAGGCAGTGCGCTCGAGAATTTAAACCTACGACTTAAAGGACTGTTTGGCAGTGCATCAATGTTACATTTTGAATCAAATGCATCTGGTACAACGGTGTGGTGTAAACTCCCTTATGAGAAGAAAGAGGTGTAAATGATGCGTATTTTAATTGTAGATGATGAGCCTTTAGCGCGAAATGAATTAATGTATTTATTAAATCGCATTGGTGGATTCGAAGCTTTGGATGAAGCCGAAAATATTTCAGAAACGTTAGAGGCTTTGTTAATACATGACTATGATATCGTCTTTTTAGATATTAACTTAATGGATGAAAATGGTATTGAACTCGGTAAAAAAATTCAAAAGATGAAATCACCACCGATGATTATATTCGCGACAGCACACGATCAGTATGCGGTTCAAGCATTTGAACTCAATGCGACAGATTATGTGTTGAAGCCTTTTGAAGAAGAGCGTATAAGACAAGCCATTGATAAAGTTAAAACGCAAACGCCAGAATGGAAGCGACCTAAAACGGTTCAATCTGCACCTTTAGAACAAGCGTTACCGGTTGTTATTGATGATCGCATTCAAATGTTAAGTCAAAGTGATATTATAGGGTTTAGTGTTAATCAAGGCGTTACAACCATTTATACTGTAAATGGTGAATATGAAGTTGGAGACCCGTTAAGCACGTATGAAAAGAAACTGAATCCTGATTATTTTTTAAGGATTCATCGTTCAAATATTATTAATAAACATCATGTTCAAGCAGTCGAACATTGGTTTAATTATACCTTTATGGTGACGTTGACGAATAATGTAAAAATGCAGGTAAGTCGCTCTTACATGAAAGATTTTAAAGCAGCGATTGGGATTGGTTAATTGAATTGATTTAAACAATAGAGAGTGGTGTGACAGCACTAAAAATGGTGCTGTGATTCCACTCTATTTTTGTGCATTTCACATCTTAAATTTTGCATTTCGGAGTGAAAACGGTTTATAACTTATTTTTCATACTATAATTAAGTTAATCAATAAGCCACTAGGAGGTCGGGAAAATGAGAGAGAAAAAAGAAAAAACGTACAGCTTTTTACATCAAGTTTTAGTAATGGGGATTGTATTATTTATTTCTAAAATAATCGAATCCTTCATGCCAATACCAATGCCAGCTTCAGTGATCGGACTTGTATTACTCTTCATCTTATTATGTACAGGTATTGTAAAACTAGGACAGGTCGAGTCAGTCGGTACGGCGCTTACGAATAATATTGGATTCCTATTCGTACCTGCTGGTGTATCTGTTGTCAATTCGCTCGGGGTTTTAAGTCAAAGTCCATTTTTAATTATTGCTTTGATTATCGTTTCAACAATTTTATTACTCGTATGTACAGGTTTCGCATCACAATTGATTATGAAGTTTACAATGCGTACTGCTAAAACATCAGAGAACTCAACACAATCTCAAAAATCATCACGTAAAATGAAAGGAGCGCACACTCATGTATAGTCATCTTGCATTAGACACACCGTATTTCGGGATACTGTTATCAGTAATACCGTTTCTAATTGCCACATACTTATTTAAAAAAACGAACGGATTTTTCTTATTCGCACCCTTATTTGTCGCGATGGTTGTGGGTGTAGCATTCCTATACTTTACAGGTATTCCTTATGAAAACTACAAAATAGGTGGAGACATCATTAACTTCTTCTTAGAACCTGCAACAATTGCATTTGCCATTCCACTTTATAAAAAGCGTGATGTACTGTTGAAACATTGGCATCGTATTTTAGGTGGCATCGGTCTTGGTACAATCTTAGCATTAGTTGCGATTTACTTTATTTCAAAAGCGCTACAATTCGGGGATAGCATTATCGCATCAATGTTACCACAAGCTGCTACAACAGCAATTGCTTTACCGGTATCAGAAGGGATAGATGGTATTAAAGAATTAACATCATTAGCTGTTATTTTAAATGCCGTTATTATTTATGCATTAGGTAATAAATTATTGAAGTTTTTCCGAATCGAAAATCCAATCGCAAGAGGGCTTGCGTTAGGTACAAGTGGTCATACACTCGGGGCTGCAGCTGCTAAAGAGCTCGGTCAAACTGAAGAGTCAATGGCGAGTATCGCGATTGTACTTGTAGGGGTAGTTGTTGTAGTCGTTGTACCAATACTGACAACAATCTTCTTCTAACAGAAACTGAGAATTAATAAAAATAATATAGATATTTCATCATTTCAAATTAAACGCAGAGTGATAGGGGACATGCATTAAGTAACCTACTCATTCTGCGTTTATGTTTGATGTGAAAGTTGAAAGTGAAAAAGATATAATAAAAGAAAAGGGGATAGAGCGATTGGGAAATTAGAATGAACCTACCCAATCACTTTGTCACAAAAAGGGTGAGACTATTGAAAAAATTAGTTCAAGATAAGCAACAATTTTTGAAAGATATGTTAGACGGTTTAACACTTGCAAATCAAAGTATCGAAGTCATCCATGACACCATTGTCGTACGTCGTGCTAAAAAGCAATCTGGTGTCGCGATTGTTTCAGGTGGTGGTAGCGGGCATGAACCTGCTCATGCAGGCTACGTTGCAGAAGGTATGTTAGATGCGGCTGTGTGTGGGGAAGTTTTTACTTCACCAACACCTGATAAAGTATTAGAAGCAATTAAAGCAGTAAACACGGGTGACGGTGTATTATTGATTATTAAAAATTACGCAGGCGATGTCATGAACTTTGAAATGGCACAAGAAATGGCGCAGATGGAAGGGATTGACGTTGAAACAGTTATTGTGAGAGACGATATTGCGATTGAAGACGTTGCGCAACGTCGAGGTGTAGCAGGTACCGTTTTTGCGCACAAATATGCAGGTTACCTTGCGGATCAAGGTGCCTCACTGCACACCATTCAATCTAAAGTAGCAGACATGCTTGAAGGTATACGTTCGATTGGTATGGCACTCACACCGCCAATGGTGCCAACAACAGGAAAATATGGTTTTGATATTGATGAAAAAGACATGGAAATTGGCATTGGAATTCATGGTGAAAAAGGATTGAAACGTATGCCTATCGCTCCAATTCAAACGATTACCGACCAACTTGTTGAACGTCTCGTGAAAGAAGTAGAATCAGAAAATGTCATTGTTATGGTTAACGGCATGGGAGCTACACCACTGTCAGAACTCAATATCGCAACAAAATATGTAGCAGCATCGCTTAAAGCTCAAGGCAAAACAGTCCGATCATGGTTCGTTGGTGACTACATGACGTCTTTAGATATGCAAGGCTTTTCAATCACATTAGTACCGTACGATGAAGCCATTCAAGAAGCATTTTTTGCACCAACAGCAAGTCAATATTTTACACATTAGGAGTGAAACTTTATGGATAAAGGAACACTTAAACAACGCTTATTAGAATTAAAAACAACATTTCAAGAACAAGAAGAGGCATTAACAGAGCTTGACCGTGCAATTGGAGATGGAGATCACGGGGTTAATATGCGTCGTGGATTTGAAGCATTAGCAGAAAAGTTAGATGATAGTTCTATTGAGAACATCTTGAAATTAACAGGTATGACGCTAATGTCAAACATTGGTGGCGCATCTGGTCCGTTGTATGGATTCAGTTTTGTGAAAATGTCTCAAGTTGCACCGACAGATGATATCAACCATGAAGATTTAGTACAATTGTTAACCGCATTCTCAGAAGCTATTGCACAACGCGGAAAAGTCTCACTCAATGAAAAAACAATGTACGATGTGATTGAACGTGCACGTCAAGCAGTTGAAAATAACGAAACCGTAACACTTGAAACGTTACAACAATTTGCAGATGATACACAAGAGATGGTCGCAACGAAAGGTCGCGCTGCTTACTTTAAAGAAGATTCAAAAGGCTATATAGATCCAGGTGCGCAAAGTAGTGTATACATTTTAAATGCATTGATTGGAGAGGATTAAGATGACAGCACTAGTGATTGTGAGCCATAGTGAGCAAATTGCGGCGGGAACACAAGCTTTATTAAATCAAATGACAGAAGGTGTCGATGTCATTACGGTTGGTGGCAATCAAGGTGAAATCGGTACATCCTTTGATGCGATATCAGAAGTCATCAATCAACTTGAAGATGATGCCATATGCTTCTTTGATATCGGCTCATCTGAAATGAATCTTGATATGGCAATTGAAATGTATACAGGATCACAGCGTATCGAAAAAGTAGATGCGCCCATTGTAGAAGGTAGCTTTATTGCAGCTGTTGCACTGTCAACAGGACAATCTATGGATCAAGCCATTGCATCTGTATACGATACGTATTCGAAATAAATAGTCCTCTGTCCAATGAGATTGGTCAGTATTATTAAGGAGGTTAGGCAAAATGTTGCTTAACTTCCGTTTTTTTTATTTGAAAATGAACAAATGCGCTCGCACGTATTTGTAAGAACCACTAACATCTGGAGTCTTAATGTGGTTAGTAACCTTTAGATAAGAGCCTCCATATGAAGTGGTTCTTTAGAATTCAAAGCGCTCTCTCAATGACCTTGGTGATAAACGGCATTTCGGAAGCAGCGTTCTCGTCAGAACTTTCGCTCCGCATCAAAACTAAAGAACAGTTTTGAGCGTAGCTGTCGTTCTGCTCAAACGCTAAACACTTCCTCAATGACCTTGGTGATGAACGGTGTTTCGGAAGTAGCGTTCTCGGCAGAACTTTCGCTTCGCTTAAAAACTAAAGAACAGTTTTGAGCGTAGCTGTCGTTCTGCTCAAACGCTAAACACTTCCTCAACAACCTTGGTGATGAACGGCATTTCGAAAGCAGGATTCTCGACAGAACTTTGCAACGTGCAGATATTAAATGAACAAATGCGCTTGGATGCATTTGTAAGAACCACTAACATCTGGAGGCTTAATATGGTTGATAACCTTTAGATAAGAGACTCCATCCGAAGTGGTTCTTTAAAATCCAAAACGCTCTCTCAATGACCTTTTGCCATATGCGGTGGGAGGCTATAGACGGCATTTCGGAAGCAGGATTCTCGACAGAATTCCATAATGCTTAAATCCTAAGGGCTTCCTCAATGACCTTATGCCATATGCGGTGGGAGGCGATGAACGGTGTTTCGGAAGTAGCGTTCTCGGCAGAACTTTCGCTTCGCTTCAAAACTAAAGAACAGTTTTGAGCGTAGCTGTCGTTCTGCTCAAACGCTAAACACTTCCTCAACAACCTTGGTGATGAACGGCATTTCGAGAGCTGAATTCTCAACAGAACTTCGCAATGTGCAGGTGTTAAATGAACAAATGCGCTTAGACGCATTTGTAAGACCCACTAACGTCTGGAGGCTTAATGTGGTTAGTAACCTTTAGATAAGTGACTCCATCCGAAGTGGTTCTTTAAAATCCTAAGCGCTTCCTCAATGACCTTATTTTTTTACGAGTTGTGATTTGAGGGCGATTTGGCCGATGCCTGGTATTTTGCAGTCGATGTTGTGGCCGTCTTCGGGTTCGATGAGACGGATGTTTTTGATTTTGGTGCCTTGTTTGATTGGTGTTGAGGCACCTTTGATTTTGAGGTCACGGATGACTGTTACGGTGTCACCGTCTTGCAGGATGTTTCCGTTGGCGTCGCGTACAATTGCGGCTTCGTTTGCTTCATCCATTGAAGCTTGTGTCCATTCGTGGCCGCACATTGGGCATACATAAGATGTACCGTCTTCATATGTATATTCTGACTGGCATTCTGGGCAATTTGGTAGTGTTGTTGTCATTTTATTTACCTACTTTCTTAAGTACTTATGTATAATCTAGCACAGTTAAACAGTTTTGTATGCATGAAAACGTTTAACGTGATACGATGAAAGGGAATACAGCACAAAATTTAAAACGACATCACATTAAAATGAAAAGGGGTATGTCAAGATGTCAAAGTTAGAAGTTTTAAATCCATCAACAAATGAAGTAATTAAAACGTTAGATTACACAACTGATGAAGAAGTTAATACGTTAGTTGATCGCGCTTATGATGCATTTCAAACGTGGCGTAATGTAGATGCACATGAACGTTCAGAATTAATTTCAAAATGGTCAGCATTAATTAAAGAACATCGCGATGAGCTTGCGCGCTTAATTACATTAGAAGGCGGTAAACCATTCCCAGAAGCACAAGGTGAAGTGGATTATGCGGTGGCTTATGTTGATTGGTATGCAGGGGAAGCAAAACGTATTTATGGACGTACAGTACCAGCTAATACACCAGATAAAAAAATTATTATCGACCAGTTTCCAGTAGGTGTGGTGGGTGCGATTACGCCATGGAACTTCCCAGCGGCGATGATTACACGTAAAATGGCACCAGCACTTGCGGCAGGATGTACAATTATTTGTAAGCCAGCGACACGTACACCACTGACAACGATCCGCCTTGTTGAGTTAGCGCATGAAGCGGGCATTCCTGAAGATGTTGTATCTTATATCATTGCAGGTGGTAAAGATGCTGGAAATTACTTTACGCAAAATGAAAAAGTACGTAAAGTGACGTTTACAGGTTCAACACCAGTAGGACGTAAATTAATTTCACTTTCTTCAGACCACGTTAAAAACATCACAATGGAACTGGGTGGTCTTGCGCCATTAATTGTGCATAAAGATGCAGATATCGATCATGCAGTAGAACAAACTGTTGCTACAAAATTTAGAAATGCTGGTCAAACTTGTGTTTGCGCAAACCGTATTTATGTTCATGAAGATATCGCGGATGAGTACGAAGAAAAATTAATTAAAGCTGTACATGAACTTAAAGTCGGCGATGGGTTCGATGAAGGGGTTAAAATTGGACCATTAATTAACGAAAAAGGTGTTGAAAAAGTCCTTGACCATATCGATGACGCGGTTAAACACGGAGGTAAGTTATCTCGTCCTCTAGAAGAAGTAAAAATGGGTGGTAATTTCTTAAAACCTGTTGTCATTACAAATGCGAACCAAGATATGAAAGCGATGCATGAAGAAACATTCGGTCCTGTAGCGCCAGTAATGCGTTATAGTGATTTAGACGATGCGATTCGCTATTCAAACGATACTGAGTTTGGTCTTGCTGGATACTTCTTCACAAATGACTACCGTACAGGTCTTTACATTTATAATAACTTAAACTACGGTGTTATTGGTTGGAACGATGGTTTACCATCAGCGGCACATGCGCCATTTGGTGGTATGAAAGAAAGTGGCTATGGCCGTGAAGGTGGTAAAGAAGGTATTGAACCATACTTAGAAACAAAATATTTATCAGTTGGTTTAAAATAGTATAGCGCTCAATATCGTGTAACTTAAAATATCAATGTAGATGGGATACTGCTTCAGATTATTAGTGTTGAAGCAGAAATATCCCATCTTTTTTGATTTTAATATATAGTTTAAAATTAATGGATAGAGGTTTATAATAAATGTGTATGACAACGAAAGGATGAATGTCATGATGAATAAGCAAAATCAACGCCATGTCAACACGTTACGACGATGGACATTGACGACAACTGCCGCATTTTTAATTGGTACACTAGCCACACCAGTGCCTTATACTGCGGTGCATGCAGAGGATAGCTCAGAAACAACAGATACGGTAAAAGACCAATTCGATGTTGCGAAACAAGAAATTAATGCGTTACCTCATTTAAATACAGATTATCAACAGTCCTTTTTAACTTTGTTACGTACACATCAAGATTCTCCTTCAACACTTGATACAATTGTAGCTGAAGCTCAAAAAGCAGATACAATGGCAAAATCAGCATCAACAGAAAGTACAAAACGACCACAAGTAGATACGATAGATCAATTGATTGAAAAGTTGAATGAAAAAGTTGATACACATCAACAAGAAAGTACTGAGACGCCAACGACTGAAGACGCAAAGCCTGTGGATGAGCTTAACGCGATATTACATCCAAATGAACAAGAAACAGTGACGACAGATGAATCTGAAACATCAGAACCGTCATCAGAAACGACGGATACAGTAGAGCGTCAGACGGAAGAAGTACCAACTTCTGAAGCAACGACTGAAGCGACTACCAATGAAGCAGTTGATTCGACAAAGGAAGTTCAAACTAATGAGGGCACAACAACGGCTCCTAAAACGATAGTGGATTCCAATCAAAAAATCACAAATGATAAGGTGACACAAAAAGTCGAGCATGTGGTCAATGATATCGTGCAACAACAAGAGGCAAAGGATAACTATTATGAGTCTAAAACGAAAGCGTTAGAAGACCTAAAAGATACATTTAAGCAGAAATCGAACATAGATGACACTCAGAAGGCGAAAATTGAAGAAAGTGTCGATACACTACAAAACAAATTAAATCAACAAAATGATTCGCTGTTGCGTCAATTAAATGCATCATCAGATAAACACCAAGCGACGGAACAGATTTTAAATCAATTTTTAAATGCGCATGCGTCTAAACAACTAACTGATAAAATATTATCTGGTGCATCATCTAATCAAGATATTGCCAATCGTATTCAACAAGAACTCGGTCAGTTAGGTCAAACGTCGAGTGATGATTTGTTGAAAGGAATGCTTGAAAATACGGACAAGCGTCAGCAATTGGTGGAAAATTTACTTGCGACACGCTTAGATAGTGAACAAGCGAAACAATTAGCGCAATCTATAATGCAAGGTCATCCTTCAAATGATACGATTGTCGAGCGTTTAAAAGCGAATTTCAATCAAAATGGCCAAGCGACAAGCGATGATATTTTAAATGCGTTATTGAATAATTCAGATCGTAAAAAAGAGGTTATTGAAGCAATACTCGGTGCGAAGTTAAATACTGACCAAGCACGACTGCTTGCTGAATCACTAGCAGACGATATTCAAAGCGCAAGTGATTTAATTGGATTCATACGTGGAGAGTTAAATACTAAAGCGAATGATTTAATTTCAATACAAGAGCATGTGAAACAAGCACGTGAAAAGGCTCAAAATCGTTTAGATTGGATATTAGCGCCTTTACAAGGATTACCTGATTTAAATTTAGATTCGAGTTCGAGTGGATTACAATTACCGACGCCAAGTACGAATGAGCGCTATCAAGATTTATTAAATCAAGGTGGTTCTAGGTTAGGACATCTAGGTAGCGGATTATTTGAACATGATTTCGCACCAAAACCTACAATTGACCCAAATCAACTCATCGGACAACATACGAATAACGGTTTACTTGATCAATTATTTGATGAACAAGGGAACTTACGTTTACCTGATACAGGTACAGTTGCCAAGTTCTCATGGCTACCGATTGGATTAATGATGGTCGCAATAGGGACTACATTGATATGGTTTAAACGTCGTAAACAGTAATTAAAGTACAAAGGGGTTCCTTTGTCTCAAAAAACGCCACAACATTAAAATCGATGTTGTGGCGTGTGCTTTTTATTTGCCTTTAATATAGTCTAATGATTGTGCAGTTTCAGCGTCGATTGTT
The DNA here is from genome assembly GCF_016238445.1 of Staphylococcus canis. Classification (GTDB taxonomy): domain Bacteria; phylum Bacillota; class Bacilli; order Staphylococcales; family Staphylococcaceae; genus Staphylococcus; species Staphylococcus canis. Next base: position 51,760 of record NZ_JABANU010000004.1, read on the forward strand.
CGGTAAGAGATGACACCTAATCCTTTGACGTTTGATTCAGAAATCACAATTGATCCATCTGAATTTACTTTTTCAACAAAAGCGACGTGACCGTAGTAACGGTCTGCCCCGAGTGTGCCTGGAGTAAAAACAACGGCTGAGTGTTTAACTGGTTTTTCAGAGACGCTATAGCCTTTAACGAGTGCAGAGTACGTCCAATCTTTCGCATCCCCCATATCTTCAGCGATGTTCAAACCAAATTGCGCGAAACGATGGTACACATACCATGTACATTGGCCATATGGATATGCCGCCTTACCTTGGACTGAGAATGGTTTAAATGTATGATGCGTTGCGTCATTTTTTGAAACGTCTTTTGATTTTAAAAGTTTTGGCATACGTTTTTGATCGAAACGGTCTAAATCATACGTACGAATGAGCGCTTTGAGTTTTGTATCATAATTTGGATCGGTCGCATAAGTGCCGACAAGTGCCTCAGTTGCAGAACGGTAACTCATACTTTCGCTTTTCCAAGTGTCTTTATAAATATGAGGATCACCATCAATGCCATGTTTCATGAGTTGTGCGTAGTCATTAAGAGAAGCTTTGACATTAGGGTACTTGCGAAATGATGCACTAATCTGATACATATTGTGCCCATTAGATTCTAACGTATCAAATGTCGATGACTGGCCTCCATAAGCGCCTTTCATACCAAATAAATTATAATGTGGTGCTTGAGAGAGTGCGCTACGCCCAGAATCTGACTCAAGAATCGCTTGAGCAATCATAACGGATGCATAAAGATCGTGCTTTTGACCAATATCATGTGCATCTTTTGCGATAGTATTCACAAATTTACGTGTAGATTCATTTGAGACAACTTCATAGTCAGCATTTCCATTTGTTTCTGGAAAAGTTTGGAAGAGTGTTGTCTGACGTAAATCTTGTCCTCGTTTATCTCCTTTAAAAGATTGTTGAGGTGCTTGTGATGGCGTATCTTGTAATGTATCAAAATCTGGAATTTGTGGGTTATTAGGCTCTGATTTTTTAGAATCTGATGTTTCATTTTGTGCTTGATAATCCTTATGCGTTTCATGTGCTTTTTCACTATATTCGTCTAATAATGCGCTAATCGTAGCATCTTCTGTCAAACTATTATCTGATGAGGCGTCTTCTGTTTGTTGAGATGATTCAGTTGATTGAGCGTGCTCCTCAGATGATTCTAGCGATGCGTGTCCTTCAGATGAAGAGTTAGCGTCCTCTTCAGAAGTCGAAGGTTCCTCTGTAGAAGTGATATCCTCTGATGAATCTGTTTCTGTTGATGGTATTTCCTCAGTAGTATCCTGTTCATCCGTCAAAGTATCATCGGCTATAAATTCCTCTTCTGTTGTGTCTGCAGTCGAGTCTGTCTCAGGTGTTTCTGATGTCTCTTCTGAAATATCCAGCTCACCAGATAATATCGCATTCAAATTATCAAAAAAGTTGCGATTATCAGGAATATTGTATGACGGTGTCTCTTGTGACGGTGTTTCTTCGGATGAAAGACTTGATACTTCAGTCGTATCTGTTACGGTGTCAGTGGTCTGTGATGATGTGTTTGTTTCATTTGAAGTAGCTGATTCGGTTGACGAACCAGTGTTTATAGTTGATTCAGTCTCAGTTGTACGACGGTCATTCAAAACAGTGTCGAATAATGACGATTGACGTGGCAACTTAAATGGTGCAAAAAAGTCTATATGATAACGCGATGGCTCGTTTGATTTCGCTTGATGTTCAGATGTTCGATGCGGCTCGGTAGATTGTGTTTCGTCAGTAGATGTGTCCTCTGATTTAGGACGTTCAGTTGACGACGTTTGACTACGAGAGCCTTTTTCTTCGGTCGATGGCGTTTGTTTTGTTTTCACATCTTGTGTTGATTCAGATTCTGTTGTGGCTTGAGCGAGACCTGATATAAAAGATGGCAATATTAAACTCGTCGATAATACACCGACAACAATATATTTTGATTTCAAGATAATCCTCCTATTTTTAGTGATTTCAAAATAGCTTTATCTCTATGTAATGCATTGAAAGTGTTGGTATAATGAATAACATTTAAAGATACTATACAAAATGGCAATGAGATTGATATACTATGTTAGGTTATCTTATAAAGTTGATAATTATCAACTAAAATTACTTGGCGAATTCAAAGTTATATTAGCCAGTTTACATGATATTGATTGAATAATAAAGTTTATATTGAGCGTGTATAATGATTATGACAGCATTACGTCCAATCATGTTATTGTATAGCGTCAGTTGTGATTAAAAGAGAATTTGGATGAGGTGAAAGTATATGAAAAATGCTATCAAGCTGTTTATGATGGATATTAAAAAGATAGCAAAGACACCCGGCGCCATCATCTTAATTGCAGGACTCGCAATTTTACCTTCATTTTATGCGTGGTTTAACTTAGAAGCAACATGGGATCCGTATTCCAATACAAACCATATTAAAATTGCGGTAGTCAATGAAGATGAAGGAGACATCGTCAAAAACAAGAAAATTAATGTAGGAAATAAAATTGAAGACACTCTACGGAAAGATGATCACTTTAATTGGCAATTTGTCAGTCGCGAAAAAGCAGATCACGATTTACGAATGGGTAAGTATTATGCTGCCATATACATTCCGAAACCATTTACACATGAAATTACAGGAACATTGCGTAAAGAACCACAACAAGCGAAAGTTACATACAAAGTCAATCAAAAGCTTAATGCGATTGCACCTAAAATGACTGATGCCGGTACAAGCGAAATTGTTAAAAAAGCGAATGATAATTTTAACGAAACCGTGACAAAAGTTTTATTAGAGCAAGCAGATCAGCTAGGGATTAAACTAGAAGATCGAATCCCAGCTTATGAAAAAATACGAGATGGTATTTTTACTGCGGAAAATGCATTACCTAAAATTGAACGCTTCCGTCAAGCTATTATTTATTTAGATGATCACCAAGACGCACTTGATCAATATGCTAATGAATTTAGAAATCTTGAAAATTATAAAGGCGATGCAGTGCGTGCAACAGAAAGACTCAATCAACTGAATGCAAGTATTCCAGCGATTAATGAACGTGCACAATTGATTGTGGATTTAAATCGCTTTATGCCTAATATTGAACGCGCATTACAAGTTGCAAGTGGTGTTCAAAATCGTTTTCCAGCGATTAATAATGGAGTGGATCTCGCAATTGCTGGAACAGAAAAAGGTTTGAATGATTTGAATGCTGCGAATGAACGATTACCTTTAATCGAAGCAAGAGTGAACGCTTATGGTGAAGTGATAGACCGTGCTCAAACAGCGAATAATGACTTTGCGAATGATGTGCAAAATAACGGCATTGCGACAACGCCACAAAGTCACGACGGTACGGGTTACCAAACTACACAACTGAGCACTTCTGATAATGCACCACTTGCGCCTCTTCCAGAAGGTCATGTGATTTCTGAGGAAGAGGCATCGTCACTTACTTCTGCCTATTATGATGCGATGAGTGGCGTAAATCAAACGGCAAAAACGCAAATGGATGCGACTCAACAAGATTTAAAAGCAGCTGAAACATTAAGTTACGGTATCATCAGTTCAAATCACCCAGAGCAGTTTAAGCAACCTTTAACACATCTGATCGCACGAATGAATAGCGCGAATAAATTTGTACGTGATTATCGAGACTTTCTATCAAAAATCGAACAGACAGAAGGCGTTGATTTAACGACTGAACAGCAGAAATTAAAAAATACACAAGAAGACCTCCTTCAAATTACGAAGAAACTAAATGCATTAAACGATGCACTAGTGGCGGGGAACTCTGGTAAGCAAGAAGCAGCTAACGTTGTGAATGGCTTAAGCGATATTAAACAACGACTAGATACTGCGAAATCAACCATTATCTCTGATATTGCTGATACTTTACTTCAAATTTCAAACGGTGTCGGTACAGCGTTGAATCGTGGTGAGACAACGATAGATAATGTCCAAACGCGCTTACAAAATGTTCAAAACATTATTCGAACAGGACAAAGTATCTTAACAGAAGGACATGAGCGTCTTACAAGACTCAGTGAGGTGTTACCACAAGTCGAAGCAACGTATGTAGATGCTATGGCGATTGCACAATCCTATTTTCCAAAATTTAAGGAAAACGTGGCACAAGCATCTAACTTTGTTCAAAATGACTTACCACAACTTGAAGCTCGATTGAATGGTGCAACGAATACAGTCAATGAGACGTTACCTGAGCTTTTCGCGCGATATGATCGATTACGTCAAATTCTAGATGCTAATCAACCTCAAGCTAAAGCAGCTTTAAGTAACTTAGCTGATTTTGCGCGTAATGAAATGCCAAATGTTGAAAAAGATCTTGAAAAAGCGAATGATATTTTTACAGAACTTGATAAAAATAATACGTTACAAGAGATGATAGATTTCTTAAGAAACGACCTTAAGAAACAAGCTGGTGTCATTGCGAATCCAATAGATATCCAACAAGAGAATGTTTTCCCTGTAAAAGATTATGGTTCTGCAAGTACACCATTCTATACGGCACTTGCAATTTGGGTTGGTGCGTTACTACTCGTGAGCTTATTGTCGGTAGATAATAAACACGAAGCATTAAAGCCATACTTATCTGTACGTGAAACATATCTTGGCAAAATGGGGCTTTTTGTGACAATGAATGTGATTCAAGCATTGATTGTATCTATTGGAGATATAGTTTTATTAAAAGCTTCTATTGAATCTGTCGCTTTATTTATCGCGATTTGTGTGTATTCTGCAATCATCTTTATGACGATTGTCTACACATTAGTATCATTACTCGGAAACCCTGGTAAAGCGTTAGCGATTATTATTCTTGTCTTACAAATTGCTGGTGGGGGTGGAACTTTCCCAATCGAAGTAACCCCAGCGTTTTTCCAAGCGATTCACCCATACTTACCGTTCTCTTATAGTATTGATGCACTGCGCGAGGCAGTAGGGGGACCGATACCTGAAATATTAACGTATAAAGTCTTAACTCTTGGCTTATTTGGAGTAGGGTTCTTCCTGCTTGGTATTATTGGTAAGCCTTATATTAGCCCATTAGCACAAACACTTGCCGATAAAGCAGAAAAGAGCGACGTTTTAGAATAAAACATTAACAAAAATTAATGAATCGATGTATAGACTCAGATCGTATATTTGGAAAAAATTTTTCAAATTGCTATCTGAGTCTTTCTCATTAAAGGAAATGGTGAAGCTTTATTTGTTTAGAATATTTTGAAATATCATATAAAAAATCAAATCATTTAAAGATCATCTTCAATAGTATATAATACATATCAAGATACTAGGGTATAAAGAGGCGAATATAAATGGAATTCTTGAATGTCTTTAAAAAATGGGCAGATGTCTATGATGAAACAGTTTTTAATGCGCATGATGACAATGAGTATAAAGATGTTTTTAAAGGATATAACGAAATGTTAGATAAAGTGGCAACGTTATCTTCAGGACGTATCCTTGAAATTGGAGCTGGAACTGGTAATTTAACTGAGCGTTTACTCGCACAACATGAAGCGGTGAAAGCGATTGATCCATCTGAAGAAATGCGTAATATTGCAAATCAAAAGTTACCCCAACCTATACAAGAGGGTCACTTTTTAGATGTGCCTTTATCACATCAAGTAGATACGATTGTATCGACATTTGCATTTCATCACTTAAAGGATGAACAAAAACAAGAAGCTCTTGTTTATTTAAAGCAATTTTTAGCACCACATGGAAAAGTAATTATGATTGACACTGTATTTGATTCGTTAGACAGTAAGGAACAGTATATCAAACGGTATTTAGAACGTGGCTATTTGAATCTTGTAGAGGATTTGAATACGGAATACTATACAACTGTAACGCAAATGGAAAAAATCGTAGAGTCTTTAAATGGTCACGTCGAGTGGGAGCGTCAAAATGATTTTGCGCAATTAATGATTATGACATTTGATTAACGTATATATTGAGAATGAAATAGGGATACTTGATCGTATAGGATATCAAGTATCCCTTTTGGTTACGACGGTTTATTTTGTGATTGACTTGGTTGTGAACTAGGTGCTTCTGTTGTAGTTGGCGTACCTGTTTCTTTTGTTGGAGGCTCAGTAGTTTGTTGCGGTACACGAGATTGTTCTGTTGATGGTGTTTGTGTTGTTATTTCTGGACTTGGTGCTTGTGTGTTTGGTTGTGAACTTGGTGTTTGTGGGACAGGTGTCTGAGTCTGCCCATGTTGTGATGGGTATTGTTGCGTTGGTGTTTGTTCGGTATTTTGAGTTGGAATAACCTCTTGTGTTGACGGTGTGTTATCTGTCGGTGCTTCAGATGACACGGTTGCTTCAGTTGTTTTTTCAGTTGTCTTTTTTTCTTTTGTATCGACACTTTTAAAAGGAATAGTGTCATGATTGATGGCTATAGCTGTAAAGAATACAAGCCCAATAACAAGGATGCCGATAACAATAGATATAAGTACTTTTTTCATCATTTTATCCCCTTTGACAGGTTATTTGTATTCAGTATAGCGAGTTAAAAGACAAATTGAAAGTTAAAATAAGGGAGACGTTAAGAGAGGTAAAACAAGAAATAGTGAGAGGGAAATCGATAACATTAGTCATCGATCCCCAAAATTGAGGTGATTTATACGTTTATTGAGTGAAGGCTAGTTACTTTACTGCACCAAATTGCAAATAAATTGCAATCGCTCGTTTGATGTCAGTTTTCTTATAAGCGCCATTCTGATTATCGAGTTGAAAATACGCTAATATTTCATCGGACGTATGAACATCTTTAGGAAACTTAGCATCCGAATTCATATAACGAGCCAAATCACCTAATAGAGTATCATCACCAATGTATAATTGCATATATTCATAAAAGCTCAAAAACGTCACCTCTTTACTGAGCTAACCAATATTATAGCATATGCATGGAACATTGGGAGATAAAGATATAAAAAAATTAAATGGATGTTTAAAAAGTGCCCCTCTATTGTTTTAAAAAAATATGATATATTAAGTTTATGAATTTTGGAATAAGTGAGGGATTTTTGTTGATACAGGCAGAAGCTATTTTAGATAAAATGAAGCATCAAAAAATCAATTATGATAAAGTATTACGTAAAATGATAAGAAATTGGGAGAATGAGGGGGTACGTCCATCCATTTTATTACATAGTTGTTGCGCACCGTGTAGTACATATACGCTCGAATTTTTAAGTGAGCATGCAGATATTGCAATTTATTTCGCTAATCCTAATATTCATCCTAAAAATGAATATTTAAGACGTGTACGTGTCCAAGAACAATTTGTGAGTGACTTTAATGCGAGAACAGGACATCACGTTCAATATATTGAAGCGCCATATCAACCACATGAATTTATGAAAATGGCTAAATCACGTGGGTTAACGGAAGAACCTGAAGGCGGTGCGCGATGTACAGCGTGTTTTGGTATGCGTCTTGAAATGGTAGCAGAAGCGGCTGTTGAGTTAGGATATGATTATTTTGGGAGTGCGATTACACTGTCACCGAAGAAAAATGCACAGTTAATCAATGAAATTGGATTAGATGTTCAACAATTGTATGATGTGAAGTATTTACCAAGCGACTTTAAGAAAAACAAAGGATACGAGCGTTCAATTGCGATGTGTAAAGACTACGATATCTTTCGCCAATGCTATTGCGGATGCGTATTTGCTGCTCAACAGCAAGGTATTGATTTCAAAACAATTAATCAGCAAGCCAAAGCTTTTTTAACTCAATTGGATAGTCATTCAGTTTAGAATTCTAGGAGCTGTGACAATGATGTGTGGCATTCATTATTGTCATGGCTCTTTTTCATTTCGGTATTCAAAAAATGGAAAATACGGCAGACACGATAAATTATAGCAATAGTATTACCGATTGTCGTCAATACTTTGAAATGATACACTCGAATATAAAGACGTATCATATTTAAATAAGTGAGAAGTATTACGTAGGCAATAATGAATAAAGTACTTTATTTTAAAAAGGATACATAAGTGTTTGAAAGGAGCATACAGATGAAAAAATTATTAGCCGTATCCGCAGCGTTATTGGTTTTAACTACGGCATGCAGTAATGAAGCAGATAACAAGAATAATCAAGAAACATCTAAAGCAAAAACGACTGAAACTAAAAAAGACCAATCTAACAGTCAAGCATCAGAAAATGCTGAAGATCATAAAGATACTGAACAAACTTCAGATAAAGAACAGGCAGAAAAGGTAAGTCAATTATCGGAAGAAAAGAAAGCGGCATTGGTATTTTCTTCTAGTGAAGCTTCTAAGTATACACTAAGTAAAAAAGAAATTCTGACAGGTATATTTGAACAAAACTACCACAATGAAAAAGAACAAAAGCAGTTATATAAGCTGTTTCTAATTAAAGCTGATGGCTATAGGGAAGTACCAGAAAATATGAGGTTCTATACAGTATATCCTCCTAAGGGAAGTTATGCTTCAATCATTGGAATCGGTGAAGATAAAGCCTTTGTCGGAGGTGTACAAGGTGCTACTACATATGATGAGATGTTAGAAAATGGAGAGGAGCTAGACCTAAATGCGCTCTATAACGAAAACAAACATTTCAAATCACTAGACGAGCTGTCTCAAAAGATTGAGTTTAAAAATGAGCATCCTATGCAGGATGAGGAAACACGAAAAGAGCTTGAAGGACAAGAAAGTGCAGGAACGATGGCACATGCACGCAGTCAAGTTTATCAACAAATCAATGACTTTGAAGGTAAACCTATTAATACTGAAGACTATGTATGGGATAATGTTAAATGGAATAACGGATTAGATAGTTGGACAGTCAATTATAGAGACAAAGATTTGGAGATAGTGGGGACATACAAAAAAGAAGCTGAGCAAGGAATTGTTAAATTGGATTCAAATGGCAATCGAATTAAATAATAGTTTTACTTTTGATATAAGAAGGCCGAGAAAAGTTTAACCTGAATACTTTTCACGGTCTTTTTTGTATTAAAGCTATAAAAAAAGACAAGTGACCCTATCCGAAGTGGTTCTTTAAAATTCAAAACGCTCTCTCAATGACCTTTTGCGATATGTGGTGGGAGGCGATGAACGGCATTTCGAGAGCTGAATTCTCAACAGAACTTCGCAATTCTTCAAAATTGTAAACAATTTCTTGAATTGCTATGGTTCTGCTCGCATTCAAAACGCTCTCTCAATGACCTTTTGCGATATGTGGTGGGAGGCGATGAACGGTGTTTCAAAAGCAGAATTATCGGTAGAACTCCACATCTTGATAAAATCAAACTACGATTTTACAAGCTGTTACGTTCTACTCTAATTCTAACCGCTTTTTCAACAACCTTGATGATAGACGGTGTTTCGGAAGCAGCGTTCTCGGCAGAACTTACGCCCCGCTTTAAACTAAAACCCAGTTTTAAGCGTTGCTGTCGTTCTACTCTAATTCTAATCGCTTCCTCAACAACCTTTTTTTATAATTTCGTGTTAAAATATTTTAGTATTCTAATATTGATATAGATAGAAGGAAGGCGTTTGTATGAAGAGTTGGAAGTTTGGTTTGGTGGTTTTGACGGCGAGTTCTGCACTGTTAGCGAGTTGTGGGACGCAGTCGTCTCAAGATAATGTGTTGGATGTGGAGTTACCTTTAAAAACGACATCGATTGCACCTTATGAGACTGATGTTCCGGTTCAAGCTGGCGCGATGGAGTCGTTGTTTAAAGTAAATTCTAATGGCAAGGTGGAACCGCTACTTGCTGAAAGTTATAAGCAAGTGTCTCCTCAAAAGTTGGAGATGACGATTCGTGATAATGTGTCTTTCCAAAATGGTGACAAGTTAACAGGTGAAAAGGTGAAACAAAGCTTGGATTATGCGTTAAAACATGGTGATTTGGTAAAGGCAACGTTACCGATTCAATCGATTTCTGCGGATGGTCAAAAAGTAACGATTGAGACATCTGAACCTTATCCAGAGTTAGCATCTGAACTTGCGAGTCCTTTTGCGGCGATTTTTGATACGAGCGCTAAAGGTGATGTGGATGTTCAACCTGTAGGAACAGGTCCTTATCAAATTAAAGATTATCAACGTTCACAAAAGATTGAACTCAGTCGTTTTGATGACTATTGGCAAGGCAAACCTCAGCTTGAAGGGGTTAATATTACTTATCAAGAAGATGGGAACACACGTGTTAGTCATCTTCAATCAGGTAAAGCTGATTTAATTACGAATGTGCCTGTAACGAGTGTCGATGCGTTGGAAAAAGACGATAAAACGAAAATTTCAAGTGTTCCTGGATATCGTACACAAATGCTGATTTACAACCATGACAGTAAAAAGATGACTAAAGATGTACGAGAAGCACTAGACTTAATTATTGATCGTGAAAGTATCGCAAAAGAGATTTCTAAAGGTTACGCGAAACCTGCGACAGGTCCGTTTAATGACACACTGGATTTTGTAGAAGAAAAGCCAGTTCAAAAACAAGATATTGCGCAAGCGAAACAATTAATCGAGGCAGCAGGGTATTCGAAAGACAAACCGCTTAAGATTCAATTAGTGACATATGAAGGACGTCCTGAACTACCAAAAATCGCTCAAGTCCTTCAGTCTGATGCGCAAAAAGCGAATATAGATATTGAAATTCGTAATGTTGATGATATCGAAGGTTACTTAGCAGACCGTTCTCAGTGGGATGCGACAATGTATAGTTTCGGTACGATTCCACGCGGTGATGCAGGTTACTTCTTTAACCAAGCGTATCATCCAGATGGTGCGATTAATAAAGGTGATTATCATAATCAAAATGTAACAGCAATGATCAATCGTTTAAATCAAACGGTTGATAAAAAAGAACGTGAACAATTATCAAATGAAATCGTAAACGAAGTTCAAAAAGATGTTCCTGAAAGTTACATTACGTACAATGATACGATTGATGGATTAAATCGCAATGTTTCGAACTTTAAAGCGACACCGGAAGGCATTTATTTAATCGATTATAAAGTCGGGTTAAAAGATGCGGATTAAACGCATTGTGCTGTCGTTAATTCAAATGGTGGTCGTGTTGTGGATACTCTCGACCATCACTTTTATTTTAATGAAACTGACACCTGGAGATCCGGTGAATGCGATTTTACATGTAGGGGAATCTAATGTATCTCAAACAACTATTAATGAAACTCGAGCTGCATTAGGTTTGAATCAATCTATCTTTCAGCAGTACATAGAATGGCTTTCTCATATTATTCGTTTAGATTTTGGTACAAGTTATCAAACAGGTAATCCTGTGACAGAAGAAATAGTATTTTACGCACCGCCCACGTTAATCATTGCAGGCTTAACAATAGTTGTAGTGATGTGTGTGGCGTTACCGTTAGGCGTTTTAGCTGCATTTCACTATCAAAAACCTTTAGATCGTGTGATTCGTATTGTGACGTCAATGACTGTAAGTATTCCGTCATTTTTCTTAGGGATTATTTTGATTTATGTGTTTGCGACGCGTCTTAATATACTGCCTGCATCGGGGCTAGGCACACCATTTCATTTTGTATTACCTGTAATTGCGATGAGTGTGGGCATGAGTGCGTATTATGTCAGACTGATGCGGTCGACTGTGATTGATTTGTATCAGAGCCGGGAAGTTGAAGCGTCTCGACTGCGTGGGATGTCAGAGCGTTATATTTTCTTTTACGATGTCTTAAAGCCGTCACTGGTGCCGATTGTTACAATTTTAGGGTTATCGATAGGCAGTTTGATTGGTGGGACAGTCGTTATAGAAAACTTATTCGGCATCCCAGGTATTGGGCAATTTTTAGTGGATAGTATTCGTGCACGTGATTATCCTGTTATACAAGGTGTAGTATTGATGATTGGATTATTTGTGATGATCGCAAATTTCGTGAGTGATGTGATTGTATTGTGGCTCGACCCGATACAGCGTTACCATAAAGCGCGACATATTAAACGACATCAACATACTGTGGATCGCGAGGTGACATTATGACACGTTTTAAACAATTACCATGGTTAGTCTGGTTGTGTTGCTTTTATATCTTAGTGATTGTACTTGCGCAGTTTGGTGTCTCTGAAAGTCGTGCTTTTGATGTACATTTAGGTGACACGTTACTGCCAGCGAGTGCTAAACATTGGCTAGGAACAGACGATTATGGTCGGGATTTATGGTCACGTCTCATTATTGGTGCACGGTATACATTGATTGTTAGTGTATTAACACTTGTAGTTACAGTCGTGATTGGTGTTCCGATTGGTTTGATTGCTGGTTATTTTAGAGGAACACTGGACCGTGTGATTATGCGTGTGGTGGATCTTGGCTTGAGTATTCCTGAGTTTGTCTTAATTATTGCGATGGCAAGCTTTCTTAAACCGAGCATTTGGAATTTAGTCCTCGCGATGACGTTGTTACGGTGGATGACTTACGCACGTGTGACACGGACAATTGCGAAAGGTGTAAGAGATATGGATTATATTCGTATGGCTAAATTGTTTAAAGTGCCGACACCTGTGATTATGATACGACATGTGTTACCTCATGTTTTACCATCATTGTTGGTCATTATGACGGTTGATTTTGGAAAGATTATTTTATATATTTCATCACTCTCTTTTCTTGGGTTAGGTGCGCAACCGCCTTCACCAGAGTGGGGGGCAATGCTTAATGCAGGCCGTACATATATGACGTCACATCCTATAATGTTAATTGCGCCGGCTGTGATGATAGCAATCACGATTTTAATCTTTCAATTAACGGGTGATGCATTACGTGATTATTTTGCGAAAGAGGGACGTGAGGTGCATAAATAAATTACTAGATATCCAAGGGCTAACAATTCAGAGTGGCACAAAACAGATAGTGGATCGAATTAATTTAGCTGTGTACAAAGAAAAAGTGAACGTTTTAATCGGTGAAAGTGGCTCAGGTAAAAGTTTAACAGTAAAAGCAATATTAGATGCATTGCCTACTAGTGTACACGCTTCAATGGATGAAATGAGATTCAAAGGTGAAACAGTACAGTCTGTACGTGGGTTACTTGGCCGGCATATCGGTTATATTTCGCAAGACTATACACATAGCTTCAATGCGCATATGACCATCGGCAAACAACTCGTAGCCATTTATCGCGAGCATTATCGAGTTTCTCATACTGAAGCGCTACAAAAAGTGAAACAGGCGCTCGGATGGGTGGAGCTTTCAGACATTGATATGATGAAACGCTATCGTTTTTCATTGTCAGGCGGCCAACTTGAGCGTGTATTGATTGCGAGTGTTATGATGCTTGAACCGTCCCTTATTATAGCGGACGAACCGACAGCTTCACTTGATGTTGTAACAGGGCACCACATCATGAAGTTACTTCAACATTTAGCAGAGTCTCATGGTGTAACATTGCTCATAATTACTCATAATTTATCACATGTGCAAACCTTTAGTGATTATATTAATGTGATGAAAGATGGTCACATTATCGACTATGGACATCTATCTCATTTTAAAACTGATGCAGTTAGTGCTTACACACAAGCGTTATTCCAACGTCGTAGTCGACTGAAACGAGGTGACACGGATGCTTAGTATACAACATGTGAACTTTTCGTATGCAGAACAGCCCATTTTAAGCGATGTGACATTTGAAGTGTCACCTAGCGAAATTGTCGGTATTGTCGGTGTGAGTGGCTCTGGTAAATCGACACTGGGGAACTTGATTTTAAATGAATTAACACCAGATTCTGGTACAATATCATCAACCTTTGACTTGGTGTTACCGATTTTTCAACATGCGGCTTATGCATTTAATCCAAAGCTTACGATACATGCGTCATTAGAAGAAGCGGTACGTTATCAAAAGCAACATCAATCCCAAATCCAAGCTTATCGTGATAGATTGATGAATCAAATGGGATTGCCTCAAACACTTTTATCACAGCGTCCTGGAGGGCTAAGTGGCGGTCAGTTACAACGGTTTAATGTCATACGTACATTAATGTTAAAACCAGATTTATTGATATGTGATGAGGTGACAGCGAATTTAGACGTTGTGGCAGAAGCGAAAATGGCAGAGGAATTGAAGCGATACGCAGAAGAACCAGGTCGAACGATGCTGTTAATTTCGCATGATATTGCTTTTTTACAAAATATTGTCGATCGTATGATTGTCTTAAAAGCAGGCCGTTTAGTCGATGATTTTCCGATTTCACAGTTATTTGAAGCATCTAGACATCCTGCGACACAAGAGCTAATCCAAATTTATACAGATATGTTGTAATAAAAGTTAAAAAACGATGGAAACTGAGAACGTTTCGCATCGTTTTTTTTATTTATGGTAAAGATGATAGATTAATGTGTTTCAATATATTGATGAATCAAGTCCCCGATGTACTGAGAAGCTTGACCGTTTTCAATATCACAAAAACGCGTGAAAAATTGTTCAATCTCATGTTGATACGTCTGATGAATAGAATCGAGCTGTTGTAACCCTTCAATGAGTGACTGTGCATCTGTATAAATCGGTCCTGGCAAATCTTGATGGTAATCAATGTAGAATCCGCGTAAATCGTTTGCATATTTTTCGATGTCATAAGCAAAGAAAAGTTGTGGACGTTTAAGTATACCGTAATCAAACATGACTGATGAATAATCGGTAATTAAACAGTCACTAATTAAATAAAGTTCAGAAACGTTACTATAGTTTGAAACGTCATAAGCAAACCCTTCATAATCAGATAAATCCAGCTGATTTGCAATTAAATAATGCATGCGCAATAAAATCACTGTATTTTCACCAAGTGCTTGTTGCATACGCGCTAAATCAATTTTTAAGTCAAAGGTATAAGCCCCCGCTTCAATATATTCATCATCACGCCACGTCGGTGCATACAATACGACACGCTTATGTTTTGGAATATCCAGTTGAGATTTAAGTTGAGAGATATATGCTGTATCATGTTGACGTTTAACTAATACATCATTGCGTGGATATCCCACTTCTAAAATACGATGACGTGGCATCCAAAAAGCTGATTGAAAAATCTCAGTAGAGTATGCATTAGGTGATATTAAGTAATCCCAACGTTGTGTTGCACGATAGAAATTATATTTATATGTAGACGTTGTCGTATTTGGCAGACGTACGTGTTTCATATCATTTGCTAAGCGTTTAAGCGGTGTACCATGCCAAGTTTGAATGTAAAGTTGATTCGACTTCTTTTTTAAATATAATGGCAATCGTGCATTAGACACCCAAACTTGGGCCGTTTTAAAAATATTGTAATAGGCTTTGCTTCCTTTTTTAATAATATTTAAGTCTTGTGGCGCATCAGGGTGATGACCGTCCTGAAATATCCAATAGTATTCATAATCAGGATAGTGACGTTGCATGTAGTCATATATCGCTTTAGGACTATCGTTAAAACCTTTTCCGCCAAATGATTCGAATACAATACGTTTCGGAACTACTGTACAATTTGAATTGTATAGCATATATTGTGAGTAAAACTTACTCGGTTTTTGAAGTACAATGTTTTTAAGTAAACGGCTGCGATAACGATATTTATTTAAAAACCATGCAAGCGGTACTTGGCGCCAACGTAACGCTAGCAATTCTAAATTAAACAACACCTTATGGCGGTACTGCATAACAGGTTGCAATAACGGAATAATTGCTGATAATTGTTGATTAAAATGAGCATATCGTTGTTTAATATCATGGTGACTTGGATCAAACGCGTCGTATATCGTCTCAAGCATATCTTTTAAAATCACACGATGTACTGATTCACGGTCCGTTCGAGCTCTTGCATCATTGAACGCATGGATATAATCTGAGAATCGTTCTGTAAAGGCACGAGACGTTAGTGGTGTGTGACGAAAAGGATCGAGCACTTCACCTTGATAATAAAACGGCACACCCTTTAGTTGTACTGCTGTATGGGCATAGGACAGATAATCAATAAGCAGTGACCAATCAGCATAAATGGTTAAGGATGTATTGAATTCTAAATTGTGGTCTCGTACGATAGCCGTTTTCATTATGATATTGCTAATTGCGTGATGATTTAAAACAGGCGCAATGATATCATCTCCTACAACATCATGACGTGATAATAACGATTGATCTAGAGTTGAGGCCATATCAACGCTAAATTTAGAAATTGGTGAAAATAAAATATCTTGATTTGATAATACATCCAAATACGTTTCAATTGTATAAGGTGCTAATCTATCATCAGCATCTAAAAACATAAAATAGGGCGTGTTCACTTTAGACATCCCTACATTACGAGCATAAGCATGACCGTAATTTTGGTCTAACGTCACCAAACGAATACGATAATTTTCACGTTCGAGCAAGTCCGATAATATATAAGGACTGTCATCTGTGGCACCATCATTCACCACAATAACATCGAACGCTTGAGATGTTTGATTGATGACAGATGTCATACACGCCTCAATAGTTTCCTCAGCATTATACATTGGGATAATAAGCGTTAATGCGTGTGTCATAAAAAAACCTCACTTTTAAAAGCTAGTAAAACCGGCACATTTTAATGGTGTTTATAGCGTTTTATGACAGAACATTTACAATCGAATCATGATCTTGTTTCTGTTCTGTCTAAACGCTTAATACACTCTTATGACTTAAAAAATTGGTTCACAATCCTTTGAGCAGCAGTTCCAGTTTCAAAAGTACAGAAACGTTTATAAAATTGCTCATATTTGGATTGATATTGAGTATTAATCGTATCGATATTTTGAATAGCTTGGATTAAATCGTCGTTATGTTTTAATAATGGACCGGGGGCTTCTGCTTCAAAATCGAAATAGAACCCACGTAAATCATTTTTATAGTGTTCTAAATCATAAGTGAAGAATAATAATGGTCGCTTTGTATTGGCAAAGTCAAACATCACTGACGAATAATCAGTTATACATATATCTGTGATTAGGAATAAATCACTAATCTCATGATATTTACTAGTATCAATAACAAAATCGGCTAATGTATCATCGAGTTGAAGTGCATTACTAATGATGATATGTGGACGTAATAATAAAATATATTCATCACCTAATGCATCTTTCATTTTATGCAAGTCTAATTGTAAATCAATCGTGTGCTTCTTCGCTTTATTGACTTCATCATCTCTAAACGTTGGTGCATATAATATAATTTTTCGATTATCTTTAATGCCAAGACGTTGTTTAATCATATGTTGTTGCGCTTCAATGTATTTATGATCTTGAGTGTAAAAAATATCATTTCTTGGATAGCCCACTTCTAAAATATCTTTATTGAAGTCGAACGCCGATCTAAAACACTGAGAAGCGTAAGGACTTGGAGAAATTAAGTAATCCCAATTCTTGATGGATTGATTCACTCTATCTTTATAACCACTATCTCGACCCTCAAATGTATGTACATCATTTAACATTTTCTTTAGTGGTGTGCCATGCCAAGTTTGAATGTAAGTCGTCTCTTGAGCTTTAGAAATATAATAAGGGAAGTTTTGATTATTAACCCAAAATTTCGCACGAGATAAATAATAAAAGTACTCTGGTGATAACCTTTTAACAGACTTTACCTTAGAATCATTGAAAGGATATTGCGTATTATTAACCCAAACAATTTCAAAGTTATGATTAGTAGATTTCAATGCGTCATAAATTACTTTAGGACTATCACCCACGGATTTACCGACGTTACTTTCAAAAACAATAAGATCCTTTTTAACAGGTATTGTTTTAGTCATTAAGGAGTTCACTTTATCCATCACTTTAAAATACTGTTTATTTTTTCTAAAACGTTTGAATACATGTTGAACTAATACATCATTTTTCAGATTACTTAACTTAAATTTATTGTTATGTGCATCCAATACAGCATTATAAATTCTTTGAGAATTATGTTGATCTTTAAACTGTAAAAAACGTTTAGAACGATTGATTAAGTTATGGTCGAGTTGATAGTTACGAGACTCGAAATATTTAAGCGTTGTTTCAAGAGATTGTAAATTATTTACAATAACGCCTGGCAACTCCGCTTCTAAGTCAAGGTGAGAAGGATCTTTACCTAAGAATCTCTCTTTATCAAATTGATAGTAAATGACAGGTTTTTCTAAGAAACTAAAATCAAAGGCAACACTAGAGTAATCTGTAATCATTAATTTACTTTCTTTAATTAAATGTTGGACATCGATATCGCCTTGTCTCATTGTATGGACGTGGTTTGGAACATTAAACACATCGATAAAAGGTTGCATGTTTGGATGTAAACAAAATAAGATTTGATTCCCCATATCATGCAATGTCTTGAGATAAGGACTATTGAGTAAAGTCTCTATACGTTCTCTGTACTCAGATTCTTGGACACTTTCGATATTTGTTAACCAATCTCTCCACGTTGGAATAATTAAAATTTGATCTCTCGTTTGAATATTATTGTCAAATAAACTATCAAAACGAGCCAATCCTGTGACAAGCACTTGATGTGCATCAAATTTTAAATCTCGTACGACAATTTCTTTTTCTCTTTCAGAACTTGTGACAAATAAATCGACATTAAAATCTTGTAACTGATTCCCGTTAATTTGAGTTAAATTTTTCGTTCCTAACACACCATGTTGTAAGAAAACTTTAGTCGCTTTGATTTTACGTGTATAAACATGACTATTGGTAGGATACAATAACTCTGGATGGTGTGTTGAACAGATATAGCTTGCTTTTAACATAATCTCAAAGTGTTCTGGCGAACGATAAAAAATAACATTGCCATAAGGTAGTACATTGTCGACCTCGTTAGAGTCTTTATCAATAATATAGTATGCAGGGATCTCCGGATGATGTGTACGCATATATTTGAAGAAGTGATAGCCATTGTCTTGAGCTTTATAAGACTTTTCGCCAATGACCCAAACATCTTCTTTAGTAGCGTTATGATGAACGCCTTCTTTTAGCACATTAATATAAGAACGATAACTTTCTAAAGTATATCTATTAATACGGAAAGAGAGATTTCGTCCTTTCATTGTTAAGTAAGGTACTACAGAAATAATTTCATCATTAAATCGAGTAATAATTTCTCCTTTAAGAAAACGTTCTGCCAAAATTCTAGGATTACCAATTTTAAATTTAATTGGCTCAGATGATTCTTGAATTTTGACTTCTATAAAAACATCTAAAACATCTTCTTGATCAAATGGAAATCGCATAAAATCTACAAGTTCTTGATAAATATCAATGTCAAAACTAAATGTAGTTGTTCTTTGCTTTGGATTTTCTGCTATTTTACTAACCGGTAAATAAAATTCAGAAAATCTTTCAGTAAATCGCGTCGCTATAACAATATTTGCTTTTTGTAATGTTGAGTTATATAGCGCGAATTTCCCTTGAATCATAGCTTCTTGATTATTAAATGACAATTTATCGATATGACGTCTTAAAAGATATGTATGGCGTGGTAATGTATCGGAAATTGTGAAATGTAAAAAGCCTTTTTTAGTAATATAGGGATGGATTGTCGTATCTTCATCAGAAATACCATGTAGATCATGAACAGATGGATGCGAGAATTGAACTTTTAAATTACGTTGCGTTGTTAATATATTATCGCTTTCTTCGACAATTAAATAAACTTTATTACTTTTAAAACCTTTAAATTTCTGTAATACTTCTTTTAAATCAATTTCAAATGTATATTCATCTAAAGGTTTGTATGATATAGAATCAAATTCGTTTTTAACATATAATTGGTTGATAGTTTTGCTAGGTTGATTGAAAGAAATGTGTAACTTCGAACCAATTTGAATGACTTTAAAGCTTTGCATTTTATAATCCTCCAAATTGATAGGTATAAATTATCAAAAATTATTTATTTTGTGAGTATACATATTGTAATATTAATTCAAAAGAATATTCAAGAGGAGACAAATAAATGAGACTCAAAAAACCCATGTTTTCAATCATAGTAACGACATATAACAACGAGCAGTCAATTATTAAAGCAATTCAATCAATCACAACTCAAACTATCGATAAAGATAAGTACGAAATTATCGTAGTTGATGATAACTCAACTGATAATACGGTACATACCATTAATCAGTTAGCTGTTTCGAACTTGAAATTAATTCAACTAGAACATAATACAGGAGGGCCTTCAATTCCAAGAAATACAGGTATGATACATGCAACTGGGGAATTTATTTATTTTCTAGATGGAGATGATTGGTTAGATGCAACTATTTTAGAGCGTATCCATCGAAATAGAAAGCTTAGAAAAAGTGACGTCATAATAGGTGAAGTCATTAAAACAAAAAATGGTAATGAAAGTGTGTATGCGCGATTTATGACTGCTTTTGAGTTATTAAACGCGTCTCCTTTAAAAAACCCTTATCTATTTTATTATCTTGGACCGGCTGGAAAATTTGTTAAGCGCAGTTTAATCCAAAGAAATAAGATGAAATTTATGGAACATACACGTTTTGGAGAAGATAAGTTGTTCTTTATGAAGCTATTTGAGCATGCTAAAAGAGTATCTACATTACCAGACATCGTAACTTATCTGAATCGCTCTACTGACAATCAATCTATCGTACGAACAGTAGACTTTGTTGAAAAAAGAGAGAGTGATTTAATTTTATTTAATGAAGCGCTACAAATTAAAGATAAAAAAATAAAAGATCAATTTTTAATTAGGATTACTGAATATGACTTATTAACAAATTGTGATAGTTTTGTCTTTATTAATTTAGATCAAAAAGCTCAAGCACAGGTGTTTGAGATTGTTAAACAAATATTTAACAATAAGTATGTCAAGAAAAGAATTGCTAAACAGATTAATGTTAAATATAAAAATGCTGTAGAAGCTATATATGAAGATGATTTTGAAAAATTTATTCATTATTATAAATGGCTTAAAAAAGGCGGTAAACTGTTAAGTTTTGATCAGCAATTAAAGTACATCAGTGATGATGCGTATCATTTTGAATTGATAGTGCCTTATTCTAACTTAATGCATTTACAACCAATAAAAGATGAATTAATCATCCAAGCAAAATTATATAATGTTAAGAAAGGACAAATTAATCATGTCGTCCTTGAAAATAGAAGTGACTTTAGAGCATCTGTTCAGGTCAAAGCTATCGATATTTCAGAGGATATACTTACGGTTAGATTGAGTAAGGATACGTTACGTAATTTGAAAGATGGCTTGTATAATGTACTAATATGCTATGATGGTTATAAATTAATGAATATTAAATATGGCTTTAATAAAGAAGTATTTGGCGTTACGTTTTATCCTACAGTAAATGGAAACTTATCCATAAAGAAGAAAAGTTAATTGATATTGAGAAGCGGTAAGGATGAGGATATCTTTACCGCTTCTCATGTTTTAGAAATAAAATTTCTATTTTATTTTGATACTTAGGTTAAAGGTTTAATGATTGAATGAATGCTTTGACATCCTCAGAAGTTTCATCATTATTTAATGCAAATTGAATCGTAGTTTTCACAAAACCTAATTTTTCTCCTACATCATAACGATGTCCTTTAAAGTGATATGCAAATACCGAATCATCAGTATTGAGTGCTTCAATTGAATCCGTTAATTGAATCTCTCCACCTGTACCTATTTTTTGCTCATCGAGATAGTCAAAAATATCAGGGGTTAAAATGTAGCGACCCATAATTGCGAAGTTTGACGGTGCCTGTCCTTTTGCTGGTTTTTCGACAAATTGTTGAACTTGCATTAAGCGCTTGTCTTGTTGAAGTGGATCGATAACTCCATAACGATGTGTTTCGCTTTCCTCTACTTGTTGAACACCTATAATAGATTTTCCAGTTGATTCATATTGCTCCATTAATTGTTTAATCGCAGGTGTTTCTGAAATAACGATGTCATCACCGAGTAAAACTGCAAATGGCTCATCGCCAATAAATTGTCTTGCAGTCCATATCGCATGTCCCAGTCCTTTTTGTTCTTTTTGTCGGACATAAAACATATTTGCTAATTGACTGGAATGTTGTACTTTTTCTAATAAGTCGTATTTTTCTTTAGCTTCAAGCATCATTTCTAACTCTTTTTGGTTATCGAAATGATCTTCTATAGCACGTTTATGTTTGCCTGTAACGATAATAATATCTTCAATGCCAGCTTGAACGGCTTCCTCAACGATATATTGGATAGTAGGTTTATCAAGTATAGGTAACATTTCTTTAGGCATGGCTTTAGTTGCTGGGAGAAATCTTGTACCTAAACCTGCTGCAGGAATAATTGCTTTTCTTACTTTTTTCATTTCACGCACTCCTTTTTAGTTAAATATGTGATTAAATTCTTTAATTGATTGTTGGTTGAAGTGAGCGAAATTAAAAGGTTGTTTTTGACCGTTTCCAGTCAATTTTTGATGCATACCTTTTACAAGACCTTCGACACTGTTTTCAACAATAATCGCTTGTTGATCGTTAATATACTCTGTAGTTTCTTTCAAGTTAACAGTAATTGCATCTGTACCTACTGCAATCGCTTCGTAAACGACTAAACCTAATCCTTCATAATTAGAAGATAAAACAAAAGCGTCACAATGTTTTAAAAGTGGATAAGGATTGCTAATGCCTCCAAGTATCACGATGTTTTCTTTGGCTGAAGATTCACGCACCCATTGAATAGTTTGTGAACGTAATGGCCCGTGTGGACAGACCATAATTAAAAACACATTCGGATTATCTTGATACACTTTTTCAAATGCCTGTATGAGTTTGTCATGTCCTTTTTGGTAATCATAGCGGCCAATATTGATAAAAACAGTCATATTCGGATTAAACAGGGCATTTAACATTTTAACCTTAGAAATTCGAAATACTTTTTGAAACTGTACAGTAGGTATTGTCACACTCAAATCATTAGCGAAAAACGAAGCAATCTGTTTGCTGTGATCTTGATATAAGTATTTAAACTGGTCTTTTAATGTCTGTTCTTCAATAGTATCCATGTAAGTTTGTATAATCTGTTGTTCAACGCTATGAACGAGATAATGTTGGCGAGTCTTCTTATCATTACTTGTTTGCTGTTCAAAGATATCATTAATAGTTTGTTTTGTTTTTTGGAAAATGGCATCCACTTCTGGGTAGCTTTGTTTTAATCCATTAATAATATCGGCTGTATTTTGATTGTGTGCTATTGTGTCATAGACATCTTCATTACTATTAAAGGCATAGTCCACGTGAACGTCCTTTAAAGTCATGAATAGATTTTCCATTGATAACCTACGCGTTCTTTGTTCGCCAAGAAAATTGTTAACAACTACAACTTTATCGTTAATGCCTTTAACATGTTTAAGAAGATTTTTTCTCAAATTTCGGTGTACGAGCACGATTTTATCTGCTTTTTTGTACGCATTGAAAATAATACGACGATTAAAATTCTTTTTAGCCTTATATTCAGCAAACATATCCGTATGCACCCAAATTGCAGTTTTTGTATCGACATACTGTAACATCGCAGCCGCTTTTCTCTCGAACCCTGTATAGTGAATGAAATAATCAATTTTTAAATCTCCAAACATACGAGAAAATTCTTCTTTAAACATACGTTCAAGCTGTTTTTCAAAAGGTTTGAAGTTAAAGTTATTATTTTTAATGTATTGCTTGTACAACAATCTATCCTTAAGGTTACCGTTAATTTCGCCTGTAATAGGATAAAAATGTACATTTTCTGGCAAGTTCAGAAGTCTATAGTAATGTTCAGGTTTGATTTGATTTTTATTGAAAAAACAAATGTAGTTCTTATCATTAGTATCAATATTTTCTAATGTATTTATTAAAGCAGTAGTGATGCCATTATTCCAAAATCCTCCACTTAAAATCACGACTGTTTCTTTGTTGTTGTATAGTGTATCGACTGTAATATGGTCATTATCCTCATTTTTCAACATATGGCGTGCTACTATGTTAGAACCATTAAGGTCATCATAATTGTTGAAACGTTTGTTGATGATTTGATAGTTTGCAGTATTCGGTAATTGTTGAATTTCCGTTGTTAGCGACTGAACATCCATCACTTGCGTAAACGGATAGTCTGTAATGTCTTCGTACAGTCCTCGTTCTTGTTTGTAAGATTCTAAATCATATGTAAATAAAATGATTGGCTTATTAAGGTTAGCATAATCAAACATAACAGAAGAATAATCTGTGATAAGACCATCACTTGCTGCCAAAATCTCATATGTTTCAAACTCTTTAGGAAAAGGTTTGATTTTCTGATAATCCGACTTGATGTCGGTTTTTTCAAATGGGTGAAGCTTTGTAAAGATTATCGTATTATCATCGAGATGTGCTTCTAGATAGTTAAACATGTGCTCAAGATGACTGGAGTTTTTAACAGCTCCGATATGTCCACGCCAAGTCGGCATGTAGACGAGTACTTTTTTATCTTCAATTTGATAAAAAGATCTGATTTCATTACGTTTGTTATCATTAAAAAAGATATCATTTCGTGGAGAAGGAGCAACGACCATTTCACCTTGATATACATTATTGAGATGATGTGTTCGAGCTAATATATCTTTAGTAAATGTATTATTAACGTATATCCGGTCGGCCATGTAAAAATTTCTTTGTACATTAGATAAATCTACAGTTTCTGGAACATCCTTGCCCATATATTTAAGAGGTGTGCCATGCCAGATAATATAATATTTCTGTTCAGGTCGCTTATTAAAAAAAGGATAGAAAGTTGTATCATTAATTAGTATTTCAGCAATTGCTAGCAATTCATAATATTCACGTGACAGATGTTTAACATAATGTACTTTATTTTTATAATGTTTGTTAAAAAATGGAGGTACATCATTCGTGTCTTTAATGACAACATAAATCGTTGCGTTTTGATTTTGTTTTAGTAGTGCGTCAATTAAGTAATATATATGGCCACCTTGAGCGCTACCATGAACGGACTCTAGTACAATCGTGCCTTGCTTTACTTTTTTATTTCTTCGACTATTCACATACTCAATTTTTCCGCTATTTTGTTTATAGTTTTTAATTTTTGTCTCGATATTTCTGCTTTTCATCATCTAGCCACCTTAAATAAATTAAAAATATTAACAAATGTGACACCAATATACGCGTGCGAATTCATTAATTTTTTTAAAACAATCATTACAATTATACTGTAATTTGTATACGAATAAAAGAATAACCATGAAATTATTGATACAATACTTGGCAATAAAAGTTTTATCAGAAGCAATTATTATCGCATTTTGAACATTAAATTTTACATTAATTAAAGTAATAGAAGTAGTACAATTATAAAAAGTGCATCGTTTATAACGCTTTCAACCTTTATCTGTTCTAATTTTGCTATAATGAATGAGAATGAAGATATAACATTTCACAGTTATAAGAAAGTGAGGGTTTTGGATGTACTCTATCGGTATTGTGCCAGCGCCTGGCGTATGTGAGCGTGATGTGAGACAGGTCGTACCGAGGTTAAAACAATGGCTCTCAGCACACGTAGATTCTCATACCGATTGGCATATTGAGGTTGTAGTGGATCTTGTGATTGAGTCAGCAGAAGATATGCATGCAAGTATTGATCGAGCTGACCGAATTAAACAACATCATAATTGGGATATGGTGATTTGTGTAACAGATTTGCCGAGTATTTCCGGGCGTCGTGTTGTGATCTCAGATTACGATGTGAAGCGTAAATTGAGTATGATATCACTCCCGTCATTAGGGGCATTTCGGACTCAAACAAAATTATTACGCAGCTTACAATTAATGTTTCAACGATTATATGAACCGCAAGTAGAAAGACGTTCAAATATGCGCATTTCGCCATTACTACAAACGAAAAAAGTGGAACCTGACGAAGAGACTTCTCAAAAAGTACGTTTGGTTAACGCACTTTGGTTATTAAGTTGGATTCAGTTGCTATTAGGAATGACGCGTATCAATGAACCGTGGAAGGCGCTTTTGAATTTTAAAAAGATTATATCAGTAGCATTTGCTACAGGAACGTACGTCGCGATTTTCTCAATGCCTTGGGAGTTAAGTGTTGTCTATTCACCGTGGCGATTTATATTTCTCATGTGTATTGCAGTGTTCGGTATGACGTTTTGGTTGATCTATGCCCATCAATTAAGAGAAAAGTCATCTTCTGCAACTCAGACGGTATATCGTCGTATTTATAATATGACGACGTTACTATCGTTACTACTGATTACATTGCTTAATTATATGATTTTGTATGTCTTGTTATCGATTAGTGTGACAATGTTTGTGCCTTTAGGTTTATTTAATAGTTGGACAAGTGCAGATGTGGCGTTACCGATCACGAATTATATGAAATTGATTTGGTTTGTTGCGTCACTTGGTTTACTAGCAGGGGCTATGGGGTCAACTGTTGAGGATGAACAACGTATTAGACAAATGACTTACTCGTATCGTCAATATTATCGTTATGAAACGATACAAAAAGAGCAAGAATCTTATACTTTTGATGATACGGATTCAGACGACACGACTGAATACAAAGGTAAAAAACAAGATCACCGCGAGGAGGGCGTATAACGATGACAAAAACATTGGGACTAATTGTTGCGCCAGGTGTGACGGAACGATTAGGACAAGATTTAGCACGTGAATTGCCTGAGATGTTAGATAGGTTAGAAGTGAATCGTACTGAGTGGCAAGTAGAACTCGTTGTTGATGCTTTGACAGGATTTGCGGAATCAGCAGATCGTATTTTTAAAGATATTAATGCGTATCATCATAAAGCACATTGGGATTATGTATTGGCATTGACAGATTTACCGTTATTTTATGAACAAGAGGTACTGGCATTAGATATTAATACAGATAGTGGTTCTGCTGTAGTATTTTATCCGGCATATGGATGGAGGCCTGTTAAGAAGCGATTAGAACGTACCATTGTTCAAGTGGTTGAAATGTTGCAAAGTGAGCAATTTGAACGCGAACCTTATGATTCGGATGCGCGTATGATGCCAACATTAAATCGTCAATTTCCATTGACACGTGTTAAAAAGCATTACCATTACCGAGAGGAAACAAAAGCATATCATATTTGTTATACGGCAAGTTCAAAAGGTATGGGGATGTTTCGATTAGTGACAGGGATGACGTTTGCGAATAATCCGCTTCACATGATGTCAAGTTTAAGTAGTGTTGTCGCAATTGCGTTTACAACTGGAGCATTTGGTATGGTGTTTTCAACAATGTGGCAGATGAGTTTACTCTTTTCACCATGGCGACTTGCGAGTATCACCATTATGGCAATCTTCGGCATGTTAATATGGGTGATGACTGCACACCAATTATGGGAACCTGTCCGTAACCGCAAGCATTCAAGAATCATTTTACTCTATAATTTCACTACGGTTTTAACATTATTGATTGCGATTGTGATTTACTATTTCACACTGTATTTCTTCTTCTTAATCGCAGCCATCGTGTTATTGCCACCAGCGTTTTTAGGAGAACAAGTGGGGTTGAATCACGCGGCAGGTATCGGATTGTACCTCAGTATTCCATGGTTTGCCGCATCTATTTCAACTGTTGCTGGTGCGATTGGTGCGGGATTATTAAATGAACAAGTCGTGAAAGAAAGTACGTATGGCTATCGTCAACGGTTACGTTATGAACATAAAGCATAAATAAAGCGACCGATACTACAGATTGAACACCATCTTATAGAAAGGATGATGTGCGCTGTGTATCGTGTCGCTTTTTAAATTTATTTAATCCAAGTTACAACATCATCTTGTGAACGGCGTGTTTTCTCACGTGACGGGTCTTCTTCACGATAGCCGAAAGCAACCATAACAGACGGTTCAAAGACAGAACGGTCAAAGTAACCTTTTTCGCTTAAAAGTTCTGCCACATCGTTATATTGGAAGCCTTCAATTGGACATGAGTCAATACCAAGCATCGCTGCAGATGACATCATATTTGCAAGTGGGATATATGTTTGTTTACTAGCCCAATCCCATAACGCACGATCGTTTTCATAAAGATTTAAGTTGCTATCTTGGAATTCTGTCGTACGAGACATCATTTGATCAATCATCTCTTGAGGCATTTGTTTCGTTTCACTTAAAAGTTGTTGCACATACTCATTACCAGGACGAACGTTTTTACGTGCAAGAATCAACACAAAGTGGCTCGCTGTGTCTAATTGACCTTGAGCACCCCAACTGATTGGTTTTAAAGCATCACGAAGCTCTTTATTTTGAATCACTAAAAATTGCCATGGCTCAAATCCTAAAGAACTTGGTGATAAACGTCCTGTTTCAAGAATTGTGTCAAAATCTTCATCTGAAATTGTCTTATTTGCATCAAAGCGTTTTGTCGCAAAACGGTAATTAAATGCATCAAGAATAAATTGGCGTTTGTTTTCCATTTTAATAACTCCTCTATAATGATAATCTTACATTTTCATTATAAAGTAAGAGACACGTCATTTAAAAAGATTGTGTTTAACGAATATTATCAAAAGGGGAGGATATATTATATACTATAACTTATATATGAAATGATTTTAAAAATTAATAAAGGGGGACGGGGTTATGAATCAAGAATGGTATCAACAATTACCACTGAACGATGTGCGCAATGTCATACCTGTAAGCGGTGGTGATGTTAATCAAGCGTACCGAGTTGAAACGGAAACTGAGACGTATTTTTTACTTGTTCAACCTGGGCGTGATGCATCATTTTATGAAGCGGAGATAGCAGGACTCAAAGCATTTGAAGCAGCAGAGATTACAGCACCAGTCGTTATCGCAAGTGGAGAAATTGAAAACGACGCTTACCTTTTGCTTAGTTATTTAGAAGAAGGGCATACAGGAAGCCAAGAAGCGCTCGGTCAACTTGTTGCTAAATTACATCAAACCTATTCAGAACAAGGTCAATTTGGATTTGAACTACCTTATGAAGGACGTGACATTAGTTTTGACAATACTTGGACAGATACGTGGGTAGACTTATTTATCCATCAACGTATTGATGTACTCGCAGAGCGTATACGTCAAGAGCAACTATGGTCACCTGAAGATGATGAATTGTTTGAAGAAGTACGTCAGATTATGATTGAAACATTGCGTCAACATGATAGCAAACCATCATTACTGCATGGAGACTTGTGGGGTGGTAATTATATGTTTTTAACAGATGGACAGCCAGCACTATTTGATCCAGCTCCACTATACGGCGATCGAGAGTTTGATTTAGGAGCAACACGTGTATTTGGTGGGTTTACACAAGCGTTTTACGATGCTTATCATGAAGCGTATCCTTTAACAGAAGGCGCAACATTGCGAATCCAATTTTATGAATTATATTTATTATTAGTACATTTAGTGAAGTTTGGCTCTATGTATCATCATAGTGTTAAACGGACAATGGAGGCGATAGCTCATGCGTCATCTTCATAAAATTGTCCCTGTACTTTGGATGATCGCAATAGTTTGGTTAGCCATCATATTTCCACGCTTGCCTGAACTTGTCGGAACGCACTTTTCATTCAGTGGTCATGCAGATGAAATGGGCTCAAAAAGTCAACTTTGGATTGTACCTATTGTATTTTTAATTTTGTGGGTAGTGATTACATTACTTGCGACATTCGCACCAAAACTAGAAAAAAATCTAAATCAAGCGAGAACAGAAGGTACAGAAGCACGTATTAGAGGTACGTTGACACTATTTACTGTTGTGCAAATTGGAATTTGGATACTCTATAGCGCACATTTATACCTATTGTCTCATAATCAGGATCGCATTCCAGGTTGGTTAATGCTTGCGCTGTTTATAATCATCGTTATCGCATTCATTTATAAAGTGCGACAATCATTACGCTATCGATAAATCGTATCAATTGATAAAAACCACTCGCATGGTCACTCGTTGAATAACGAGGACGATGTGCAGTGGTTTTTGTGTTTCAAGTAAAGTTTTCAATGTGTAGTGGGAGGCGATTGACGGCATTTCGAGAGCTGAATTCTCGACAGAATTTCGCAATGTGCAGGTGTTAAATGAACAAATGCGATTGTACGCATTTGTAAGAACCACTAACGTCTGGAGGTTTAATATGATGTTAATCTTTAAATATGTAACTCCATCCGAAGTGGTTCTTTAGAATTCAAACCGCTTCCTCAATGACCTTTTGCCATATTTGGTGGGAGGCGATGAACGGTGTTTCAAAAGCAGAATTATCGGTAGAACTCCACATCTTGATAAAATCAAATTACGATTTTACAAGCTGTTACGTTCTACTCTAATTCTAACCGCTTTTTCAACAACCTTGGTGATAGACGGTGTTTCGGAAGTAGCGTTCTCGGCAGAACTTTCGCTTCGCTGCAAAACTAAAAAACAGTTTTGAGCGTAGCTGTCGTTCTGCTCAAACGCTAAGCACTTCCTCAACAACCTTAGATGATATGCGGTGGGAGGCGATAGACGGCATTTCGGAAGCAGGATTCTCGACAGAATTTCATAATGCGCTAAAATTAAAAACCAATTTTTACGCATTATTCTATTCTGCTTGAATCCTAACCGCTTCCTCAATGACCTTAGATGAATAGCATTGGTATTAGTATGAATAGGATGATGTAGATGATGATGAAGGTCCATGATGTTTTTTTGCTTAGGTGTAGTGTGGAGTGTAGTATGACTCCGAATAGCCATGCGCTGATGAGTGTTGTTAGTCTGATTAGGCCAAGTTTGGTGTTGCCTGGGTCAAAGATGTTGAGTGAATCGATAGAGATTTGTTGTGGGTCGATGTTTGCGATCCATTGTATCACGAGTATGATGAGTGCGATTATGCCTGTGATGATCGTATAACGTAAGATGCTGGCAAACATGGATTTGGCGCGTGCGTCTGATTTAAAGATTTTTGCGATGACAAAGACAATGAGCATTGAGAGTCCAATTGTGAACCATACGCTAATTACAGCACCGATTGCGCCACCGTATTTTGCGATAGTTGCGCTTTGTTCTGCTTGTTGCTTGGATAGACCACTGTCGATAAGTGTTTGTGTAATGTCTGTTACAAGCATGCTAAGTATGGCAGTGATAATGGAAATGATGAAAACGAGAAGAATTTTGAGTGCCACTTTTGGATGGTTGCGATCTTGTTCGAATGACTCAATATGTAAGGGTTTTGAATACTGCATTATATACCTCCTGATATTATAATTTTCGACTTCATTATAACATTATTATGGAACTGTAAAAGAGAAGATTTCGTAAATATAAAAAATAATGATAAATAGAAATTCACTTTAATATTAAAGAAATTGTAAAAACTTTGAGTTTCATATTTCACCAGACGTATTTTATGTTATGATGCAAAGGGTTACAAAATTTGAAATAAGGAGCGGTGTCATGTGAAAAAGAAAACACTTATCATCTTATCAGTGATTGGTGTCTTACTCTTAATCGGTATTGCTTTGTTAGTGAAAGCTTTCGGTCAAGGTGGTCAAGACGACAAAAAAGGATACGATACATATAAAGTCCAAAAAGAAAGTCCAATTCGCGTAACGGGGAAAGTTTCGCCGAATTCAGTTAAAACATATCAAAATAATTCTCAAATAGGTGATTTTGTGAGCGTACAAGTTGAGGATGGTCAATTTGTTCAACAAGGAACGCCTTTATTGAATTATGATTTAGATTCAACACAACGCCAAAAGTTAGTAGATCAACTTAATGAAGCAGAGTCTCAAGGAGATCAACAACAAATTGATCAAGCGATTAAACAATTAAATCGTTATGACGGACAAGTATACAATAGTGTTAATGCGACATTTAGTGGAACGGTTGAAATCGTCAATCAAGGTAACGTCAATGACGGAACGCCGATTTTACGACTCATTTCGAATGAACCTGAAATTCAAACAACTGTGTCAGAGTTTGATTTAGATAAGATTAAAGTCGGTGACGACGTTAAAGTCACAGTGACTAGCAATGGTAAAACAGGAAACGGAAAAATCACACGAATTGCGCAATTGCCGACAAGTTATGATACAGAAGCAAACGCAAGTGCGGGGGCAGGTGCTACTCCGGCGATGAGCGGTGCGTCAGAAGGTGATGAAGCACAGTCATCATTAACAACAAATAACCCAGTCGACCGAGATCCTGAACTTGGCAAAGGGAATGAAACATCGAAGTATCAAGTTATGATTGGAGAATTAGATTTTGATGTAAAAAATGGATATACCGTTGAAGCGACAATACCATTAGACACAATCAAAATTCCGAAAAGTGCATTAACGAAAGATAATCGCGTATTTGTCGTTGACGATAAAGGCTATGCACATAAGAGAAAAATTCAGTTTGACGATAATAATGGCGATATTATGATTCAAAAAGGTCTAAAAGTGAATGAAAAAATCATCAAAAACCCTGACAATAAAATCAAAGACGGTAAAAAAGTCGAGGTGTCTGAATGATAGAGCTTGTCGATATTAATCGTCATTTTAAAAATGGTAACGAGACTAATCACATTCTTAAAGATATTAATTTGCGTATCGATAAGGGTGAATTCGTCGCAATCATGGGGCCATCTGGGTCAGGGAAGAGTACACTGATTAATATTCTTGGATTTATCGACCGTGGTTATGACGGAGATTACTATTTTAATGGCGAGAATTATCAAAAGCGTTCAGACAATGAGCTTGCGGAAATTCGAAATGAAACAGTAGGGTTTGTATTTCAAAACTTTAAGCTGATTCAAAATAATACAATCCTTGAAAATGTGAGTATTCCGCTTCTTTATGCAGGGATGAATGCACGTGAGCGTAAATCACGTGTTGTTGAGATGCTGCATAATGTAGGTTTGTTTGATAAGGAAAATTTAGTGCCAAATAAATTGTCTGGTGGTCAGCAACAACGTGTAGCGATTGCACGTGCTATTGTAAATAATCCGAAGTTTATTATTGCTGATGAACCAACAGGAGCGTTAGATTCTAAAACATCCAAAGATATCATGGCGTTATTTATGAAATTGAATCAAGAACAAGGGACAACGATGATTGTTGTCACACACGACCCTAAAGTTGCGCAACAAGCAGACCGTGTGATTCATATTTTAGACGGCCGCGTGCAACGAGAAGAGGTGAACACACATGAGTAATTTAGCGAATATTATCAGTGTGTCGCTACGTTCGATTTTAAAAAATAAGCGTCGGAATATCTTTACCATGATTGGGATTATTATCGGGATTGCTGCGGTAATTACGATTATGTCGCTAGGTAATGGATTTAAACAAACAGCAAATGAACAATTTAGTGATGCAGGTGCTGCAAAGGATGCCGCCCTCATTAACTTCATCGCCAAAAACTTTGACAATCCTAATCCAGAACCGTTTACAGATGCGGATCTTGATCTTGCGAGACAGGTAAAAGGTGTGAAAGATGCGCGTATTAAAGAAGATGATACATTAGGTCTATCGTCAGAAGCGCGCACGCCAGACCAACAAACTGACATTTCAATCATTAAAGTAGATTCACTGACGAATGCAAGTGAGGGAGATGGATTTACGACAGATGATAACGATATGAAAAATCGCGTAGTGACTTTGTCTTCTCAAGTAGCAGATGAGTTGTTCAAAGGAGATGCTGTAGGGAAAACAGTCTATATTGATGATATGGGTTTTAAAGTCGTAGGCATTGCAGATGATATGCAAGTACCAGATGCTGTGAAAATGCCAACACAAACAGCAAATCGTTATCTACCAAATCTCAAGTCATCTTTTCCACAACTTGAAATAAAGTTTGATGAAAATGCGAAGAAGAAAGATATTGCAAATGACGTTGCTAAAAAATTAAATCAAAATGGTTCAGCTACAAGTGATGGGGAATATCAGTATGTTGATATGGAAGAAGCGTTGAAGAGTATTGGAAAAATCTTTGACGGTATCACTTACTTTGTGGCAGCTGTTGCAGGCATCTCGCTATTTATTGCGGGTATCGGTGTCATGAATGTGATGTATATTTCAGTTGCAGAACGTACTGAAGAAATAGCAATTCGCCGTGCTTTTGGTGCTAAGGGACGCGATATTGAACTTCAATTTTTAATTGAAAGTGTCATTTTATGTCTAATTGGTGGAATTATCGGACTCATTATTGGTATTTTAATCGCATCTTTAGTGGATGTGTTAACACCTGAGTATATTAAGAGTGCCGTCAGTCTTGGTTCTATCCTTTTAGCAGTAGGCGTTTCTACATTAATTGGTGTAGTGTTTGGTTGGATTCCTGCACGTGCAGCATCGAAAAAAGAATTAATTGATATTATTAAATAAGAAAAAGTTGGTCTCATACGTTTGATGTATGGACCAACTTTTTGTGTATTATAAACTAAAAATAGCTTTTAAAACATTGAAGAAAGATAGAATTAATTCACCAACTGTACCACTCATAATTATAGGACCTCCTTCACTTTAGAAGATACAACTTTTTCAGCAGCGACAAGGTCATCTGCTAAATTGTGCCAGAATTTTTGAAGTTCTTCTACAGGATGTGATAAATCCAGGCCATCTTGACCTACAAAGTCAACATGATCCCAACCGTGAAGAACGTCAGTAACTTGCCAAACACCTTTTTGAATTTGATCTGTCGCTTTCACCCACGCTTGATTATCTGGATGTAGAGAAGAGACGACTGATACTAGGCCATCATTTTCTCGCCATTCTGGTTCAGCTGCTTTTCCGATGACATTCGCTGTTGCTAAGAATGGGAAGAACATATTGAGGTCTGCGCGTTGTTTACCAAGCATAGTAGGGTGTGTCGCTTCGCCTGTATATGTTTTATACACAATATTTGGATTGAGTGATGTTTTTTCGTTGAGTTCAGCAGCACCTTTACGTGTTAAATCATAAAATCCGTTATCTTCAGTTGTCCAGAGTGGATTACTATGTTTGATACGTTTATAGTAATCAAGTAGTTTTTCACCCTCACCACGTTTGATACCCCAATGATCGAGTCCAAATGTTACATTTGAATCTGCGTTAGCTAAAAATTTCGCAAAATCATAAACGAACTGTCTGACAACTGGCTCGTTACCGATTTGATCTGCGGCATGTGTGCCATTATGAGGCGTACCAATTGTAGTCATAGACGTAATCATACCGTCGTGATTACCTTCGAACAGTGGAGAAATATCGCCGCCATGTTCTTTTTGATAGGCAATCTCTTCAGGGTTTCCATTGCGTAATAGTTCTTCTAATTGACGAATCGTTTGACCGCCCATACTGTGACCAACTAAATGGACTTTTTGGCCCGGTTGCCAATCTTTGTAGACCCCTTCATATGTTTTACCGTAGCGGTCATGTCCGTATTTCGCTGCATGTGCTGCACCGTAATCAACACGGCCACCTTTATAGCTCCACAGCACGGTCGTAGTTGCTACCAAAAGCACTAATACTCGCTTCATGTGTTTCGTAACCATTTTCTTCTAAGTCATTACGGATGTTGAGTTTATTACCACCCCAGTAGTGTGATAAGAAGAATGGATTGATATCGTCTGTAAACCCATTAAAGCCGTGAACTAAAATAATAGGATCTTGGTTTTTATAAAAGCCTTGTTTCGCTTTTTGATTCGGTTGTTCTTTTAACTTTTCAGCGTCACGTGTATTAGTTTGAGACTGAGTCGTCGCAACGTGAGCTTGTTTTAACGTTGAAAGGCCATCATCTGGTAAAGAACCATCACGCTCAGATGGTGTTGTTGTATGATTTGAACCTAGCGCTTTAGGTGCTTTAACGTCTACTTTTTCTGTTGAATCTACTTCTGTTAATTGATGTAAAGCTTGTTCAGATTTAGCTTCATTTGAAACCTCTGTTTTATCTTGAACAGGTATTTTGTCTGTTTCAGTTTGTTGTGATTGTGTTAACGGTATTTCTACTGCCGATGTTTTTTCTGTGTCTGTTTTGGATACATCAGACTCTAATTTGGATGTTTCTGTTTGAACATCACCTAGACGTGTCTCTGTATCTACTCTAGCTTCTGATGACTGTTGTGATTGAGCTTCTTGGGTAGAGGCTTCAGTAGTACTTTCTGATGAAGTCGGTGCTTTCTCTACTGTTTCTTGAACAGGTGCGTCAACTGCTGTTGGCTCTGTTGGATTGGATTGAGCAGTTTCTTGTGTTTCACGAGATGTTGAATTATCTAAATGAGGAGCCTCTTCCGTTATTGATGGTGCAACTTCCTCTTTTTGTGCGCTATTATCTGATTCAGCGCTATTTTGTAATGTTGATGTTTTTTCAACTTCAGGCGGAGTAGATTCTGTTTGTTCAGATTCTACGTCTTGAGTGTCTGTCTCTTGAGTATGTGTTTCAGTTGATGATGTGTTTGCTTTTGACGTTGTAGTTGCCTCAGGAGATTGTGTATCAAAAGAAGATGTGTCTTCTGTTTCGGGAGACGTTGCTTTATGTAACGGTGTCTCTTGCGTTGATACTGTTTCTTCAGGTAGGCTTGCTGCTTCAGATTGTTGCGTTGCCTCTGCTTCTGGTTCTGGAGTGGCATTTGGTGTAGTTGTTTCGCTTGCATTCGCTTGGTTTGCACCAACGAAAAATAAAGAAGCAATCATGATAGATGATGCACCGAAGCTTAATTTACGAATACTATATTTATGTTCTTTTTTGTTCATTGTGGACACCTCTTCTTGTAATTTCCCCAATAATAACTGTGTCCCATAATTAAACGTTCCCTTAGTAAAAGAGTGATAGCGCTCAAAATGAAAGGGCTTTCAATTAAGTGCATATATCATATCCTATGATATTAATGATGTCAATAATCAATATATAAAATAATTTATTAAGAAGAGTATAAAAAAGTTGGTCTCATACGTTTGAAGTATGGACCAACTTATGTATGTTATAAGCTAAAAATGGCTTTTAACACATTGAAGAAAGATTGAATTAATTCCCCAACTGTACCACTCATAATTATAGAACCTCCTTCACTTTAGATGATACTACCTTTTCAGCAGCAACAAGGTCTTCCGCTAAATTATGCCAAAACTTTTGAACCTCTTCTAAAGTTTTGGCATAAGTGTGCCATCATGACGAATAAAGTCGACATGATCCCAACCATGATACACATCAGTGACTTGCCAAATTCCTTTTTGGATTTGATCCGTCGCTTTCACCCATGCTTGATTGTCCGGATGTAATGCAGACACTACTGAGACAAGTCCATCATTTTCACGCCATTCTGGTTCATCAGCTTTTCCAATGAGGTCACCCGTTAAATGATATGAAAAAGGAATATCTAAGTCTGTACGTTGTTTACCAAGCATAGTAGGGTGTGTTGATTCACCTGTGTATGTTTTATAAACAATGTTTGGATTAAGTGATGTTTTTTGATTGAGTTCAGCAGCGCCTTTGCGTGTTAAGTCGTAAAATCCGTTATCTTCAGTTGTCCAGAGTGGGTTACTTTGTTTGATACGTTTATAGTAGTCAATTAAATTTTCGCCTTCACCACGTTTGATCCCCCAATGATCTAAGCCAAGCGTTGCATTGGTATCCATATTAGCTATGAATTTTGCGAAATCATAAGTAAATTGTCTCACAATAGGTTCATTTCCGACTTGGTCAGCTGCAATTGTACCATTATGAGGCGTACCAATTGTAGTCATAGACGTAATCATACCGTCGTGATTCCCCTCAAACAGTGGAGAAATATCGCCGCCATGTTCTTTTTGATAAGCAATCTCTTCAGGATCTCCATTACGTAACAATTCTTCCAATTGACGAATCGTTTGACCGCCCATGCTGTGACCGACTAAATGCACTTTTTGGCCAGGTTGCCAATCTTTGTAGACACCTTCGTATGTTTTGCCATAGCGCTCATGTCCGTATTTAGCTGCGTGTGCCGCACCGTAATCAACACGGCCACCTTTGATATAATAATATAACTCAACGGCACGGTCGTAGTTACTACCAAAAGCACTAATACTCGCTTCATGTGCTTCATAGCCATTTTCTTCTAAGTCATTACGGATATCTAATTTACTACCACCCCAGTAGTGATCAGAAAACGGATTGACGTCATCTGTGAAACTGTTAAAACCATGAACTAAAATAATAGGATCTTGATTTTTATAAAACCCTTGTTTCGCTTTTTGATTCGGTTGTTCTTTTAATTTTTCAGCATCACGTGTATTAGTTTGAGATTGAGTCGTCGCAACGTGAGATTGTTTTAACGTTGAAAGACCTTCATCTGGTAAAGAACCATCACGTTCAGTTGGTGCTGTTGTGTGATTTGAATCTAGTGCTGTAGGCGCTTTAACATCTGCTTTAGTA
The DNA here is from genome assembly GCF_016238445.1 of Staphylococcus canis. GTDB lineage: Bacteria > Bacillota > Bacilli > Staphylococcales > Staphylococcaceae > Staphylococcus > Staphylococcus canis. The sequence goes on from NZ_JABANU010000004.1 coordinate 90,161, forward strand.
GTCTCCGCTTCTGTTAGTTCATGTAAAGCTTGGTCAGAATTTGTGTCAGTTGTAACTTCTGTTTTGTCTTGAGTTGATGTTTCATTTGTTTTAGGTTGTTGTGATTTTGTTGATGATGTTTCCAGTTTAGGTGTTGTTTCAACGTCTGCTTCATTTACATCAGTTTCTACTTTAGGTGTATGTGTTTCTGTTTGAGCGTCTTCTGGAAGTGTTTCTGTCTCTACTTTAGATTCTGATGACTGAGGTTGTGGTGTCTCTTTTGTAGATGCTTCAGTAGAACTCTCTGATGAGGACGGTTCGCGCTCTATTTTTTCTTGAACAGGTGCGTCAACTGCTGTGGGCTCTGTTGGATTGGATTGAGCAGTCTCTTGTGTTTCATGAGATGTTGAATCATCTAAATGAGGTGCCGTTTCTGTTTGTGGTAACTCAACATCTGCTTTTAATGCAGTATCATCACTTGAAGGAGGTGCTTCTGTTGTTGATGCGCCTTCAGTAACAGGAGTTGTATCCTGAGTCGATGGTGTTTGTTCTGATTCTACGTCTTGAGTGGCAGTTTCTTGAGTTTTTGCATCATTTGATTGTGGTTGAGCTTCTTCTAATGTTGAGCTTGTCTCTGGAGACTGTGGTTCAGAAGAAGATACGTCTTCTGTTTCAGGAGACGCTACACTATGTAATGGTGTATCTTGTGATGGTTCTGCTTCTTCAGATGAGTTTACGTCTTTAGCTTGTGATGTTGTGTGTGTTTGTGACGTTAGCACGTCTGTAGTATTATTTGATGCGTCTGTTTCGCTTGCATCAGCTTGATGTGCACCAGCGACAAATAACGATGCAACCATAATAGACGATGCACCAAAACTTAATTTTCGAATACTATATTTATGTTCTTTTTTGTTCATTGTGGACATCCCTTCTTTTAATTTACCCCAATATCAAAATAATGTTATTCCATAATTAAACAAAATCGTTCCCCTTAATAGTCAAAAGTAATAGCGACTTAAAATAATAAGGCGCTCACTTAAGTGAGTCGATAGTATTAAGCCGTATATTTATGTCAATATCCTTGATTATAGAATGTTATATTTAAATAATAATTGCATTCAGATTACAATTTATTAAAACAATGTAAAGTAATGCGAATAGCATACTCGAAATAGAATGTGATACACTAGACTTAAATATTGGAGGGATACTTATGAATCAATTGTTTAAAGGGGCTGCTTATGTTGCAGGTGGAGCCCTTGTACTTGTATTAGCAGGTGTTGGTTATTTAACTTTTCAACAATACCAAGCAGATGAATCTTTAGTTAATGAAGACTTTGGAAAGGGTTCATAAAATCACACAGTAAGGCGGAATTGCAAATGAAAGGTTTGTTATTCCGCCTTTATTTCGTTTAAGACTATACAATTAAGGTATGTATAAGGAATTGGGGTGAGCGGCATGCGTGTATTACTGATTGAGGATAATGCGATGATGGGAGAACTGATTCAGAATATGTTGAAGCTCAAGCAATACGCAGTGGATTGGCTTCAAGAAGGTGAAGATGTATTGCTTTACATGGATCAAGTTCATTATGACATTGTTTTAGTCGATTGGATGTTGCCAGACACTAGTGGCATTGATATTATTCGAGCTATTCGCCAAGCGCAATATCCGGTTCCAATTATTATGTTAACAGCAAAATCCCAAACGGCGGATAAAGTGCAAGGTTTGACAGTTGGTGCGGATGATTATGTAACAAAGCCTTTTGATTTTGAAGAATTAGAAGCACGTATGATTGCAGTTATGAAACGCTATCACGCAATGGATCAACAGTATAAAACAATTGGCAACCTTACATATGATTATCAAAAGCATGTCTTTTTAAAAGATCATCATGCTATCAACTTAACGCGAAATGAATATCAATTGTTAGAACTTCTGTTTTTAAACCAAGTGGTCTCAAGAGCGCTCATCATTGAGAAGGTTTGGCACCTTGATCAAGATGTATCAGATAATAATGTTGATGCGCTGATCAAACAACTTAGACGAAAACTTAAACAACTTGATGTGACACTTCAAATTAAAAGTCTTCGTGGTGTAGGCTATCAATTGGAAGTGGTGCCATGAAACCTTACAAGTTTGGACCTGTCTTTTTAAAATATTTAAGTATTTTAGCAATGAGTTTAGCACTTATATTTTTAAGTGTTTTGATATTATTCAGTTATAAATTGAATCATGAAATAGATGAGATGGCTTCACGAGAACTTCGCAACACACAACAAACAATGGCGCAAGGTGGAACTGTAGACCAGTCAGCAAATTATTTTATCGTGAGAGGCGAGACGATCGTCGTGGTACATAGCCCATTTTCTAAAGCTACAATACAAAAACACTTTTTAAATAGTAAGCACACACCGTTCATTAAAGCAGTGGATAACGGCGTATATGATGTGCGTAAAGCATCTTTATCGAATCAGCGCACATTATATTATTTAACAGACATTCGAGATTTACACGAGACGAAATCCTTTTTAGTGAGTGTTATTGTTGTGGCGTTCGTTTTGACATTCGTATTGTTAACGATAGCTATTTACGATATGGTTCGTAAGCCAATACGAACGTATGAAGCGCTCATGGCAGAACAAACGCATTTTATTCAAAATGCTTCTCACGAAATGAAAACACCCATAGCCTCAATTTTATTAGGACTGCAATATATTGAGATGTTAGATGCAAAGCAATTAAGTGAAGCGGGACAACACACCTTAAAACAAATGAAAAATGAGACCATGTATATGCAACAACTCATTGAATCAATGCTTGATCAAGAAGGAAATGTTGAAAATATTGAGCCTGTAAATATTTCTGTCCTTTTGGATGGGGTGATTGATACGATTGAACGGACATATCATAAACAGATACGACGTCTTTATGCTCCTGATTTAACGCATCCAATTGTGCCCCTTCATTTTAAACAAATGATTAATATTTTATTAGAGAATGCGATTAAGCATAATGATGAAACTGTCATGATAACAGTCAGTGCTTCGAATACAGTCAATGGGATTGAAATCAAAGTCTCTGATAACGGTGCCGGTATTAAAAAGCGGGATCAACAGCGTATTTTTCAACGCTTTTATCGTGCGAATACGAAAACGAAAGGCTCTGGCATTGGCTTATCCATACTTTATGCGCACATTCAACGATATCATGGCACAGTGGAAGTGAAATCTAAAGAAGGTGTTGGCACAACTTTTTTAATCAAACTTTAAGAATTTCAGTTTCATTTCAGATTACTTCTGTATATTAAGTTTAACAAGAAAACACAGGAGTTGATTGAAATGCCTTTACATCCTTTATTTGTACACTTTCCAATAGCTTTATTAAGCTTTGCGACACTTATCGCAATCGCACACGTTATTTTCGGTAAAAAATATTCTTTTTCATTAACATTAAGCTTATTATTAATTTCAGGTATGCTTTCAGGAATGGTGAGCTATATGTTAGGAGACAGCGGGGAAGCTTATGCAATGCAACACTTTAATCCACAGCACGTTCAAAGTTTAGTACACCTACACGAAACATTTGCGATGATTGCTTTAGTTGCATACGGTATCGCAACAGCATTACAACTAGCAGGTGTTTGGTTTACAAAATACAGTCAATATACTAAATGGGGTGTCCTAGTGATGACAATACTCGGATTTGCGTTATTAGTTGTAGCGGGACACTTAGGTGCAAGTATTACTTATGGAAACTAGGAGATGATTAAATGGCAAGACGGGATTACTTTCATCACGTTGAACATCGGAAAACACAAGCACATTCAAAGTCTACGTTATGGTTATCGTTAATTATTACATTATTTTTCACAATCGTTGAGTTTGTTGGAGGGATTCTCTCCAACTCACTCGCATTACTCTCTGACTCATTTCATATGTTGAGTGACGTGATTGCGCTTGGTTTGTCGATGGTAGCGATATATTTCGCGAATAAAAAACCGACAGCTAATTACACGTATGGTTTTTTACGTTTTGAAATATTGGCAGCTTTTTTAAATGGATTAGCGCTAGCGATTATTTCATTATGGATTTTTTATGAAGCAATTATGCGCATTATTTATCCAAAGCCGGTTGAAAGTGGTTTGATGCTTGTTATCGCAACAATCGGACTTATCGTAAATATTATCTTAACATTTATTTTAATGCGCTCACTGAAAAGCGAAAATAATATTAATATTCAAAGTGCATTATGGCACTTTATTGGAGACTTATTAAACTCTGTAGGTGTTATTGTAGCAGTTGTTTTAATTCACTTTACAGGTATTCAAATGATTGACCCGATTTTAAGTATGGTGATTGCTGTTGTCATTTTACGTGGTGGATATAAAATCATGCGCAATGCATGGGTTGTATTGATGGAAGCAGTGCCAGAAGAATTTGATACAGATGAAATCATTGAAACAATGACGTCTGTGGATCGTGTATTGGATGTTCATGAATTTCACTTATGGGCGATTACGACAGAACATTATTCTTTAAGTGCGCATGTCGTTTTAGATAGTCGCAGTAGTGAAGATGCCTATAAAATCATCAATCAACTGGAACGTATACTCAAAGAAAAATACGGCTTACAACATACGACACTCCAAATTGAACACTTAGATATTAACAACTTAAATGAACAATATTTTGATCATGTTAAATAAAAAAACGCGACACTTTCGTCGCGTTTTTTATATTAAATGTAATTAATTGGTCTGTTGTTTCGGCTGACCTGCAAGTAAGAGTGTCCATGTGACTAAAATAAACGGAAATGTGAGTATTGGAATACCGATAGGATCAAAAAATGTTGCTAAAGCAGCGTATGCCATCGGTGTCATCAACACTGTAAGTATAAAGGCAACAATTGGATTGAGATGATTTTGAGATTTAAATGTATGGCCAATAGCGATAATCGCGAGTATTAAGTTAAATCCAAATAAGCCATGATTAATTGTCGCAATATCTGCACCAAGAATAAACTCGAAAATGAGTCCCAAAATGTTTGCTAAAATGACACAGATACCGACATGCCTTGACGCGACAAAACAAGCGATGATAATCAATAACCCTGCAAGCATATGCTCCACTAGGAAAATTTGGCTTAAATTTTCTAAAAAAGCTTGTATAGGTTTGAACGGTGTATCTAAATCCACTTTGAAATTAGTCGTTAAAGGCAATACATTGACGTTGGTTTTGATAAATTTGAACTGTTCAGACATGAGTAAAACAATCCATGTGATAATGACGAATGGCATTGTCAGTTCAGGTAAGTTTAAAGGTCTTAAAAAGCTCTTGATTGCTTGCGCAGTTGGCATTGATAAAATAATACTCAATATAATAATGAGGAGAGCCTGCCATGACCACTCTAAAAATAAGGTTAAATCAATGGCGATCAGTACAGAGTTAAATCCCGCAAGACCTGACTGTATTTCTTCGTCACTGTAATTAAAGTACTTTGCAGTAAGCATGCTTAGTGCACTCCCTATCATTGCCGCAAGTCCGACCTTCCAATTGCCAATCCACAGTGCAATAAGTATCAAGACTCCAGCCCATATATTTTCAAGGAGTATCACTTGAGAAACGTTTTTTAAAAAAATCTGTCCCCATTTGCCCAATTTTGCCACTTCTTTCTCTAGTAATTTTTACTTTCAAAGCGTATCACGTTAAAACCAATCTGACAATTATTGTAATATAGAAATAATTAAAATTATATAAAAGGTGAACTAAAAATTATACTACAATTAAGATGAGAATATTGTGAATATTCCAGTGTTGATAGTATTTAAACGTAATATGAAACCCTATTCTAACAGTGTTTTTGTTCTTTTATGAATGATTTGTGAAAAATGATAACTATTCTCATATAGCTTTATTTCATTGATTAATGTTTTGAGTAAGACTATAATCTGATACGTAGAAATACAATTTTGATTTAAAAGGAGACAAAAGCCCATGTATTTTACGCAACGTGAACAAGATAAATTGATGCTTGTAGTTGCAGCAGATTTAGCCAAACGTCGTAAAGAACGCGGTTTAAAACTCAATCATCCTGAAGCCATTGCGCTTATCAGTTATGAAGTTTTAGAAGGTGCACGTGATGGCAAATCCGTTGCTGAGTTAATGAGTTATGGTCGTGAAATTTTATCTAAAGATGATGTCATGGAAGGTGTAGAGGCACTCATTACAGACATTGAAATTGAAGCAACATTTCCAGACGGTACTAAATTAGTAACCATTCACCATCCAATCGTATAGGAGGAGCAATTATGAAACCAGGGGAAATTATTGTGAGTAGTACTGAAACGATGATTAATAAAGATCGTGAGAATACAAAGATTACAGTTAAAAACGAAGGAGATCGCCCTGTGCAAGTTGGATCCCATTTCCATTTTTATGAAGTGAATCCTGCATTAGCGTTTGATCGTGACATGGCATATGGCAAACATCTAGATATTCCAGCTGGTGCTGCCGTCCGTTTTGAACCCGGTGATGAGAAAGACATACGTCTTGTGCGTTATGCAGGACGTCAACATATATATGGTTTTCACGGTGCAGTTGATGGACCAATTGATCCATCACGTGTCACACCACCTAATATGGAAGAAGGAAGTGAAGTCAAATGAGTTTTAGAATGACAGAGTCTCAATATAACAGTTTATATGGTCCAACCACTGGTGATTCCATTCGTCTAGGTGATACGAATTTATTTGCGCGTGTCGAAAAAGATTATGCATCTTTTGGTGATGAAGTTAGTTTTGGTGGCGGTAAAGTCATTCGTGACGGTATGGGACAAAACCCGAATATGACGCGTGATAATAAACGTGTTGCTGACTTAGTCATTACGAATGCTGTCGTAATAGACCATGATAAAGTCATTAAAGGTGATATTGGGATAAAAAATGGTTATATCATGGGCATTGGTCGTGCTGGTAACCCTGATATCATGGATGACATTGATATTGTTATAGGTGCTGCAACGGATGTCATTGCAGGTGAAGGTAAGATTGTAACAGCAGGGGGTATTGATACCCACGTCCACTTCATTAACCCAGAACAAGCAGAAGTTGCGTTAGAAAGTGGTATTACAACGCATATCGGTGGTGGTACAGGTGCATCTGAAGGTAGTAAAGCAACAACAGTAACACCTGGGACTTGGTATATTCACCGTATGTTAGAGGCGGCGGAGTCTTTACCGATTAATGTCGGGTTTACTGGAAAAGGGCAAGCAGCAAGTCATACTGCATTGATTGAACAAATTCATGCTGGTGTTATCGGTCTTAAAGTACACGAAGACTGGGGTGCGACACCATCAGCATTACGTAATGCGTTAGAAGTTGCAGATGAGTATGATGTTCAAATTGCACTGCATGCTGATACATTAAATGAAGCTGGATTCATGGAAGATACGATGAAAGCGATTGGCGATAAAGTCATTCATATGTATCATACAGAAGGTGCAGGCGGTGGTCACGCACCAGACTTAATTAAATCAGCATCTTATCCAAATGTCTTACCATCATCAACAAATCCAACATTACCTTATACACATAATACCATTGATGAACATTTAGATATGGTTATGATTACGCATCACTTAAATGCGTCTATCCCAGAAGACGTTGCATTTGCGGATTCTCGTATCCGTAAAGAAACCATTGCAGCGGAAGACGTTCTACAAGACATGGGTGTTTTCAGTATGGTCAGCTCAGACTCTCAAGCGATGGGACGTGTAGGTGAAGTGATTACACGTACATGGCAAGTGGCACACCGTATGAAAGCACAACGTGGCGCGTTAGAAGGAGATTCAGAATACAATGATAACAATCGTATTCGTCGTTACATTGCGAAATATACGATTAACCCTGCGATTACACATGGTATTTCTGAGTATGTCGGTTCAGTAGATGAAGGGAAACTTGCAGACCTTGTCATTTGGGATCCTCGTTTCTTTGGCGTTAAACCTGAAATGGTCGTTAAAGGTGGATTAATTAACGTTGCTGTAAACGGTGACGCTAATGGATCTATTCCAACATCAGAACCGATGAAATATCGTCGAATGTATGGACAACTTGGTGGTAACTTACAAAGTACTGCTATAACATTTGTCTCTGAAGCGGCATATATGGATGGTATTCGTCGTACATTGAATCTAAAACGTCATGTACGTCCAGTCCGCAATATCCGTCAACTTACGAAAAAAGATATGAAAAATAATAGTGCGACACCAAAACTTGATGTCGATCCACAAACGTATGAAGTATTTGTAGATGGTGAGAAAATTACAAGTGAAGCAGCAACAGAATTACCTTTAGCACAACGCTATTTCTTATTCTAAAATCTAAATCAATGTGAATTAACATGATCGAGGTCGAAGCACATACGTCTTTAGAAAATAACTTTAAGGACGTATGTTGTTTTGACCTTTTTGTATTTACGAGATACTCATGTTGCTTGTATATTTGAAGGGAGCATGATAGATTTTGAAGTGTTAAAATCGTAAATATTACGATTTGAAAAATAGAAAAGTGAGGGACGATTATGATTTTATCAGATAGTGATATTTTTCAATTTATTGAGCAAGGCACGCTTAAAATTTCACCTTTTGAAAAAGCCCATGTAGAGCCAGCATCAATTGATTTAACATTAGGCCAACATTACTTAAAACCGCAAGCACCTCAAAATGGCGTACAAAAGTTAAGCGAACCGATTACATATGAAGATATCGAAGCAGATCGTGTTGTGATTCCGGCACACGCATTTATACTCGCAACGACTGAAGAATATTTGACGTTACCACGTGATCTGACTGGATTTATCGAGGGGCGCAGTTCAGTGGGGCGCGCAGGATTATTTATTCAAAATGCCGGTTGGGTAGATCCAGGTTTTAAAGGGAAAATCACGTTAGAGTTGTATAACGCAAATGACTTTCCGCTTGAAGTTCAACAAGGGCAACGCATTTGTCAAATCGTACTTGCGATGACAAAAACAGCACCAACTGTAATGTACCAAGGTAAATATCAAGGGCAAAATAAGACAACAGGCAGTCGCTTTTTCCGTGATTGGATGAAGGATGGCGGATATTAGTGGATATTATCATTTTAACGGGATTTTTAGGGAGTGGTAAAACATCACTATTAAACGCTTTAATTCGTGATGCCAAAAATAAATCACTGCAAATGGCAGTCGTAATGAATGATTTTGGCCATCAAAATGTAGATGCACATCTCGTAGATAATGATGTATCAGTGACACCATTGACAGATGGATGTGTATGCTGTACCTTAAAGGCGGATTTAACCACACAATTACATGAGCTTTATCTGTCGCATCAACCTGATGTTGTTTTTGTTGAATGTAGTGGTATTGCCCATCCTATTGATGTTTTAGATGCGTGTCTAACACCTGTGCTTGCATCGATTACCAATCACGTACACTTAGTTGGGATTATCGATGCCGTAGCGATGCAGCAAAGAGAGTCATATCCGGAAACTGTACAACATCTCATGGCAGAACAGTTAAAATATACAAGTACGATATGTATTAATAAAATTGATTTAGTGGACACAACTGAGTTAGCACATGTTACACAAGTTGTACAAGATACATATCCACATACTCCTTACTATTTAACACAAAATGGCGATATGACACTCGACGAAATTTCAAAATTAGCACACATACCGCACTCAACAACGACACATCATCATGCGCATATGACTCATTTTTTATATGAGATAGAGAGACCCGTTCGTCAACATGCATTAATTGAATGTTTAAAACAACTTCCGAAATCCGTTTACAGAGTTAAGGGGTTTGTTGATTTTTCGGATGATGACACACAAAAAAGCGTACAATATGTGCCATATCATCTTGATTTAAAAACGACTCAAGTGTCTTTACCATCATATTTAGTAGTAATAGGATATGAGATGGATACTGAACAGTTAAGAAGTCAATTTGATGAAATGATATTTGCTTCTTAATATATTGATATTAAAAAAGAGGCTAGGACACTATAACGTTAATAATCAAAGTAACGTTATGAGCATCTAGCCTCTTTGTTTTAAAACGAGTCATTTTAACTGCGTAAGCGATATAGTTGATAGAGTAGTGGGTGTACAGGTTTGATAAAGTCTCCAATGAGTTCTTCCACATGCCCACCAAAGCCTTTTTTGAAATCAAGTACGCCGTAATCTTGAGCTTCAGGTGTGAAGTCACCAGTAATACCAAAGAAATTGTAACGCGGTATATTTTGGCTTAATGCATATTGAATCATTGCCCATTGTAATGCATAATTCCCCATGTAACGGTTAAATTGAGGATTGGATCCGCTATACATATAAGTTAACTCATGTTCAGTTTCTACAAAAATAGCAGAAGCAAGATAAAGCGTTTTGCCATGTTGTTGATATAAATGCTCTGCTTCTTTTTGACGTTTTTGAATACTTGAGACGATAATTTCTTGATCTTTGAGTACATTTCGTTTTTTCTTAGATGGTGCTTGGTCTACAGCGTCTTGAAGGCGTTTGCGTTTCGCTTCTGCAGCTTCAAGTTCATTTTTTAAGTGATCGAGATGTTCGTCTAAATCTAAATAGGCCACTTTTAAATGTGACATACCTTCATAAGTAGATAAAAAGCGTTTTAAATCATCCTTTGAAAATAAGGAGAAGTTGTGTTTTTGTTCAGCCATTTGATAGAGACTGTAGAAAATGTCGAATTCATCTGGAGTTAAATCGCGTACTTTCACACCCATATCGATAGACTTACGAATACCACGGGACGTATTATAATCCATGTTCGCTAAAAGTTCAGATTCAGTTTGCCCTTCTAGATTTAAAACAGAGAGCCATCGTGCTTGACTCATTTTACCATATCCTACTGAAAAACCTTGATGACGATAGCCTAACTTTTCAAGGCAAGAAACCATCGCATTGTGATTATAAGATGATACAATTTCACCATGGTGATTACGAATATGTTCTATAATATAAGGATCTACTAATACAAAAATAGTTTTTTGACGCCATAAATAGTCTGTGAGAGATTTGAAGTAAAAATCAACAAGCTCAATATTACGATAGTCCATCACTGGACCACGGTGACTATAAGCATAATTAAAAAACTTCATCACAGGGGCCATAGTAAAAAGACCTGCCGCAATCACGCGATTCATCTCATCTTTAACACCTAATAACGCGACAGATTGTTGTGCTTGTTGTCTATAATTAAAATGTTGAATAGATTGTGTATATTGACTCGGATGTGATTGTATAAAAGATTGATATTCATCTTTTGTTAGTTCTGTGAAATACATAACATTCGCTCCTTTGGTAACTATAAAGTACCATTTTTAAATAAGAGAAGCTATTAAAAATCAAACTTTTATTTTTATTATAAAACTAAGGCCACTTGTGAAAGCGCTATCAAATTGATATAATAGAGATGAGGAAGGATATATAATAGAAGATTATTTTTATGAGATATGTATATATTCGAGGAGGGATGTATCATGTATCAAAATATTTTAGTACCTTACGATTTTGGAAACAGTTTTAAAAATATACCAGAGCAATTGGTTAATCTAACACGCGCAAATGATGATTATCGTATTGTGATTTTTAACGTTATATCAGAAATGGAACTCGCGAATTATGTCCGTTATCAAGGAAAGCACTTTGATGAGGTCGTTAAAGAAAAAGAAGAAGAAATTAAGCCATTTTTAGAAACACTAGATGAACAATCATTAAAATATGAAGTAAAATTCACAACTGGAACCGCAACAAAAACAATCGTTGAAGAAATTGAAAATCATCCATATGATATTGTAGTAATGAGTAACAAGCGTTCAGAAATTGATATTAAACATGTGCTTGGGCATGTCACACATAAAATTGCCAAACGGGTAAATATTCCTGTGATGATAGTGAAGTAAGTGACATTATAGGGTGTTACAGTTAGTCATATGCGACTAATATGTAATACCCTTTTTTGTTGGCTCTATACTTTTAATAGTTGGTGAAATATTCACTGACCGTTAAAAGTATAGAGCCAAAATCAGCTAAAATATGTCTAGCTTTACCTTCTGATACATTTACTTTTTCACGAATTGTGTTCAACAAAGTATTATTGTTATTACTTTCAAATTCATGTTGTGAAAGATAGCCAATTTTTAAATTGTTTGCAGTTTTAATCGAACCTGCATCTATTACAATGAAAAATGTTTGATCCGTATTTTGATATCTTTATAGAGAAAGAACATAACGCATGTTAAGATAACACAGAGAAACACAATGAGGTGAACCTATGGATATTAAACAAATGACATACTTTGTTGAGATTGTGAAACAAGGGGGCATGACACGTGCAGCAGAGTCGCTTTACATTGCACAACCTACGATCAGTAAAGCCATTAAAGAATTAGAACAAGAGCTCGGCAATACATTATTTGATCGCTCTAAAAGACAGCTTGCGCTAACAGATGTTGGTAAAGTTTTTTATGATAAATCTCTTGAAATCTTAAAGTTATACGACAATTTACCGAATGAAATTAGCAGTGTGTTAGGTGTAGAACAAGGTCATATTACGATTGGTTTATCTGCAATTATGGATATGGAACGATTTAGTCATGTACTTGGTCAATTTCATCAAAAGTATCCCAATGTGACATTTAATTTACTAGAAAACGGTGGAAAAACGATTGAAACGCAAATTCGTAAAGGTGACATAAACATCGGTGTCACGTCACTCCCAGTAGATGATCTCCAATTTGACTCTTTTCCTCTTTACTCGGAAAAGTTCCAAGTTGTTGCCCATCAATCGCATCCTCTAGCGAAGCGGTCATCAGTTAAAATATCAGATTTAAAAGATGAAGATTTCATCCTATTTAATGAAGATTTTTATTTGAATGACAGGATCATTGCGGCAGCCCGTCAAGTAGGATTTGTACCCAATATTGTTTCGAAAATTTCGCAATGGCATTTTATTGAATATCTACTGAGCGCAAAAATGGGCATTAGTATTTTACCGGAAAATATTGTACGAATTATAAGTCAGAATCCTAATATTAGTGTCATCCCATTGAGTGATCAAGAGTTGCAGTGGGAAATGGGCGTCATTTGGAAAAAAGAAGCATATCTTAATCATGCGACTTATACCTTTTTAGATTACCTTAATATTCATCATTAACTTTGAATCATAGATAAAAGTAATGGGTTATATGAAAAACCTATATTTTTATTATGTGTAATAAGCCGTTATAATAAAGTTATTCGAATGAAGAAAGGGTGTTGAAAATGACTGTAAGTAAAATTGCAAGGACCTTCATACAAATTGTTTTAATTTATATGATTACATTCGCAAGCAATTGGATTCAGCAGTATTTTCATCTCCCGATTGCAGGTAGTATTATTGGTTTATTTATATTTTTCTTACTGCTGCAATTTAAAATCATTAAAGTAGAATGGATCAAAGAAGGTGCGAACTTTCTACTAACAATGATGGTGTTTTTCTTCGTTCCATCAGTGGTAGGCGTGATGGATGTTGTCACTGAAATGGATTTAAACTTTATACTCTTTTTCCTATTACTTGTAATAGGTACGATCCTTGTAGCATTATGTTCAGGTTTAGTGGCTGAAAAAATGACTATGGGACGCCTATTTCACCAACCCCGAGGTGATCAGTAATGTGGATGCAAGCTATGATAATGATTGCCCTAACAATTTTATTATTCTTGCTTGCACGCCGAGTATATCTTAAGTTTAAGTCGCCATTTCTAAACCCCGCATTGATAACAGCGCTAGGAGTAATTTTAGTATTGCTCTTATTCCGTCAGGACTATCATGCATACATGGTTGGCGGTCAGTGGATTAATCAGTTACTGAGTTGTACAGTGGTGTGTCTCGCGTACCCATTGTATATTAATCGCCATAAAATCCTTAGACATTTTCGAACAATATTCACGAGTGTCATCACAGCAGTAATTTTAAACTTTTCCCTAATTTTCTTCTCTCTCAAATTACTCGGATACAGTCGTGAAGATATTGTCACATTATTACCTCGTTCCATCACAGCAGCTGTTGGGATTCAAGTTTCTCATCAGTTAGGCGGCGAGGATACAGTAACGTCGATGTTTATCATCGCAACCGGTATATTAGGAAGTATTTTAGGTGCCATACTCATTAAATTAACCAATTTCCAATCCTCCATAGCGCGTGGGATGACTTTTGGCAATGCTTCTCACGCATTCGGGACTGCCCGAGCCCTTGAAATAGATATTGAGTCTGGCGCTTTTAGTTCAATTGGCATGATACTTACCGCTGTGATAAGTTCAATTATGCTCCCTTTATTGTTGATGTTATTTTATTAATTCTTAAAGTTGTCCTTGGTATTCCCCCTAATACCAAGGCTTTTTTGTGCTTAATAATGTCCGATATTTAGTAAAGTTACGATAATGTTCATAGGCTAAGTGATTTTAGATATGATAAAATAACAATGATATCATCACTTGGTGGAGGTGTTTTAACCTGATGTATACGTTCATTATTATACTTGGCATACTTACATTTGTGATGTGGACGATTACAATTTTAGCATTCAAAAAATCATCAAATCATAAAAGTCAAAAGCCTGCAAACTTGGCTATTATTTCAGCCGTGATTACTACACTTTGGGTGATGTTGATGATTATTCGAAGTTTAAATTAGTCTAAAAAGCGCATATTTATAAACAAAGCACCTTTGAAAAAGATAGTGTTACGGAGTTTTTGCCATCTCACGTAATCGTATTTTCTTTTTCGAAAGGGCTTTTTATTTTGGATATTGATACAACGCAATAATATTATAAATGAATTCAATACATATAACTTGCATGCTTAGGTAATATAAAATATAATCTAACCACGCTTTAAGAGTAATAGAGTAATGAAATTTAGAGATATCAGAAAGGTGATATGACAATGGCTTTAAATAATAACTTTGACGAGATTTTAACAGGTCGACGTTCAGTAAAAGTATTTGATGAGAATGTTAAAATACCACGTTCAGAAATGGATGAAATTCTGACTAAAGCAACATTAGCGCCATCATCTATTAATATGCAACCTTGGCGTTTAGTTGTTGTAGAGTCTGAAGAAGGTAAAGCGAAATTACGTCCGCTTGTTCAATTTAATACACGTCAAAATGATTCATCTGCAGCGATGATTGTGATTTTTGGAGATATGCGTAACTATGAATACGCAGAAGAGATTTATGGTTCAGCTGTAGAAAAAGGTTATATGCCACAAGAAGTAAAAGAGCAACTTGTTGAGCGTTTTGTAACAGGATATAAAGCATTAGAACGTCCAGCAATGAATGACATTGTAAAGGTAGATAGTAGTCTAATGGCAATGCAATTAATGCTTGTAGCACGCCAATATGGATACGATACGAATCCAATTGGTGGTTTTGATCGTGAAAATATCGCACAAGCTTTCGGACTCGATCCTGAACGCTATGTACCTGTGTTAATCGTAGCAATTGGAAAAGAGAAAGAACCTGGACGTCCATCATATCGTTTACCAGTAGATAAAACAGTTCAATACTTTTAATCATAAAACACCCCTCTTTTAACATGAGTTGAAAGGAGGGGTGTTATTTATTTAAGTTGATATAGACTCCGTTGACCATTAGGGAGTGATTCTACAAAAGGTTTAGGATCTTCTGCATAACGGTTTCCAATACCACCGTTCATACGTTGGAAATGTAAGTGTGGCCCTGTAGTTTGCTTACCCGTATTACCAGAAGTTGCGATAACGTCTCCAACTTGAACAGCATCGCCAACTTTCACGTTATAACTGTCTAAATGCATAAACCATTCGTAATATTGGCCGTTCGATTCTTGAATTTCAAGCACGTTTCCTCCAAGTTCATCTTTGAATAGACGTGTCACAATCCCATCAGTTGGAGCGAGTACTTTTGAACCGACTGGCAGACGGTAATCAATCCCATAGTGACGATTGTTGCCATTAAACGATAATTGATGGTTATATTTGCCAAACCCATGTGTTTCTCGATCTTGTTCAAAAAATGTATCCAATTGTTTTGTATATTTATCGTAGTGCTCTTGCACGTGCTCCTTATAATAGAAAAGCGCAAATATGACACTACCAAGCACGAGCAATAAAATCAGAGGCGAGAGCCATTTTCTCATTTCTATAAATCACCTACATTATAGAGTAGTTTCTCTATTTTAAATAATACGCGAGTTGAATGGCAACTCAAAATAGCTAAGGTACTCAAAAATCAGTCTCTAGAAGGAAAAGGTGTTAACCATATAAAAAAACCAATCGCTAGAAATACTAACGATTGGTTCGTAATTTATTTAAATATCGATTATGCTGTTACCCATTGACCTGGACCAGCAGTGTTGTATAAGTGTTGAGCGAAACGGTCTTGAACTGAAGCTGGTGCACTTGCTGGGTTTACACCAACATATGATGGATCAATACTTTGAGCTACAGCGTTCCATGTTGATGGTAAGAATTGGTATGCACCTGCTGCACCTGATGTTGGGTTGATTGCACCATAGTCGCCACCTGATTCACGGCTCTTGATTAATTCTAAGTGGCTGTTTACACCTGAACCAGCTGTTGAAGTTTGAGTAGTTGCTGGTGCTGGCGCTTGAGTTGCGTATGGTACGTGTGGTTCAGCTTGTTGTACATCTGAAGCAGTGTTATCACCAGTTGATTGTGAAGCTTCTGCATTTACATCTTGTACTTCAGTTTGAGCTGGTTGAGCAACTGAAGTAGATTCAGCTGATGCAGGAGCGTTACCGAAGCCATCGTATGACCAACCAAAGTGAACACCATCTGACCAGAAGTGGTAGCTTACGCCGTCAACTGTGAATGTATAGTCATATGCACCTTCTTGAACAGGTTGTTCGTTTAATGATGCATCGTTATTTAATGCTAATTGAGCTAATTCAGCTTTATCAATGTTCATTTCTGAAGCGTCTGCGTCAGTAGCGTGAGTCGCAACGCCTGTAAGTCCTAAAGTTAATGCTAATGATGAAGCAAATAATGTTTTCTTCATAATAATAAGTCCTCCAGTTATTAATTAATTATTTTCATTTTCAATTTGACTTGCCAAAAATTTCAACAACCACACTTTAACAAGGTTTAGTTATTTTGTAAATTACGTGTAAATAACAAAGTATTACAGAACTTTTTCATATCATCAATTTGTAATCTTTTTGTAATCAAAATAAACTTGAATTAACAATATAAAATGTGCTTCAGAACTATCATGACAGTTCTTTAGAAATTTACATGGTTTTAATTTGCAAATGTATGGTATTACAAATATTACATTCGAACTTGAAAATGTAATACAGATGACAGTCCAATAATGTAAAAATCAAAGAAAATGCACTGAAAATCATTTGTTTTTCATCTGAAATGATAAGATATAATACAATAACTCTTCATAGCCGATTCTATAAAACTTACGTATAATAGAAGTAATTGAGGTGAAAGTATGAATCAAAAAATTGAACAATTACGATTGAAAGCAGCTGAACTCACACGACACACGCATGAATTAGGTATACCGGTAATGATTGTATTTGAAGGAGTGCCAGCATCTGGTAAAACGCGATTAACGAATGAGTTGTTGTTAACGCTAGATGCCAAGTACTCACATTTTATCGCAACGAAGCCGCCTTCAGACTTTGATTTAAGATATCAATTCTTACAAAACTTCTGGAATACATTACCATCAAAAGGACATATTAATATCTATTTTAGAAGTTGGTATTCACACTTTATTGATTATCGTGTGCATGAATTAAAAAAATCTATTTTTCAAAATAGTACAGTGATGACAGAGGCCATCCAGAATTTTGAAGATATGTTAATGGCTGATCAACATGAAATTATAAAATTTTATATAGAAATAAATGAAGAAAAACGTCAAGAACATATTGAACAAATGAAAGCCAATCCGCTGACAAATTGGAAAGCGCAAGAATATGAACAATTCATTCCAAAGGCACAGTATGAAGCGATGATGTCAGAACTTATGGATGATAGTTTTAAAGTTATTGACTATACGCATCGTGCTGCAGCAATTGAGCAAATGTATCGTTATCTCATTAAACGTCTTGAAAAGGCAATTGACAATTATGAAAAACGCGAACGTGTGATAGATGGACAGTTTACGCCAGGATTTACTACAACACGTTTCCAAAAACCTGAAACAAAAATTAAGAAGTCAGAGTATGATGCATTAGTTGAGGAACTGCAATTACGTTTACGAGAACTACAATTCGCATTATATGAACGTAAAATTCCACTCGTTTTAGTCTATGAGGGAATGGACGCTGCTGGTAAAGGCGGTAATATTAAACGCGTACGTGAATTGTTAGACCCGACAGGTTATGCGGTCACAGCGATTAGTGCGCCGACAGATGTTGAGCTTAATCACCATTACTTATGGCGTTTTGCCACAGTAATGCCTAAAAGTGGACATATTAGCATTTTCGACCGAAGTTGGTATGGCCGTGTACTTGTTGAACGCGTAGAAGGCTTTGCGTCTCAAGATGAATGGTCACGTGCTTATGATGAGATCAATGCTTTTGAAAAAATGTGGACGGATGAAGGTGCGATAGTATTAAAATTCTTCTTAAGTCTAGATAAAGAAGAACAATTGAAACGATTTAAAGCACGAGAAGAAGATAAGAACAAACAATGGAAAATTACTGATGAAGACTGGCGAAATCGTGAAAAATGGGACTTGTATGTAGAAGCAAGTGATGACATGATTGAAAAAACAAATACATCGTATGCACCATGGTTGGTTGTGCCTGCCGATCACAAAAAAACAGCACGTATTCAAGTTTTAAAATACATTATTAAAAAATGTGAAGCAAAACTATGGGGCGTTAAAGATTATTAAAATAAGCCTTTAGCACGATTTACTGTGACGCTTTTCTACTATATTATTGTTATAATATAATGAAAAGTAAAATCGGATATCATTGGTGCTCGTCACACTTAGGTTATAAGTCTAAGAAATTTGACAGGCCAGTTTTGAGAAGTTTAGAAATAGAGGTTAGTACGATGTCACGCACAAATTATCAAAGACAAATTATGACGTTAACCCAACATGATAACGACCAATTAGAAATATTTTCAACAGGATCTGCACACCCGCGTCGTGCAATTGTATTGTTACATGGCGCTGTGATGAATTATAAAATTATGACCGTTTTTGAAAAATATTTACACGATGAACAGTTGATTTTTATTAATTGTCCAGGACGAGGGGAAAGTACAGCGTTAAATCGTAAGACACATGATTTATCGGACTATGCGACACGCATTAACGAAGCGCTTGTAAATATTGTACAAAGTCGTCAAATTGAACAATTGGCAATTATCGGTTACTCAATGGGTGGTCTGATTGCTACAAAACTTGCAGGCTATAATACATTACCGATTACGCATCTTGTATATTTAAATAGTGCAGCGAAAATCGATTACAAAGAAATTCGTGTTACAAAATTGCTTGCAGAAGCGATTAAAGAGATGACACCCAACACAAAAGATGGAATGATTAAAAGTATTCCTGAGTATGTTTTAGAAAAAGGCATTTCTAAAAAGTACAAAAATGAAAAAGATATTAATTTCATGAATTATTTCGCACCGATTGATGCCATGGTGACAGACTTGCAATATACGTTAAATACGAATTATTTAGAAGATATTAATCATATTGAACATATGCCAGATATTTTATTTTTATTGGGTCAAGAAGATGTCATTTTCCCAAACAAAGATTCAGAGGAAAGCATTGAACGTTTTAAAGCTCATGGTGCACGTGTAAAGTCTATTGTTTATCCAGATGTCGGTCATCTCGACTTTTTACGTGTTTTAGATCGTGAAGAAAATGGACATTTAGGAAGCATTGAATACCATATTAATCACTGGTTATTATCGGAATAAGATATCAAACTTATAAAGACAAATTTATTCTCAATGTACCATCCTTTATGGAATCGTGTTAAAATCAACACTAATTGATATAATGATAAGTTGATGGAGTTTAATAAACTTTTAACATCATAAAAATTTACGATTTTAAATAGGATTGAGGAAGAATATTATGCAAAATGCACAAACGCCGTCACGTTTTACGAGTTTATTATTTATTATTATTTTAGGGACAATGACTGCTTTTGGTCCTTTATTATCTGATATGTATAGTCCAGCACTTCCTTTAGTGCAAGAGGATTTTGGAATTACCACATCGAAAGCTCAAATTACATTATCTATCGCAATGATTGGTATTGCGATTGGGCAATTTGTGTTTGGAGTGATTGCCGACCGTATTTCACGCCAAAAGCTAGGACTATTTATTTTAATGATAGTCATTATTGCGTCTATCATTAGCGCGCTTGCGACCAACGTTGAATTGTTTATTTTGATTCGATTCATACAAGGGATTGCAGGTGGTGGTGCTATTGTTTTAGCGCGTGCTACTATAGGTGAGTTGTATGAAGGGGAAAAACTCAGTCACTTTTTTACAGCGCTAATGGTAGTCAATGGAATTGTGTCTGTGATTGCACCATTACTCAGTGGCTTGATTCTTGGAGTGTCTGTATGGCGTACTATTTTTTGGGTACTGTCATTCATCGGTGTCGTGCTTTTCATTGCACTGTTAATACATCCACAGATGAGAACACTAACAACGACACATGAACAACGTAAAAGCTTCAAAGCAATCTTTAAAGATTTTGGTCACTTATTAAAAACACCAAGATTTGTTGTACCGATGTTACTTCAAGGTGTTACGTATATTATGATATTTAGTTATGGTGCAGGTGCGCCATTTATCGTACAAAATATTTATGGTTTAAATCCACAAAGCTTTAGTTTGCTTATGGTTGTGACAAGTATTGGTTTGATTGTGACAAGTCAATTATCAAATCTATTATTACGTATTTGGAATCAAATTCGCGTATTAAGTCTTTTTGTATGTATTCAAGCATTTGGCGCTTTATTCGTCATTATTGTTTTAACGTTGCATTTACCATTAGCCGTTTTAATTTTTGGTTTTATCTTATGTGTTACACCAGTTACAGCGGTAGGTCCCCTTGCATTCTCTTTAGCGATGCAATCTAGAACAGGTGGGAGTGGCAGTGCATCAAGTTTACTTGGATTATTCCAGTTTGCGCTTGGGAGTTCAATTGCACCTTTAATTGGTATTCAAGGTGCTGAAAGCGTCGTGCCTTACACTGTTATTTTAGGACTGACTTTAATATTATTACTATTATTATTAATGAGTGTGAAACGTTTGCGCATTCATTCATAAAGTAAAAGACTAAAGCCTTAGAGCGTTCTCATACGTTCTAGGGTTTTAGTCTTTTTTTATGTAATGATTAAAAGAATTCAGACGGCATAATGTCACTAGGATTAAATTGTTTAAATTGTTCGATTGGCGCACTATTAAGCATAGATTGTACCGAATCACTATAGACAATTTGATTCTTAAAATCTTCAATTTTTGATAAGTTTGCAGGATCTTCTAAGTAATTGGATAAGAATATTATCGTCACTACTGCAATAGCAGCTCTTATCATTGTTCGCATCGTATCTTCCTCCTTAATGAGTTGTTCATAGTTACAATATTACACGATTTTATTGTAAAACGCATGGGTCTTAAGTAAGAGTAAATGACAGGACTTTAGATTTACGCAGTCTAACAAAATAAATACATAAAAATGAACGGCTCAGATTAAAATATTCTTTGGTATTCTGTTGTGCTCTGGTAATATAGAGTAAAGACATATCAAATAGGAGGACAGGGATTTTAATGAATACGCGTAGTCATCATAATATTGGGGAACATAAACGAAATAAATACGCCATTCGCAAATTTAATGTAGGGATTGCGTCAGTTTTATTTGGAGCGACTGTATTATTAACAATGGCGCATGATACTAAAGCAGCAGAAATACCTACATTATCCGAACAACAATCATCACAAGAAAGTACCGAATCTATATCAAATGAAAATATAGATACGACAACGACTGAAACGACAACAAGTACTGAGACTACTGAAAACACAACATCAGACGTTGTGTCAGAATCAGCATCAGTATCATCAAATGAAGTACACACAACAGAAACACCTTCAGAAGAAAGTGTTAACGTAACACAAGCGGATACAACGACTGATACTGAAACCGATGCGATTGTACCAGAATCAGGAGCGGTAAATGAAGAAGCAGGACCAGAAGCCGTACAATCTATTATTAATGAGAAAAAAGAAGTAGCGTCTGAAGAAAGTCAAACGGTAGAAAGTACGGAATCGTCACAAAAAGAGACGAAAGACCTTCAAAATCAAACGGAGCCAACACCACCAAAAAGTGATGAAAGTCAACCTGTAAATGAACGTACACAACACACACAACCACAAACAAATAGTGGATTTCGTGCAGCGACAGATGCAGTAGCAGATCCAAACATGCCTGCACCTGAAGCGCAAACAAAGCCGATTACTGTAGATGGTATCAATGAACAAGTGTATCAAAAAGAAATTCCTGTATTAGCAGGATCACGTGAAGCACAAACACTTGGTATGCAACGTGGATTACGTCAAGGTAGAGAAAGTTTAGGAATCATTTTACCTGAAAATACTAATCTCTATATTCGTCAATCCAGACCACAAAATGAAGCGGACCTTCGTGTAAGCTTAATGACTAATGATGGTGATTATAATAAGAGTGCAACCATCCCTAAAAGTGGGGAATGGGTAAGCGTCTCAACAGGTATTGAAAGTGCCGCATTCGTTTACTTACCACGTGGACTTAATCAAATTCCACTAGTAGATTTCTATGTAGAAAATAATCAAATGAAAGCTCTACCAACATATCGTCGAGGTCAAAATCAAGAAGCTTTTGAAACGCAGTGGGTGGACCAAGATTCAAGTTATGCTTTTGTAGATGGCACATATAATGCATTTTTAATTCCACGCGTCGATCGTGATCGTGTATTAAATATGAAAAATCAACAAGACCCTCAAGCTTTGCATAATTTGGATGAAATGATTGATTATTACGATAACGTCATCAAACAATATAATCAGTGGATTGGTCTTAACGATGATCCAACGTCAGTGAATTTTAATTTGGGTCAAAAGTATTTTACAACAGCCAATAAAAATGGATATGGTCTAGCATATTGGTCTTGGGATCATATGGGGTCTAATGATGAATCAATGTATGGTTATCTGACAAAAGGATGGATTGCTTTACACGAGATTGGTCATGGTTATGATGGTCACTTAATTAGTGATCCTAAAATGCCACTTGCTGAAGTATGGAATAATATTTTCGCAAACGAATATCAAATGAACGTAGAAAATAAAGACCGTGGATGGTTATACAAAGGTGATCAGACTGGGTTCCAGAAAAATATGCAAGATAATGTACTAGATCCTCAAATACACGACAAATTCGGTCAATATACTGTAGAAGAACGCTTGGATTTCATGACACGCATGGTACGTCTCACATCTATTAACGGTGTCACTGAAATGTTACAAAAAGTGCGTGAAAAAGCGTCAGAAGGATTGCTAATGACTGATGTACCAGCATGGATTGGTAAGTATTGGTTAGCGGATCGTGGTTATAATGGCCTTGCGTATTTCGATTTATTTAACTTAGATACACCACAATATCTAGAAGACCGTCTGAATACGTACAATAACTCGTATATTTATCCATTGGCAATGTTAATCGAAAATGAAGCAGAGCGTCAAAAGTATGTCGAAAAATTAGGTCTAGCCACAGCATATGAACTTGTAAAATCTACGGACCTAGCAGATACGACAGTAACAGCACCGGCAACAGTGAATTTAAATTTAAACGGTCAACAACTAGCGAATGGTGCGGTTGTCGAATTGGTTGATGGTACTACAAAAGTAGCGCAAGCAGTCGTAGAAAATGGTGTTGCAGTATTTGATAATGTGAGAGCAGGTGTATATAAAGTCGTAGCACCGTTATCAACAACACTGGCATTACCTGAATACGCATATCTTATAGTGCGTGAAAATCGTAAAAACGAAGTTACATTGGATTATCCGAAAATAGACGCACCTCACACTGCATTGTCACAACGTATTTCATTAATCGGACTATCAGATAGAGAATTTGCATCTGTGACGTATGATCCGAGCACGAAAGCAGTGACGTACCTTCAACGTAAAGGTCAACCCCATTACTTCTTTAATGATGAGTATGTTCATGTGACGATTGAAAAACAAGATGGTACAGTCGTCTATGATAAATCATTTGTAGGTAATGCAGAACAAGCAGATTTAACGCAAACATTCCAAATGGACTATGGCGATAAAATCACTGTTATGCATCGTGAACCAGGACGTCGTTTTATTCGACGTGCAGAAACAGAAGCACTGATGACGTTACCTAAAGCAAGCGATAAAACGGTAACGTATGTATTAACAGAACAAGGTCTAATGGTAGAAGGTGAAACACCAACAGATGTTGCAGCGCGTTATACTGAAACGATGCAAAACGATGTGAATGCTTTAATTCAAAATATGGAAACATCACCAGAAAAAGATTACCGTACACAACTGTACCGATTAGTGCAAGGCGTAAATGAAGTTGCTTCGCCAGATAAAGAAGCGTTGTTAGCTCAATTAGAACCTTATTTGGATCAACAAACAACAACACCATTAACAGTTAACCCGATTGAGTATGATAATCAAACGATTTCAGGACAAACAAGTAATGATGCACGTGTTGAAGTTACATTACCATCAGGTCAAGTGCTAACAACAACAGCTGATTCCTCTGGTGCATGGTCGATGACAGTACCTGAAAACAACCGATTAGCTTGGCAAGATACTGTTCAAGTCACAGCTTACAAAAATGGTGAAATCACTTCACAAACTGTTTCAGCTGAAGTGGTGGATACGATACGACCAGAAACACCAACGATTACACCAACACAAGCGGGAAGTCGTATTGTTAAAGGGACAGCAGTGCCTAATCATCAAGTTGAAGTAAGTTTTGAAGATGGTACAAAAGTGACAACAGTATCACAAAGTGATGGCACATGGTCTGTGAACGTACCAGATCATATTAATTTATTCTATCAATATCAATTAGTTGCGAAAACATTTGATGAAGCGGGCAATGATTCTTACATTACGATTTCTAATGTTATTGATACAATTCGACCAACGCAACCAACTGTGACAGATACAGAAGCTGGCAGTCACATTGTATGGGGATATGGTGAAACGTATAAAGATCGTATTTTAGTGCGCTTACCGGGAAATCAAGTGGTAACAACAAAA
This sequence comes from Staphylococcus canis, assembly GCF_016238445.1. Classification (GTDB taxonomy): domain Bacteria; phylum Bacillota; class Bacilli; order Staphylococcales; family Staphylococcaceae; genus Staphylococcus; species Staphylococcus canis. The sequence goes on from NZ_JABANU010000004.1 coordinate 115,552, forward strand.
GTAGGACGTAATGGTACATGGATGATTGGAGTGCCGTGGGATATTAATTTAAAACCAGGAGATCAAATATATGCTTATGAAGTGGATGCTGCAGGCAATTATTCTGTAGCAGGCATTGGTAATGTGGTAGATACAAAAGCACCGGTCAAACCATTCGTAGAACCGATAACATCAGACTCATCAGTTGTTACAGGTCAAGCAGAACCAGGTAGTACGGTTAAAGTGATTTTCCCAGGAAATACAATACGAGAGGTACAAGCAGATACAACTGGAAAATATACTGTCAATGTACCATTGGATTTAACAGGTGGCGAAACGATTACTGTACAAGCAATTGATGCATCAAATAATGCGTCGGAAATCACTACCGTAACTGTGACTGATGTCACAGCACCAGAGGCACCAACGGTGAATGAAGTAACGTCAGATGCGACATCAGTTACAGGAACAGGCGAGCCAGGAAGCACAGTGACGATTACGTTCCCAGACGGCACAACAGCAACAGGCACAGTCGGAGCCAACGGCAGTTATGAAGTGGCGATTCCAAGTGGTGTAGATCTTAACGGTGGCGAAGGACTACAAGTGACAACAACAGACGTGGCAGGAAACGCGTCACCAAGCACATCAACAACAGTAGTAGATACAACAGCACCAGAAGCACCAACAGTGAATGAAGTAACGTCAGACGCGACATCAGTTACAGGAACAGGCGAACCAGGAAGTACAGTGACGATTACGTTCCCAGACGGCACAACAGCAACAGGCACAGTCGGAGCCAACGGCAGTTATGAAGTGGCGATTCCAAGTGGTGTAGATCTTAACGGTGGCGAAGGACTACAAGTGACAACAACAGACGTGGCAGGAAACGCGTCACCAAGCACATCAACAACAGTAGTAGATACAACAGCACCAGAAGCACCAACAGTGAATGAAGTAACGTCAGACGCGACATCAGTTACAGGAACAGGCGAACCAGGAAGTACAGTGACGATTACGTTCCCAGACGGCACAACAGCAACAGGCACAGTAGGAACCAACGGCAGTTATGAAGTGGCGATTCCAAGTGGTGTAGATCTTAACGGTGGCGAAGGACTACAAGTGACAACAACAGACGTGGCAGGAAACGCGTCACCAAGCACATCAACAACAGTAGTAGATAC
>NZ_JABANU010000040.1 GCF_016238445.1 Staphylococcus canis
TATATCAATTACTATAATAACGTAAGAAGAAAAGTAAATTTAAAAGGCAAGACTCCTGTTGAATACAGAAATCTTGCCTTAGGAAAATAGCTTAATCAAAAAGTTCAACTTTTTGGGTTCACTACATATTAATTACTATATTACCTCCTTTGTTAATAGCGTATTTTTCCATATATAAAAATATGCCATTTACTATTAAACATGTATCAAATTTTTATTGTATGTTTGGTATGCTTGCTGCAGTCTTACATCCACTTTATTTTGTTAATAGAGACTATTCTACTAAAGTTGCGTCTCTAATTAATAACTCTAGAAAAAACAGACTTCATTACGCAATGTCTAATTATATATTATCTGTGTTAATCGCTCTTCTTTATGCTTCTATAGGCATAATACTATTAATTATAGTTAAAAATTTCGGTGTAGAAGGGGCATTAACTTTCAAATTTATTATAGGCTTTCTATTCAATATAATACTATTAGTCACTTCATATTTTGCTCTAGGATATTTAATGGTTTTGTATAGGGTACATATTGGCATTATATATGCTACTTTAACAGCATTATTATTATTCATTCACAATATTTTCTCAAATATATTAGAAACAATACAAAATGAACACACAAAGCAATTTATAGAAAATTTCCCAATATATTATTATCCTGCATTAGTTGGTTCAAAGCCTTTTTCATTTTCACAGTATACAATAGGTATAATAATCCTATGTTTAATAACATCGTGGATATTCACTAAAAATTTGAGAAATAGTTATTAAAAATAATATTTTATATGGAGGAATTTTAATGAATGCACTTAATTGGTTTATATTATTTGTTATTAGCGCTATGTCAGGTTCTTTTGCAGCAAGTATTTTAGATAATATTATGCAAAGCATTTGGATTCCAAGAATTTGTGGTGGATTGGTAGCTGCTTTAGTAGGTTTCTGTTTATATCTTTATTTTACAAATGAAAAGTGATATTGATTTTTTAGAGTCTGAAATATGAATATTCTAGTAATTGAGAAAAATTGAGCTTTTCGTAAAAAAACGTGGGCCCCGAAAAATGAGTTGAACTGAAAATCTAACTTTTTAGGGGATGCATTTTTGCGCTTACAACAATTATTAAACTAGAATTATATGAACTATATTAGGGACACTATTTATATTATTATTTTTTGTGTTAGTTATTTATACCTTAAAAAAGGTGGTATAAATTTATATCTGCTCCAAGTTAAGTAATTATGAGAAAATTACAAGAGAACCTATTTAATAAGTAATTTGAAAATATGATTTACTCAATATTCTATTTGTTCGTTTTTGATACGAAATATACTAAGATTATCTGAGAAGGGGCTGGGACATAATTCCTAGCCAAAAAAGAGAATCGATTAGGTAAAATCATTTTTACTTAATCGATTCTCTTTATATATTATTTTAAGAAAATAAAGCCCTCACGTATAATAATGAATAACGACAAACAAATGATACGGAGGAACTTTATATGTACAAAAATTATAACATGTCTCAACTTACACTACCAATAGAAACGGAAATTACATTTCCAGAAAATGATGTTCCTACTATTATTAATCATCTTGTTGAGTCCATCCCTGCTGCAGAATTCAATGATTATTACAATCATAGAGGCCCCTCTTCTTATCATCCAAAGATGATGTTAAAAATACTTCTTTATAGCTATTCTCAATCTGTTTTTTCAGGATGCAAGATAGAATTCCTTCTTAAAGGTAGCTGTCGTCTCATGTGGCTTGCCCAAGGGCAAACACCTTCTTACAGAACTATAAATAGGTTCAGAGTGAATCCACATATGATGGGAATTTTACAAACCTTATTTGTTGGTTTTAGAGCTCAGTTAATCGAAGATAAATTAATATCTGAAGATGTGGTTTACATCGATGGAACTAAGCTTGAAGCAAATGCCAATAAATATACCTTTCAATAGCTCGCAAATACCGAAAGATTCAGCCAATCGGTTGTTGAAAAGTCTAATACACTTTACGAAACTTTAGTAGCTGAGGAAATAATTCCAGAAATAAAAAAAGAATCCTCAGAAGAGTTGTCTAAAGAAGAGATGAATCAAATTGAAACCTATCTAGAGAAGAAAGAAAAAAATTTAACTTCTCAAATCGAAAAAACGGCCAATACTCAAGAACGTAAAACATTGAGAAAACAGCGAGGCCAAATTAAAAAAAGCAAAAAAGCAATTAATGATATTAGAGAACGCAAAATTAGATATGAGAATCAAAAGGAAATTTATGGTGACAGAAAGAGCTATTCAACAACAGATCATGATGCGACATTTATGAGAATGAAAGATGACCACATGAAAAATGGACAATTAAAAACAGGATATAACTTACAAATAGCAACGAATAATCAATTTGTACTCGCCTACGGCGTGTATAATAAACCAGGAGATACAAGAACACTGGAACCGTTTTTGAATGAAATGAAAGAATTATATGGTGACATTCCGGAGTATATTGTAGCTGATGCAGGTTATGGTAGTGAAAGTAATTATAAAATGATACTGCATGATTTTGAAAAGACGCCACTAATCACTTATAGAACGTACATTAAAGAAGGGAAAAAGAAATTTAAAAATGATCCGTTTATCTCTGCAAATTGGCGATACAATGAATTAGACGACTATTACTTGTGCCCGAATAATAAAGACTTACATTTCTTCAAATATAGAATTAGACATAATTATTACGGTTATCGTCGAGATTTCAAAGAATACAGATGTGAAGATTGTTTCGATTGCCCATTGCGAAGCAAATGTATGAAACAAACTAAAAATCCGAATACAAATAAAAAATTACTGAAAAACTTCACATGGGAATATCTAAAAAATTATACTAAATAATTGCTTTCAGATCCTAAAATGAATGGCATCTACAAAAAACGTAAAATAGATGTCGAATTAGCTTTTGGAAATTTGAAGGCTAATTTGGGTTTCAAAAGATTATCCGTACGCACCCAATCTAAAGTCGAATGTGAAATTGGAATTGCCCTTATGGCGCTAAACATAAGAAAATTAGCACGGTAAGTGCTAATTTCAAGTAGAATTCAAAAGAAACATACTAAGATTAGCTGTGAAGAAATTTATGACGATAGATTTCTTCACAGCTAATCTTAGTATGTTTCTTTTGTTCATTTGTTCACATAATCGATACAAAGTAATGACAAATTGGTTAACAGGCAAATTATTGTTTGAAAACCACTATATCTTGTATCTAGAATTGGAGTTGTCTACTAGATATGGAAAGAGTGAAGTGAAGATGGAACTGGAAAAAGAATTGACAGGACTGATTACACGAGATCCAACGATAGTCAATGAAAATGCGAATAAAGATAGTGAAACGTTTGCGACGATGCGTGATTTAACAGCGGGTGTGGTGTCAAAAGCGTATGCACTACATCAACTGTTACCTAAACACGTAGCTGAAGCGCATCAGTCGGGTGATATTCATTTTCATGATTTAGATTATCATCCGTTTCAACCGATGACGAATTGTTGTTTGATTGATGCAGAAGGAATGCTTAGGAACGGTTTTCAAATTGGTAATGCGGAAGTGACATCACCGAAATCGATTCAAACTGCGGCAGCACAACTGGTTCAAATTATTGCGAATGTCTCAAGCAGTCAATATGGTGGATGTACGATTGATCGTATTGATGAGTTACTGAGTACATATGCGGCATATAATGAAGCGAAACATCGTGACATGGCACACCGTTTTGTGAAGCGAGAAGCGGTTGAAGCGTATGTGGAGGAACAATTAACTCAAGATATCCAAGATGCGATTGAAAGTTTGGAGTATGAAATTAATACACTATATACCTCTAATGGTCAGACACCATTTGTGACGTTTGGTTTTGGACTTGGTGAAGACCGTCTGAGTCGTATGGTCCAACAAGCCATCTTAAACACACGGATTAAAGGATTAGGGAAAGACCGCATCACTGCCATTTTTCCTAAACTTGTGTTTTCAATTAAAAAAGGATTGAACTTTGCGCCAGAAGATCCGAATTATGACATTAAACAATTGGCGTTAGAGTGTTCAATGAAACGGATGTATCCGGATATTTTAAATTATGACAAAACGGTAGAATTGTTAGGGGATTTCAAAGCACCTATGGGATGTCGCTCGTTTTTACCAGCATGGCAAAATGACGCAGGAGAATATGAAAATCATGGCCGTTGTAACCTTGGTGTGGTGACGTTGAATTTACCGCGTATTGCGATGACGTCTCAAAGTGATATGACACAATTTTGGACGTTATTTCATGAACGTATGGCGTTGCTTCATGATGCATTACTTTACCGAATTGAACGTGTGAAACAAGCGATTCCGAATAATGCGCCGATTTTATACAAACGAGGTGCGTTTAAATATCGTTTGAATGAAATGGATGACGTTTTCACCCTATTTCAAAACAAACGAGCAACGATTTCTATGGGTTATATTGGATTATATGAAACGGCTACAGTGTTTTACGGACCAAATTGGGAAACGAATCCTGAAGCCAAGGCGTTTACGTTAGAGATATTAAAGGAAATGCAAGTTTATCAAAAGACGTGGACGGCGCAGTATGACGTGTGGTTCAGTATTTACAGTACACCGAGTGAATCACTGACCGATCGTTTTTGTCGACTGGACACTGAGCGTTTTGGGAAGGTTCGGGATATTACAGATAAAGGCTATTATCAGAATTCCTTCCATTATGATGTACGGAAAGATATTACCCCATTCGAAAAACTGGATTTTGAGAAAGAGTATCCGTATTACGCAAGTGGTGGTTATATTCATTACTGCGAATATCCGAAACTCGGACATAATGTGAAAGCGTTAGAAGCAGTATGGGACTATGCATATGACCGTGTCAGTTATTTAGGGACAAATATTCCAATTGACCGATGTTATGAATGTGGATTTGAGGGCGATTTTGAGACGACACCTATTGGCTATCAATGTCCGCATTGTGGTAACGCTAATCCTGAAACGGTTGATGTAGTCAAACGCACATGCGGCTATTTAGGAAACCCTGTCCAACGCCCGACGATTGAAGGGCGTCATAAAGAAATGTGTGCACGTGTGAAGCATTTAAAAGGAACATCTTCGTGAGTACTGTACTTGAGAAAGGAATGGGATACATCGCGAAAATTGAATACCATAGCTTTGTCGATGGTGAAGGTGTGCGGTGTAGTGTATATGTTTCAGGCTGTCCTTTTAAATGTGAGGGGTGCTATAATGTTGCAGCACAACATTTTCGTTACGGCGAACCTTTGACGGATGATATAATTGAAGAAATTTTAGAAGCGTGTGCGCCGAGCTATATCTCAGGACTTAGTCTGTTAGGTGGCGAACCGTTTTGTAATTTAAACGTCATTACACCGCTCATCCATGCGTTTCGTGAGCGCTTTGGACAGACGAAAACCATTTGGATGTGGACAGGGTTTCAAATTGAATATTTAAGTCGAAGCACACGCGCACGTCAAGCGATACTCAGCGAGATTGATGTGCTTGTTGACGGAATGTTTATCGCGCATTTATATCAACCGAATTTACCGTATAAAGGCTCATTAAACCAACGTGTCATTGATGTTCCAACGTATCTTAAAACTCAATCTATCGCACAAGCGATATACATTCAAGATTGACGGTTGATATTAAATTTTATAAAATAATCTTATTCTCATTTGCAAAACAGTTAAATTGAATCTATTGAAATGTAGATGATTCAATAGGTTCACTTGAGTTGAGGCGACGGTTGTTGTCTCAACTTTTTTAAGTTTGAAGTAGGAAGCAAAGCGGGTATAGTAGAGGCACGACATTATAAAAGGACGTGTAATAATGAAAAAGATAATGATAGTGAACACAAGTCATGATCAATTTGATGGTTCTGATAAACCGACAGGCTTATGGTTAAGTGAGCTTGTACATTTTTATGATGTGTTTCAAGGCGATCCTAACTTTCAAGTCGATCTATTTAATATTAAAGGTGGCAAAACACCACTGGACCCGATGAGCTTAATGCCAGTAACTTTAGATAAATTAACAAAGTCATATTATGAAAATGACGTATTCATGCAGCGTTTAAACAATTTACCCTCTATTGATGAAGCGAATCCATCAGAATACGATGTGATTTACTTTACAGGTGGACATGGTGTGATGTATGACTTTGTGCATAATGATAAAATTCATGAAGCGGTGAATACGATTTATAATCAAAATGGTATTGTGTCAGCAGTGTGTCACGGTACAAGTGCGTTACTTGAAGTAAAAGGGTCTGACAATCATTTCTTAATCGATGGCCATACAGTTACAGGCTTTTCTAATCAAGAAGAAGTACTTGCGAATCGCAAACAATATATTCCATTTGAATTAGAAACGGAACTGAAAGTCAAAGATGCGACTTATCGTAAATCGAAAATACCGATGAAAGGCCATCTTGAAGTCGACGGTCAGTTCATCACAGGACAAAATCCAGCCTCTGCGAAACTTGTGGCAGAAGCGGTGAAAGATGCTTTAACGGCATCTTAATGAAGAAGCGTATGAGTACGGGGAGAGTCTCCGTATTTGTACGCTTTTTTTTACGTGAAAAAGACGAAAATGTGACGGTGTATGATTGACTGGTATAAAAATGTGACATGAAGCATTGCGCTTTGACAGAAATTCCGCTATAATTTTAAATCGTAATGATTACTATATATAAAATATAAATGGAGGCGCACGTAATGATTAAAAGAAGTATGAAATTTTTAGCGACTGTTGCGTTAACAGGAACAATGTTAGCAGCATGCGGACAAAGTGACGACAATGCATCAAAAACTAAAGACGCAGCAAAATCAGATGACGCAATCAAAGTCACAACAACAGTGTATCCACTTGAATCATTTGTTGAACAAATCGGTGGCGAACATATTGAGGTGGATTCGATTTATCCAAAAGGAGCCGACTTACATAGCTTTGAACCGACACAAAAAGATATCATTAACGCAACAAAATCGGACTTATTCGTTTATACAGGTGACGATTTAGACCCTGTGTCTAAAAAAGTAGCGAATGCGATTAAAAAAGATGACAAAAAATTATCATTAGAAGATCATATTAATAAAGATGAATTATTAGCTGACCACCACCACCATGATCACGGTGACGAAGGAGATCATGAACATGAGCACGCACATGGCATGTATGACCCACACGTTTGGTTAGATCCAAAATTAGATGAGCAATTCGTTGAAGCCATTCGCGATGACTTAAGCAAACAAGATCCAGACCACAAAGCAGATTATCAAAAAAATGCGGATAAATTATTAAAAGACTTAGAAAAAATTGACAGTGACTTAAAAGAGGCGACTAAAGGTCATGAAGGCCATGCAGTCTTTATTTCTCACGAGTCATTAGGTTACCTTGCAGACCGTTATGGCTTCAAACAAGTCGGTATTCAAAGTTTAAGCGCTGAAGATCCATCACAAAAAGAATTAACGCAAATTGTAAAAGAAATCAACGACTCAGGCGCTAAATACATCTTATATGAAGAAAACGTTGCGAATAAAGTGACAGATACCATCCGCAAAGAAACAAAAGCAGAACCATTAAAATTCAACAACATGGAAGCTATCACAAAAGATCAAAGCAAAGACGCAACATTCCAAACATTAATGGATGAAAATATTAAAAACCTTAAAAAAGCATTAGATTCTAAAATCATGGCGAAAGATGATCATGAAGGACATGACCATGAACATGAAGGGCATGACCACGATCACGAAGATCACGATCATGAGCATGACCACGACCATGAACATAATCATTAATCTTTAATATAAAAAGCGAGGGCAATCATGTACTGCACCCCAAAAGTTGAACCTACAAAATTCAACTTTTGGGGTGTTTAATTATGAATAAAAGTTATAGTTTAGATTTCAAACTTAAAATATTACAAGAATACAAAAGCGGGCAACTTGGTT